>NZ_AXBW01000105.1:0-1817 GCF_000475355.1 Marinobacter sp. C1S70 | reverse complement strand
GTTTCAATCCACGCGCCCGCGAGGGGCGCGACCCGATGGCCCCACCGAGTTTGTGGTGTCGGCGTGTTTCAATCCACGCGCCCGCGAGGGGCGCGACGTTTGAAATGTCAAGCGGCTCTCGCCTGTATGGCGTTTCAATCCACGCGCCCGCGAGGGGCGCGACTGTGGCCATGTAAACCCCGGCCCCGATGTACGGGCTGTTTCAATCCACGCGCCCGCGAGGGGCGCGACGTGTCGATCTGTTGCGACCCTTGCCCTACGCCTCCGTTTCAATCCACGCGCCCGCGAGGGGCGCGACCCCCACAGCTTTTCAAGCCGGGCCGCCCATGCCTGTTTCAATCCACGCGCCCGCGAGGGGCGCGACCAGCAACCCCACCCTGACAGACCAGGACCTGCGGGTTTCAATCCACGCGCCCGCGAGGGGCGCGACCTCAAAATTTCGATTTATCAAGATCCTATGCGTTGTTTCGTAAGCGTCCGGCCATCACACCTTGTCAGGTGTAGCCGGCTTCCAGTTGTGGGGCAACATCTCGTCGATGGCGTTGTTCTTCTGCGTCGGCAAGCGGGTCAGCACGTCCTTCAGATAGGCATAGGGATCATGGCCGTTTAGCTTCGCCGACTGGATCAGCGTCATCACCGCAGCCGCACGCTGGCCACTGCGCAGTGAACCCGCGAACAGCCAATTGCTGCGACCCAATGCCCAGGGCCGGATCTGGTTTTCTACCCAGTTGTTATCGATGGGCACGGCACCATCGTTCAGGTAGCGCGTCAGCGCTGCCCACCGCTTGAGGCTGTAATCGAGGGCTTTGGCCGTGCCGGAGCCATCCGGCACTTTCTGACGATGCGCCAGCATCCACTGATGCAGCGCATCAGCGATTGGCTTGGCCCTGGTTTGCCGGATTTCTCGCCGCTTATCCGCCGGCAGCTCTTTGGTGTCTCGCTCGACCTCGTACAGCCCGCCGATGTATTCCAGTGCCTTGGCCGCCAGTTCGCTCTTATTGGCTTCGTGCAGGTCGTAGAACTTGCGCCGGGCGTGGGCCATGCAGCCGATTTCGGTAATGCCGTTACCGAACCCGGCCTTGTAGCCGGCGTAATCATCACAGACCAGCTTGCCCTGCCAGTCACCCAGGAAGGTGCGAGCGTGTTCACCCGCCCGGCTGGGTGCGAAGTCGTAAACGGTGGCTTTGAGGTCCGAGAACGGTGTGGTGCAGTACGCCCAGACGTAGGCCTTGTGAGTCTTTTTCTTGCCCGGGGCCAGCATGCTCACCGGGGTTTCGTCGGCGTGCAGAACGTTGTGTTCCAGCAAGGTGTTTCTCAGTGCGTCCACCAGGGGCTGCAACTGCACACCACAGGCCCCCACCCACTCGGCCAGAGTGGAGCGCGGGATTTCCAGGCCAGCACGGCCGAAGATACGTTCCTGACGGTACAGGGGCAGATGGTCCGCGTATTTGGCCACCAGCACTTGAGCCAGCAGACCCGCCGTCGGGATGCCTTTGTCGATCACCTGTGGTGGCACCGGTGCCTGGACCAAGGTCTCGCATTTGTCGCAGGCCCACTTGCCCCGGATGTGGCGCTCCACCGTGAACTCGCCTGGGACGTAATCCAGCTTCTCGCTGACGTCTTCACCAATACGCTTGAGCTGGCAGCCACACTGGCACTGAGTATTTTCCGGTTCGTGGTGGATCAGGGTGCGGGGCAGTTCTGGTGGCAGCGGGGCGCGCTTGGGCTTTTGCTTGGGCCGAGCCGCCTTCTGTTCCTCGGTCATCGCCTGGTCCAGCTCGGCTTCGATAGCGGCTAGGTCGCTGTCGATCAGTTCG
>NZ_AXBW01000104.1:0-253 GCF_000475355.1 Marinobacter sp. C1S70 | reverse complement strand
TAACGTTTCGTGATCGTTCAGATCTTCGTACCCGGCAGCCACGCCAAAGACCCGTTGCCGGATCATGGTTTGAAGCTTGTGGCGAACCAGCACCGGATTACGGGTATCGTCCAGCACCGTAGCCAGGCGCTGAGTGAGCTGGTGTTGATTGTCGACTTCGCGAAGCAGGAGCAGGCCGGCATCGGAGGTGATATGGCCACCGGAGAAATCGGCTTCAATTTGACGGCGAGACAGTGGCGAGAAGGTCAGTTTT
>NZ_AXBW01000103.1:0-1269 GCF_000475355.1 Marinobacter sp. C1S70 | reverse complement strand
TGAAGTGGACCCCAAATTTTGGACAGGTGCCTAAGCTTTGATTCATCATCTCCACGAGGAGGAGAATCATGAGCAAGAAACGCAAGCAATACAGCGCATCATTTAAGTCCAAAGTTGCTCTGGCTGCCCTCAAGGGTGACCAGACCACATCCGAAATTGCCGCCCGTTTCCAGATTCACCCCACCATGGTCAGTACCTGGAAGCGCGAGCTGCTGGAGAACGCTCCCGATCTCTTCGAAGGCAAGAGGAAGGCCGGCAAGCAATCCGATGAGCCCAGCACAGACGAGCTTTACCGCGAGATCGGTCGACTGACGGTGGAACGCGATTTTTTGTCGCGCAAGCTCGATCAGTAAGCCGTCAACAGCGGTTGGCGATGATCGAGCGAGGTCACCCCCAAGTCAGTCTTTCGCGCCAGTGTGAGCTGCTCAAGCTGAGCCGCTCATCGGTGTACTACGTCCATCGTGAGCAATGTCAGGAGGATCTGGATCTGATGTACCTGATTGATCAACAGCACCTGGAAACGCCGTATTATGGTTCTCGCAAAATGCGGGTCCACTTGCAGCACCAGGGCTACCGGGTCAACCGGAAGCGGGTGCAGCGGTTGATGCGCACCATGGGTATTCAAGCCGTGTACCCGCGACCAAGAACCAGTGTTCCGGGCGACGGGCACAAGGTGTACCCGTACCTGCTCAAGGGCTTGAAGATCGATCGTCCCAATCAGGTTTGGGCAACTGACATCAGCTACGTGCCGCTGGCGCGGGGCTTCATGTATCTGGTTGCCATCATCGACTGGTACAGCCGCAAGGTGCTGTCCTGGCGGATCTCCAACACCATGGACGCAGACTTCTGCGTCGATGCCCTGGAGGAGGCTCTACAGCGCCATGGAACGCCGGAGATCTTCAACACCGATCAGGGCGTCCAGTTCACCAGCGAGGCCTTCACAAGCGTTCTCAAAGAACATGGCATCCGGATCAGCATGGACGGCAAGGGCTGCTACCATGACAACATCTTCGTGGAACGGCTCTGGCGCAGCGTCAAACACGAGTGCGTCTACCTCACTGCCTTCGAGGATGGCCGACACTTGAAGCAGGCGCTCCACCGGTACTTCCGGCATTACAATCAGACCCGGTACCACCAAACCCTTGATTACCAAACGCCCGATGAGGTGTACTACGGGCAATCCATATCTCTGGCAGCCTGAGCCAGGGAAACAACCGGATCATAGCTTAGGGAGACCATCAGGTTGTCCAACTGATTGGGTCCACCTCA
>NZ_AXBW01000102.1:0-489 GCF_000475355.1 Marinobacter sp. C1S70 | reverse complement strand
GTAACCGTCCGGTAATCCCATCTTGAGCCAGGCGCTGCGGCCGTCAGGATAGTGTCCACTTATTTTTAAGTGGACACTTAACATGACCAACATAAGCGTAAACAAGCCCTACCAAAAACGTCGTCGTTACTCCAAAGAGCTGAAGGCTCGTATCGTCGCCGAATGTCTGAGGCCCGGGGCGTCTGTTTCCCGGATTTCGCTGGATAACGGCCTCAACGCCAACATGGTCCGGCGCTGGATGAGCGAAGCGCGAAGGGCGGCTAAAACTCCGGAAGCACCTGAATTCGTTCCGGTCCGTCTGCCAGCCGTAGCGCCTGTGCCGGACACCCTGTCAGTCTCGAATCAATGTAGCACCATCCGCATCAAGATTCCCCGCGCCGGTGGTGCGGTTGTGGTGGAGTGGCCTGCGGAGCAAGCTCATCAGTGTGCGGCTTTGCTTCGGGATCTGTTGGGATGATCCGCATTGATGAGATCTGGCTGGCCACCGAA
>NZ_AXBW01000101.1:0-1377 GCF_000475355.1 Marinobacter sp. C1S70 | reverse complement strand
TATATGTAGACCTCTTGTTGCGCAAGCCTCCCAAGCTCTCGGTGGTGTAAAAAGTTAACTGGGTAAAACTGCGCACGTATATCCGGCCTTTATGATGAGTCACTCCGGTGACTCTGGCCTCAATGAAAACCGCGCCCTTGCCGCTTATCGTCCGTACGGAGTTGGTGCTCCGTGTGCTCGCCAGCATTCACAAGGGCCGGTTTAACCCTGTTAACTCATTGCTCACCGCATTTGCGTGGGGTGCCTTTGCTCCTTGGGTGCTGCTTTACGCCGCCCGGTACTCCGTTTGGTGGTAGAGCATTGCCCATAGAATTCTTGCCAACTTGTTGGCCACGGCAATCACCGCTTTGTGTTTGCCTCTGCGCTCAATAACCCCTGCCGCCCAGCGTGATAGCCGGTCGGTGGCTTTATCCGTGTATCGGATGACCGACCAGGCACCCTGAACCAACAATCGGCGCAGATAGTTATTCCCTCGACGGGTGATGCTTCCGAGCTTTTGCTTGCCGCCACTGGAGTGTTCGTTCGGAACCAATCCCAGATTGGCGGCAAAGTGTCGTCCGCTCTTAAAGGCCTTACCGTCACCGGCATAGGCCACCACCGCGGTTGCCGTTTTCTCCGCAACCCCTTTCACGCCCATCAGGCGCCGTGCCGGCTCCAGCTGTTTGGCTGTTTGCTTCAGTTTCGCCTCATGCATCTGTATCTGGCGATTGGCCTCTCTCCACTCTTCCAACAGACTCTGTAAGGCCTCTCTGGCAGCACAGGTCAGTGGGTTCTCCGCGTCCTCCAGCAACTCTGGTAACGCCTTGAGTAATCGTTCCTTGCCTGGCGCAACGATGACGCCGTACTCGTTCAGAAAGCCCCGGATCTGATTGATCAACGCGGTTCGGGCCTGGACCTTCCGATTGATCAGCTTATGCAGCACCAGTATGTCTGTTTGCTCCAGAGATCTCGGTTCCACAAACCGCATCCTCGGTCGCCGGGCGGCCTCTGTAATCGCAAAGGCATCGTTCCGGTCGTTCTTGTTGCCCTTCACAAACGGCTTCACATGCTGGGGCGGAATCAATAACACCTCAAAGCCCAGCTTCTTTAGCTCCCGACCCCAGTAGTTCGAACCACTGCAGGCCTCCATGGCAATCGTCGCTTCCGGATACTGCAGCAACTTCTCAATCAGTCTATTCCTGCGCATTTGATGATTGAACGCCGGGTTGCCGCTTCGGTTCACACCACAAACCTGAAAGACAGTTTTTGCCAAGTCGATTCCGATTAGGGTAACGTTCATCTGAACACCTCTTGTTGTTGACCTATTGATTTCGCACATCTAATAGTGGCGCTTTGACGCCGATCTCAACAAGAGGTGTTCATCCCATCATCCATGTG
>NZ_AXBW01000100.1:0-1604 GCF_000475355.1 Marinobacter sp. C1S70 | reverse complement strand
GAGGCTGTGTGAAAACAGCCTCCGAAGCTGGCAAAATAACCGCGACATGGCTCGCGGTTATTTTTTATGAGGCATCTTGACGGCACCCCTCGAAGTCAGGCGCTGTTGCTCCCACCCAGCGTTGAAGATTATGTCCCCGAAGATCACCCGGTTCGCGTCATTGATGCGTTTGTGGATTCACTGAATTTGTCAGAGATGGGGTTCAGGAAAGCTCAGACGGCTCATACCGGCCGCCGCCCTTACCACCCCGGCGATTTGCTCAAGCTTTATATCTACGCCTACCTCAACCAGACCAGCAGTACCCGACGGCTGGAAAAAGAATGTCATCGCAACCTGGAAGTGCTCTGGCTGATGAAGCAGCTGGCACCGGATTTCAAAACCATCGCGGACTTCCGTAAAGATAACGGTGACGCGGTCAAGAAGGTGTGCCGGCAGTTCATTGTGTTCTGCAAACAGGCAGGACTGGTCAGTGGCCAGTTGGTGGCGATTGATGGCAGCAAGTTCAAAGCGGCCGCCAGTAAAGACCAGGCTGTTACCCGCAAGCAGCTGGAGAAGCAGCTGGGCAAGCTGGATCAGAAAATTGATCGTTATCTCGCTCAGCTGGCGGCATCGGAACAAGGTGATGACGCCGATCTGAACCGTGACAAAGTATCCGAAGCCTTGGCTTATCTGGAAACCCACAAGGCGGAACTGCAGGATGAGCTGAAGACGCTGGTCGATGAGGACAAGACTCAGCTCTGTCGTACAGAGCCGGACGCCAAGCTGATGAAATCTGGCCGGGAAGGCACGGTGGTGGGCTACAACGCGCAGAATGCCGTTGACGAGGAATACCAACTGATCGTTCACCACGACCTGACACAGGCAGGTAGCGATAACCAGCAACTGAAACCGATCGCCCAAGAGACCCATGATGTACTGGAGGGCAGACTAGAAACCCTCGTTGCCGATGCCGGCTACTCCAACGGTCAGCAGATCAAAGAGCTTCAGTCTTCTGGGTACGATGTGGCAGTGCCATCGAACCGGGCGGTCAACAATCAGGGAAACGGCGAGTACTTCCAGAAACGTGACTTCACCTATTTGCCCGAACAGGACGCTTACCTCTGCCCTGCTGGAGAGCGGCTGCCTCACAAGACGGTGAGCAACAAGGATCGTCTGCATCTGTACGCACGCTCAGGCTGCAATCAATGCCCGCTCCAGAGCCAATGCACCAAGGCGGATCGACGCTGGGTCACACGCCACTTCAATGAAGAGGCTCTGGAGAAAGCAACGAACGCCGCCACACCTGAGCGGATGATCCGTCGGATGGCTACCGTTGAGCCGACCTTCGCTACACTCAAGAGAATGCTGAATAAAGGGAGATTTACCTGCTGGGGTCTGAGTTCTGCCAGTAGTGAATACAGTCTGGGGGTGCTGAGTTACAACCTGATGCGGGCGATCAACGTGCTGGGCGTGAAGGGGATGCTGGCAAGGCTGGCTTGAGGCGCTTAGGCCTCTTTATTGCCTGTAAATATAGGCTGATTGAAAGCAAAAATGCCCCGGACGATGTCCGAGGCATTTTGTGGGCCTGCTCAGAAGCTATGTAAATCGTGTTTTTACACAGCCTC
>NZ_AXBW01000099.1:0-1319 GCF_000475355.1 Marinobacter sp. C1S70 | reverse complement strand
TGTAGTTGCCCCCGCTAAACCGGACACCACCTTATTCGTTTGATGCCAGTTCCGCCCGGTACTCCCAGGGCGATTTCATTTTCAGCCCCTTGTGCGGGTGGCTGCGGTTATAGTCCTCGATCCATTCCGGCAACCTGGCCATTACCGTGGCGGCATCAGGAAGATCGTTCAGGTACACATAGTCCCGCTTGAACGTCTTCACGAAGGCCTCAGCCATGCCGTTGCTCTGAGGGCTTCTCACCGGTGTAGTACACACTACAAACCCCAGAGAGGACGCGAAGGCTCGCGTTTCTTTGGCAATGTAGCAACTGCCATTGTCCGTCAGCCATTCCAGCGGATGAGGCACTCGCTCTGACTGGCCGAACCGGTATTCCAAGCTTTCCAGCAGCAGGTCCTGAACCATCTCACCGGTGATGCCACCAGTAGTCGCTACATAGCGCATCAGCTCGCGATCACAGCAGTCCAGGCTGAAGGCTACACGGACAACCTCCTTGTTCCAGCAGCGGATCTCAAAGCCATCCGAGCACCAGCGAAGGTCCGGCTTCAACGTAATAACCTGGCCGTTGTGGCAGCGCTCTTGAGGTCGCCCTGTATACCGGGGTAACAGCAGCCCATCCTGCTTCATCAGTCGGTACACGCGCTTGTGGTTTACTCGCTCATCATTGGCTGCGAGCAACCGATTCAGTCGAGCCGTGATCCTTCGATAGCCATTGGCAGCACGGGCCTCGCAC
Organism: Marinobacter sp. C1S70; assembly: GCF_000475355.1. Taxonomy (NCBI): domain Bacteria; kingdom Pseudomonadati; phylum Pseudomonadota; class Gammaproteobacteria; order Pseudomonadales; family Marinobacteraceae; genus Marinobacter; species Marinobacter sp. C1S70. The sequence goes on along the minus strand of NZ_AXBW01000099.1, from coordinate 588 downwards.
AGCTCACGGATAAACGGCAAATGCCGGTCATCGTCCTGTTTTCTGTATCTCGGGCTTCGGCCTTTCTGGCGACCATGAAGACGATCCAGAAGATTGGAGCGCGATACCTTCAGCACTTCCGCAACCCGCTTCAGAGGGTATCGTCCGGTGGCAGCAACGGCATGCGCGAGATCAACTTTTTTGACTGAGCCACCTCCAGGGCTTCCCGGAGTATTTCAGCTTCCATCGTCTTGCGGCCCAACATCCGCTCCAGCTCCCGAACCTTCTTGTTCAGGGCTTTCACCTCGGATGCGCTTACAACCTCATCACCGGATTCAATCGCGGACATGCCACCGTCTTTCATCAGCTTCTTCCAACGGAACAACAGACTTGCTGATATACCATGACGCCGGGCTACAAGCGATACCGACATGCCTGGCTGCTCACACTCTGCAACCATGAATGCTTTCTCCTGCGCGGAATACCGGCGACGGCGCTGCACTCCGGTTATGACTTCGATTCTCTCCACCTTGGACACTCCTTTGCACTAGGTCTATGCCTAGGCCTTTGCTTCTACCAAGGTGTCCGGTTTAAATGGGGGCTACTACA
>NZ_AXBW01000098.1:0-740 GCF_000475355.1 Marinobacter sp. C1S70 | reverse complement strand
AATCGGGATAGGGAGGCACCTCACGATGCCCCTCCTCCCACATCACCGGGCATACGGATCACGTACCACGGCGATTCAGTGACTTGATTCAACCCGTTACCGCACTGCCAGTTCCGGCAGCCCATAGCTCCGGAACAACCGGGCCGGTAGGGCTTCCCGCAGGGCCGGCGAGTGACTCAACCGCCACGGGCCGTGGGCCGATTTGGCGGTGTTCCAGGCCAATCTGACCGGGACACCCCGCTTTCTCAGCTCACGATACCCCCTTCGGCCCCATTGCTTCCACACGTAACTTCTCATTCTCCGCCTTATCCACTTGTCCAGGTCCCGCAGCGGGCTCAGCACTTCGGCTGCGTCGAAGTACGCTTTCCAACCAAGCAGGGTCTCTTTCAGATCTGCGATCACCTGGGCCAGTGAGTGGCCCCGTGTTCGGCGGCTCAGTATCCGGATCTGGGATTTCAACTTAGTGATGGCTTTGGCAGCCACCTTCAATCGCTGTCCTTTCCGGCTGAGGGTGAAGCCCAGGAAGCTTCGCTTCCAGGGCCGGTCTACCGCGCTCTTTCGTGTATTCACTGTGAGCCTCAGCGAGTCCTCGATAAAGCGCGTCAGACTCACCATCACCCGCTCTCCTGCACGGCGACTGCCCACGTAGATCTGGCAGTCATCCGCGTAGCGGGCGAAGCGCAGGTTGCGCCGCTCCAGCTCCCAATCCAGTTCATCCATGTAGTAGCCCCCATTTAAAC
>NZ_AXBW01000097.1:0-2685 GCF_000475355.1 Marinobacter sp. C1S70 | reverse complement strand
GGGACCTATGAGAAATCCGGGTTAGCAACCACGACATTAAGAGACAGTAATGGCAACAAAGCCAACGCTGCCAAGAAAATCCTCATCACACCTACTCCATTGCTGTTTTTTTTCGAGCTGGACCATTCCTCGGGACTTCGATTTATTTCTTCCCGGTAAACGCCTAAACCTCAGCCAGCAAATCCCAAAACCTCCCACAACTCACCTTGACTCCGTCACCCAGATCCAGCCTGATGCGCTGGTCGGCTTATTGGCGGAGCTTTTCGTCGAGTTCATTCGGCGAGTTCGGCCTGCTTGTTGCTTGTGCAGGCCACACCGACCCCTTCAAAAATAGCCTCCACGCCATCTCCATCCTTCTTATTTTTCTTGACCGCGTGCTTCGGGCCTTCGAGTGTCGCAAAGAATCCAAACCCTCCAACATCCCCAGGCAGTGGGCGAGCGGTTTGTACCTGGAATTTTTTGAGTTCCGACACCGTTTAATCTCCTTGAATCACTAAATATCCCATCTGACTGATCTTCTCTCTGCAGATACGCGAGAACCATGCGAGAAACTTAAGGAAGGTCTGAATAACCGCTGATTTTTGTCGATCTTGGCTTGAGCCGGCAAAAATTCCAAATTTCAGACACTATTCTCCTGTTATTTGTTTGTTTTTTGCCTGTTTCCCGCCATTTTGGCGGAAAACGGGCACACTGGCCCTACGCCAGCATGTATTTTTCACCAATCAGCAGGTTGCTGAATGCGGCCAGCAAGTGCAGCCGGTTGTTGTTCTTGGCAAGGCCCCGATAGCGGACCTTGCCATAACCAAAGACCTGTTTGATGTAGCGGAAGGGATGCTCCACTTTGGCACGAACACTGGCTTTGATTTTCTCGGCTTTCAGCTTGTCGCTATCCAGCTTTTTCCGGGTGCCAGGCCGTTTGGCAATGAACCAGGAGACGTTTTCACGGTGCTTATGTTCATCCCGCTTTTGAATACCAAGATAACCGGCATCACCGAAGACTCGTTGCTCTTCACCATGCAGCAGCTTGTCGGTGGGCACGATGTCATGAACGTTGGCCGCTGTTAATGGCCAATTAAAATGACCCACTACTGGCCATTAATTTTGACCCACCTCCGAGTGGCCGTCAGGCCACAGAACCAGCTACTGTCCCCAGCTTTTATCGATGGCCGGGGGCATGTCAGTGAAGGAGTGGGTTGTGATACACAAGATCAAGGCACTGCACGATAACGGCAAAGGGTTGTCGATCCGCGCCATCAGTCAGGAACTGGGGTTGTCCCGCAATACCGTTCGCAAGTATCTGCGGATGGATGAGAACGCGATTTCGGAACAGATAGAAGATCCCTCACGCACCAAGCGCCTCGATGATCACCGGGATTATCTGATTCATCTTCTCAAAGAATTCCCCAAGCTCAGCGCCGTCAAAATTGCCCGCAAGCTGCAAGCGAAGGTTGGTGAGTTGCCAGCTTCGGATCGTTCCATTCGCCGCTATGTGCGAACGCTCAAGGGGGAAGTGGCCTCAGCCCAGATGCGCTATTACGAACCCATTCTGGACGATGTGCCGGGTGTTCAGTGTCAGGTGGACCCGGGTGAGTTGCGCGGCGTGCTGATTGGTGGCGAAGAGCGCACGCTGCACTTCGTGGTGTTCGTGCTGTCCTACTCGCGGTTGATGTACGTGGGTCTGGCCTTCCGCCCACTGGATACCCAGACCTTTATCCAACTCCATAACGAAGCCCTGCGTTACTTCGGTGGCCTGCCGGAGGAATGCGTCTACGATCAGACCAAGCTGGTGGTCATCAACGAACAGTACCGGGAGCTGACCCTCAACCAACGGTTCCACGAGTATGCCACCACGGCCGGGTTCCGGATCCATGCCTGCGAAGGTTATGACCCGGAGAGCAAGGGCAAGGTGGAAGCTGGCGTGAAGTACGTCAAGCAGGATTGCCTTTACGGTGAGGTCTTCCGGGACCAGGAGCACGTGCGCCAGCACGTGCAGGACTGGCTTGAGAGCGTAGCCAATGTCCGCATCCACGGCACCACCGGAGAGCCACCCCGGGAACGCTTCGAACGGGATGAGCGAGAACACCTGGAGGCTTACCTGTCACCAGCTTGCGTGCAATCTGTGGCCCACGAGACACGTCGAGCCGACAAGACCGGCCTGATCGCCTGGAAGGCCAACAAGTACTCTGTGCCCATGGCCTGGCAACAGGCCCGGGTGGGCGTTCTGGAGTCCGGCGGCCAACTCCACATCAGCGACCTGAACACAGGGGAAGTCATTGCCAGCCATGCTCTGTGTGCCGATAAAGGCAAGGTGATCAAGAACACCCACCACTACCGGGATCATGCCCAGCGGGTGGCCGCCCTTGAGGGTAAGATCAACGACCTGATCGGCAGTGACATCGGGCCACGGTTGTGCCAACAGCTCAAGCGTTCCGAGCCCAAGATCTACAAGGACCAGCTGGTGGCTGCCCGTGACCTGCTCAAGCGCCATGCGCCCGTGGATCCGGCATTAATTACGACGCTGGCAGAGCGTCCCGGCATGACCGCGACACGGCTGCAAAGTTATCTGGAAGCAGCCCAGGCCGCCGTTCTCCGGGAGCGACAGCCGGAACCGCTATCGGAACCAAAAGAAACACTGGATCTGAGCGCTTACCGCCATATTGGCCGCTCCAGTGGCCAGGGGGTGAC
>NZ_AXBW01000096.1:0-1348 GCF_000475355.1 Marinobacter sp. C1S70 | reverse complement strand
GTAAGCGTCCGGCCATCACACCTTGTCAGATATAGTCGGCTTCCAGTTGTGGGGCAATAGCTCGTCGATGGAGTTGTTCTTCTGCGTCGGCAGGCGGGTCAGCACATCTTTTAGATAGGCATAGGGATCATGACCGTTCAGCTTGGCAGACTGGATCAGGGTCATCACCGCAGCCGCACGTTGACCACTGCGTAGTGATCCCGCGAACAGCCAGTTGGAACGGCCCAGCGCCCAGGGCCGGATCTGGTTTTCCACCCAGTTGTTATCGATGGGCACAGCACCATCATCCAGGTAGCGCGTCAGCGCTTTCCAACGTTTGAGGCTGTAATCCAACGCTTTGGCCGTGCCGGAGCCATCCGGCACTTTCTGACGATGCGCCTGCATCCATTGCTGCAGTGCATCAGCAAGCGGTTTGGCTTTGGTTTGTCGGATTTCCAGCCGCTTATCCGGCGGCAGGTCTTTGGTTTCCCGTTCGATCTCGTACAGTCCGCCGATGTATTCCAGAGCCTTCGCAGCCAGCTCGCTCTTGTTGGCCTCGTGCAGGTCGTAGAACTTGCGTCGGGCGTGGGCCATACAGCCGATTTCGGTGATGCCGTTGCCGAACCCGGCCTTGTAGCCGGCGTAATCGTCACAGACCAGCTTGCCCTGCCAGTCACCCAGGAAGGTGCGGGCGTGTTCACCCGCCCGGCTTGGGGCGAAGTCGTAAACGGTGGCTTTCAGGTCCGAGAATGGTGTGGTGCAGTAAGCCCAGACGTAGGCCTTATGGGTTTTCTTCTTACCCGGAGCCAACATGCTGACCGGCGTTTCATCGGCGTGCAGAACGTTGTGTTCCAGCAAGGCGTTTCTCAACGCATCTGCCAGGGGCTGCAACTGCACACCGCAGGCACCGACCCATTCGGCGAGTGTGGAACGGGGTATTTCCAGGCCGGCACGGCCGAAGATGCGTTCCTGACGGTACAGTGGCAGATGGTCCGCATACTTGGCCACCAGCACCTGAGCCAGCAGGCCGGCAGTGGGGATGCCCTTGTCGATCACCTGCGGTGGTACCGGTGCCTGGATCAAGGTCTCGCACTGCTCGCAGGCCCACTTGCCCCGGATGTGGCGCTCCACCGTGAACTCGCCCGGGACGTAATCCAGCTTCTCGCTGATGTCTTCGCCAATACGCTTGAGCTGGCAGCCACACTGGCACCGGGTATTGTCCGGTTCGTGGTGGATCAGGGTACGGGGCAGCTCCGGTGGCAGCGGGGTGCGCTTAGGCTTCTGCTTGGGTCGAGCGGCCTTCTGCTCCTCAGTCATCGCCTGGTCCAGCTCGGCTTCGATAGCGGCCAGGTCGCTGTCGATCAGTTCG
>NZ_AXBW01000095.1:0-34083 GCF_000475355.1 Marinobacter sp. C1S70 | reverse complement strand
TCCCGTCATGAGAAATCCGGGATAGGTCACGATAAAAATGACCAATAAAGAACCTATTATGGCATGCAGTAATTTATCAGAAAGATTCATCCCTCAACAGATTCCATAAGTTTTGCTCACAAGACAGAGAATATATAACGCCCGGGCTCAGCGGCCGATTTGGAGGCGCACCGCGCCGGAAAACCGGTCCGCTGGAGCCCCTGGTTATACATTGTTCTGATTCGGGATCAGTGCTAGCAAATCCGTTACCCCAACGTCTTCGCCAGATTGCGAAAGTAGCGTAGTTACCTGCCCCCGATGATGAGTTTGATGATTGAAGAAATGATAGATCAAGGAGGAAAATCGTTTGGTGGCGGGCACACCCTTGGTATTCTGATAGCTGAGAATAAAATCTAAATCACTATCAGTGAGCCCTGAAATCCATTTGATGATTTTCTCATCTAGCCACTTTCGGTGGCTATACAACTCATCAAGATCTTCGAAAATTATTTGGTTGAGGTTTTTGGGAGCCGCTAGCTCAGTGATTTCACGTAGTGGTTCAGCGCTTGCTGGTTGTGCAGCAAACCTCTTTAGCCAAATCGTATCCCCAACAACGATATGGTTTAGCGTACCCAATATTGACCCGAAGAAGGCTCTTCGATCTTCTAAAAGAGCCGATTTGCTCAGGTTGCCTGCGGCGCCATATACCCTCTCATTCATCCACCGATTGTATTCGGCCATCAGCTCAAAATGTTGTTTCAGGCTCATCTGACTGAGGTCCTTCTACTGTATAACGCCAGTGGTAATGGGCGGCAACGGAGCGCAGCGTAGTTGGCGTCCCGTTGACCACCTTGTTATGAGTGGAACAAACTACCGACATATTGCCGAAATTCCCTACTGTTTGACGGCGTGTCAGCGAATTCCAAAGCTCCCATATTGCCCCCAATTTCAGTAGCGGTTGCATGTATGTCGCAACCTCTAGAAACAAGCAGCCGTGTTAACTCGGCGACGCCTCGCGTGCAGGATTTGAGAAAGGGCGTTTTATCCCAATCACCTCTTCCCTCGATGTTGGCACCTTGTTCCAGCAATAGCTCGACAAGCTGAACAGCTTTCTTTGGGTCTTGGTTGGCGCAGTCAATTGTTGAGAGCAGAGGAGTAAATCCAGTGCTGCCTTTTGAATTCACATCTGCTCCGGCCCTAATCAATTCACAGGCTAAATCCAAGTCTAGCGCCCGGCACACAGGTTCAAGGACAAATAGACCATCGTTATCCGGCTGGCCGGGATCAAAACCATGAGCCAGCAGCTCATCGATTGACACGTATTCACTGCTCTCAATTAGCTCATCGTAAGCTTTGAACATCTGCACCACTCAGAACTCATAACGCATAAGTAACCGGCACCGGAGCGCCAGCGTAGGGAACCAAAAGCAATAAGCTTTTGGTGTCCGGTTGACTGACTGGTTATATTTCAATTACTCCCCCAGACCAGCCAGCCGATGAGCTTTCCGCAACGACTATAGCTGATTGACTCTCATTGGCTGAAACGAGTAGACCAGAGCGTGACCAAATAGCACTTTTACCGCAAGGAAGCCCACTGCTTGAGCGCGAGTTTTGATTTGCCATCGCTACCACGATTCCGTAATTACGAGCATAATTTCTCAATATTTCGGTATCTTTAGGGTATCCGTTACCCGTTATCATCGCGCCGGATATATAGATTTTTGCACCTTTCTCAACACAGCCAGCTACGTGATCTGCGACATTTGTGTCCGCACAGATGGCGTTTGCGATTAAATGTTTACGCACTGGGGTTAGTTCGTAGCGATTACCAACGGAAAAGTACTTCTCTTCTCCAGGATGAAGATGCATTTTCGTATATGTGCGAATGCTTCCATCTGGCGCAAAGATGAAAGATCCAATCTCAGGAAGAGTGTCCGTTGCAACCGGCGCCCCAGCAACCACAAAAATACCGTGTTTTTTCGCCGCAACTTGCAAAGACTTAAGTTGCCTATCGTGAACTGACATCGCAAGATTCAGCGAGAGCTCAGGCTCATAACCTGTGAGGGAAAGCTCGGGAAATGTAAGATAAGAAACATTGAATTGCGCGGCAACCTCGATGGCCGCTAAATGTCTCTCCACGTTTTGGCCAATGGCTCCACTTTCGGATGATATCTGAGCCACCGCAATTTTCAGCCCCACTACATGTTCCTTCTTGAAATATAACGCGGAGATAAGCGGCGGCCCGTCAGGGGCGTCCGGCGGACGGCCTTCAGGCCGGGAGCGAACTTAATTGACTGGTTAAAGGCAGGTACTGACACTGCCTGCTCCCTGGCAACGACCGCGACGGCCTACTCCGTTTCCTTGCACCGGCTTACGCCGATACGGTTTGTTTGAAACCACCGCCAAGCCAGCGATGGATGAACCTGTACTCAAAGGTACCAGATCCACAATAAATTGTCGGCGGACAGCCCCAAACGGCGAACACCGAATTTACTACCAACCCTGTTGCTGAGTGATGCAACCAAATCAGACGCGGACTTTGACGGCCTTGGTGCTCACCAGATTAAGCGGGTTTAGCTACCAAGCCCGGCACCAAGGCCTTTGGCACCAAACCACCCAAAAGACCGAAGCCTTAGCCATTAACGCTGCCAGCATGCGCGCCTTTGTAGTGGAGGCGAAGCCGCAACGAAAAAGGCGTCGCCGTGCCTGGCCTGGTTATATTTAGTTGCGACCACCCTGAGACTTTACCTTTGGCAACTCCGGTAATTGGTTGCTTGAGAAAACCATCGCAATGTCTCTGATATCGCCCACAGAAAACTGTATGGGCTTGGGCGGTTCTCCGTTCTCACCGAACAGAACAAAGCGAAATTCGCTTTGATATTGGTACTCCGAGAACTTTCGGAATGGCCCCATTTGGCCATGATAGTTTCGTTTATCGACGTATTCGACCGGACCGTGTAGCAGCCGCTTACCGGCGTCCTGTGCTGCCGCCCTGTAGCGCCTCACAAACTCCTTTAAGTCAGTTATGATCACAGCCGCATCCCCGAAGCCAATGTTTCGCTCATCGAAATGAAAGTCGGGCTTATCAGTAAACATATACATACAGAGGATGTTTCTGCTTTCTTTTTCTCCGTACCGGTACATCAACGGGCTTTGCGCACCGCCAATCGGCGTCCAGTTACCGGAGCTGTCTCGAATGGAGATTTCTTTGAACTGCCACGCTTCATCCACTCCTTCATGAGTATCTGACCGGAGTGCATCGGACGATTCAACCGTAACGAAATACGCGTCCGTATTCATGTACAGGTTTCCGTCAAGGAAGTCAGCCACGTACTTTTGAGGAAGAATCTTGGCTAGTATGACTCCGTACGACATAGTTCCCTTCAAATATAACGCTGAGGTAACCGGCGCCGGAGCGACAGCGGAGGGAACCAAAAGCGCCACGCTTTTGGCGTCCGGTTGACCGCCTGGTTAGTGGCAGGTACTGACACTGCCCGCTCCCTGGCACTGGCCATGACGGCCCACTCCGTTACCTTGCACCGGCTTGGGCCGATATGCTTTGTTTGAAACCACCGCCAAGCTTTCGGCGGATGAACCTGAACACAAAGGTATCAGATCCAGACCAAATGTTCGGCGGACAGCCCCACACGGTGAACACCGGAATTGCTACCAACACCGCTGATGGTTGAGGCAACCAAACCGGACGCGGACTCCGACGGCCTTGGTGCTCACCCGATTATGCGGGTTTGACTGCCAGGCCTGGCACCAAGGCCACTGGCACACGGCCACCCCAAAGGGCCGAAGCCTTTGCCACTAACAGCTAATTATACGAACGCGTTCGTATAACACACATTCGTATAACTCCAAAATTCGCGGCCCTCACAAACCCCAGCTTCACCAATAAAATCAGCAAATTACCTGAACCCACCACGGCTACCGCGGGAGTTATACGCCCGTGTTTGAGCCACCCCTGCTCCAGATTGGGGGCGTATAACTCCGCACGCCCCGATATTCCTTTTCAAACTTATCAGAAGGTTAGCAACATTTCCCGGTACCTGCCCGGAGTTTTGCGAACGCGTTCGTATAACTCCGGGCTTAATGATGTTTCTGGCTGGTTTGGCATGGGGGAATCCTGCAATACTTGGACTTTGCCCTCGCTGAAAGAGGCTCCTTTATGCACGCGCCTTTCTGGCTGACCACGGCTTTGCTGTTTCCGGTGTTGCTCTATCAGGGCAAACGCACCCGGCGGGTAACACCACGGTTGCCAGAGGCCACTGGGGATTGCGCAGGCCAGTACGGCGAGGGAGAGCCTGTTTTACGGTTGCTGGTGCTGGGCGAGTCCACTGCGGCGGGCGTGGGGGTTGAAAGCCACGCCCAGGGTCTGGCAAGCCAGTTGGCGTTGCAGTTACATCAACGCACCGGGCTCTGTATTGGCTGGTCTACCTTTGGGGTGAATGGTATTCGGCTGGGTGCGCTGCTTGATGCGCTGGGCTCCGCCGACTTGCCACCGGCAGATGCAGTATTACTGAGCATGGGGGTAAACGACACCACCGGTTTCACTCCCCGGTTCCGGTTTCGCCGGCAACTGATTCAGCTCCGCGAAACCCTGGCAACCCGGTATCAGGCGCCTATTACGCTGCTTAGTGTGCCACCCATGGACAAATTCTCGGCCTTGCTGGCACCCCTGCGCCAGGTTATGGGATGGCGGGCGCGGCAGTTGGACAGGGTGTATCAGGTGCTTGCCGCACGGAGCCCGGAAGATTTCCGGTATCTGGGTTACCCCACCGTGTCAGACCCTGCCCTGCTCGCCCGGGACGGCTACCACCCGAGCGACAAGGGCTACCGCGCTATCGCGCAGGCGTTGGCCGAACAGGACTGGGGGCTGCCGCCCCCATAACTCATCCCAGGTTCTTGCGCATGAATTTCTGCAGCTCGCCCACAATCCCGCTGCGGAAGGCCAGTACCGTCAGCACAAAGATGCCGCCGAGGATCGGGTCTACCCAGTCACGCAGTGGCCCCTGGGACAGCTGATATTCAATGTTCACCACGAAGGTGGCGCCCACCACCGGCCCGAGCAGGGTGCCCATGCCGCCCACCAGGGTCATCAGGATGACCTCGCCCGACATATGCCAGTGGGCATCGTTGAGGGACGCCAGCTGGAACACCACGGACTTCATGGAGCCGGCCAGGCCCGCCAGCGCGGCGGAGATCACAAAGGCCAGGACCTTGTAGCGATCCACGTTGTAACCCAGCGAGACCGCCCGCGGCTCGTTCTGCTTGATGGCTTTCAGGATCTGCCCGTACGGGCTGCTGACAATGCGCTGTACCAGCAGGTAACAGGCGATGAACACCGCCAGTACGAAGTAGTACATGTTCAGGTTGTCTTCGAGATTGATCAGACCAAACAGCTCGCCCCGGGGGATGCCGTGCATGCCGTCTTCGCCGCCGGTGAATTCCGACTGCACAAAGAAAAAGAACACCAGCTGTGCCAGCGCCAGGGTCACCATGGCAAAGTAGATGCCTTGCCGGCGGATCGACAGTAATGCAAAGGCCAGTCCCAACAGGGTGGCCGTGACGGTACCAGCAATAATGCCCATCTCGGTGGTTAACCCTGAGAAATTGCTGAGCAGGTACCCCGTGGTGTAACCCCCGGTAGCCAGGAAGGCCGCATGGCCGAAGGACAGCAGCCCGGTAAAGCCGAACAGCAGGTTAAAGGCCACCGCAAACAAGGCAAAACACAGGATCTTCATCAGGAAGACCGGGTACATCACGAAGGGCGCGGCCAGCAGCAACAGCAGCAGAACCCCGTTCACCATCAGTTTCTTGCGGTCCTGGATCTTTTGCTGCTCGACAATGGCTTTGTGGATATCGGCAGGATTAACAGGCTGGTTCATGATTATGCCTCCTTACCGAACAGGCCGGTGGGTCGGATCATCAGCACCACCACCATCACCAGGAAGATAACGGCCGAGGACGCCGGCGGATAAAACGTTTTGGTGAGGCCTTCGATCACGCCCATCAGGATGCCCGTGATAATGGCCCCGCCAATCGAGCCCATACCCCCGATCACCACCACCGCAAAGACCACGATGAGAATGTTGGAACCCATCACCGGGGTCACCGAGTAAATGGGCGCGGCCAGCACACCGGCGAAGGCGGCCAGCATGACGCCGAAGCCGTAGGTCAGGCTCACCAGCAAGGGCACATTAATGCCGAAGCCCTGCATGAGCTGTGAGTCTTCTGTGCCCGCCCTGAGGTAGGAGCCCAGTTTGGTTTTCTCGATGATGAACCAGGTGCCGAAACACACCAGCAGGGCCACCACGATCACCCAGGCCCGGTAGTACGGCAGGAACATGAAGCCAAGGTTGATGCCGCCTTTGAACATGTCCGGCATGGAATAGCGCAGCCCGGACACGCCGTAGATATTGGTGAGCACACCCTGGATGATCAGGGTCACCCCGAAGGTGAGCAGCAGGCTGTAGATATGATCCTGGCCGGCAATGCGCCGGAGCAGGAAGTATTCAATGAGCATACCGAACGCGCCAACCAGTACGGGAGCGACGAAGAGCGCGACCCAGTAATTGACGCCCAGCAGATCAAACAGAACCACGGTGACCAGGGCACCGAGCATGTACATGGCGCCATGGGCGAAGTTGATGATCTTCAGCAGACCGAAGATAACCGCTAGGCCAAGGCTTAACAGGGCGTAGAAGGCGCCGTTGATAATCCCGATCAGCAGCTGGCCAGACAGCACAGCAAGGGGGACGCCGAAAATCATGGTCATGTTGCTAACTCCACAAGCAGCGCAGACGTTGTTTTTGTTGGGGTGTTCGTCCGGGCGGGTACCCGGCGCCGGTCGCGCTTAGAGACCGGGCACCGGGTAATTCCCCGTTGCTTAGTTCACCAGCTTGCACTTGCTCTCAGAGAGCGGGCGGTAGGCCTCATCCGCCGGAATCGTCCGCAGGATCTTGTACAGATCCCATTCATTCTTGGACTCCGCCGGGGTTTTCACTTCCGCCAGGTACATGTCATGCACCATACGGCCGTCTACCCGGATTTTGCCGTTCTTGGCAAACATGTCGTTGATGGGTGTATCCATCATCTGTTTGCGCACGGTCTGGGCATCATCCGAGCCAGTGGCGGCCACCGCATTCAGGTATTGCATGGTGCTGGAGTAAATGCCGGCATGAACCATGGTCGGGCGCACGCCGGTTTCTTTCATGAAGCGATCAGACCACTCGCGGGTTTCGTCGTTCATGTCCCAGTACCAGCCGGTCGTCAGCTGGATGCCTTGCGCGGTTTCCGCACCGAGGGCATGGACGTCGGTAAGGAACAGCAGTAACGCCGCCAGTGTCTGGCCCGCCTGGGTTACCCCGAACTCACTGGCGGTGGTGATGGCGTTGGTGGTGTCTGCACCGGCGTTGGCCAAGCCGACCACATCCGCTCCGGAGGACTGGGCCTGGAGGATGAAAGATGAGAAATCCTGGGTCGGGAACGGATGACGCACGCTGCCCACAATTTCGCCGCCGTTGGCTTCAACCACCCGGGTCACGTCGGCCTCCAGGGCATGGCCAAAGGCGTAGTCTGCAGTCAACAGGTACCAGGTTTTACCACCCTCTTTGACCACCGCACTGGCCGTACCATTAGCCAGCGGGTATGTGTCGTAAACGTAGTGAATGTGGTTGGGCGTGCAGTGTTCGTTGGTGATGCTGGACGCGGCAGAGCCGGAGACAATGCCCAGCCGGTCGTTTTCTTCCAGAATCTTGCTCACGGCGATGGACACCGATGAAGCCACCATACCGGCCACCATATCCACCTTGTCGTTTTCCACCCAGCGGCGAACGGTGCTGGAAGACGTGTCCGGGCTATTGCGGTCGTCGGCACTCACCACTTCAATCTTGGCGCCATTGACGGTGCCGCCGAAATCCTTGATCGCCATTTCCAGGGCAGTCAGGCCATTGGGGCCGGCCAGGTCTCGATAGGTACCGGACATATCGGCCAGGTAGCCAATTTTTACGGTGTTGTCCGAGATTGCCGCCTGGGCACCACTGGCCATCAGAGCTGATGCAACGGCTGAGGTCAGAAGCTTTTTCATCATTGTCATTGTTGTTTCTCCGCTACTGTCTTGCGTTGGTTCGGGTTGTTGTTGCTCTTATTACTCTCGTTCTATCCGGGGTCAGACCCCCAAATAACCATCCAGCACCGACTGTTTGGCACTCAGTTCGTTGGCGCTGATTTCTTCCACAATCTGGCCGTGCTCCACCACGTAATGTCGGTCGGCCAACGGCGCGGCAAAGTGGAAATTCTGCTCCACCAGAACAATGGTCAGGCCCTTGTTCTTCAGGGCTATCAGGACTTCCCCCAGTTTCTCCACGATCACCGGGGCCAGGCCTTCGGTGATTTCATCCAGCAACAGCATGTTGGCGCCCGTGCGCAGAATGCGGGCCATGGCCAGCATTTGTTGTTCGCCCCCGGAGAGCTTGGTGCCCTGGCTGAAGCGGCGTTCATAGAGGTTGGGGAACATGGTGTAGATTTCTTCCAGGCTCATGCCACCGCTGCGCACCACCGGCGGCAGGGTGAGGTTTTCCTGCACGCTGAGGGAGGAAAAAATGCCCAGATGCTCGGGGCAATACCCGACACCCAACCGGGCAATATGATGAGGCGCGCACTGCATGGTTTCTTCGCCGTTGATCATGATGGAGCCCGTGCGCCGGCCCACCATGTTCATGATGGCTTTCAGCGTGGTGCTGCGCCCGGCGCCATTTCGGCCGAGCAGTGTGACCAGTTCGCCCCGCTGAACCACCATGTCGATGCCGTGCAGAATGTGGGATTCTCCATAGAATGCGTGCAGGCCGGAAATGCGCAGCTGCTCGTATTCGCGGTCCGGATTCTTGCTCATTGGGCCGCCTCCACGTTTTCGCTGGCGTCGGCCTGTGACCCCCGCTCGCCGCTGCCGTCACTGCCCATGTACACCTCGCGCACCCGCGGGTCGGCAGAGACCGTCTGGTAATCGCCTTCAGTCAATACAGCACCCTGGGCCAGCACCGTGATGCGGTCGCATAGTTTGCTGACCACGCTCAGGTTGTGCTCCACCATCAGTACCGTGCGACCCCGGGCGGCCTTGCGAACCAGTTCCACTACGCGGTCAACGTCTTCCGAGCCCATGCCCTGGGTGGGTTCGTCCAGCAACAACAGCTGGGGTTCCATGGCCAGGGTGGTGGCCAGCTCCAGCGCCCGTTTGCGGCCATACGCCAGCTCCACCGTGGTGGTATTGGCGAACTCGGCCAGGCCGACAGACTCCAGCAGCTCCATGCAGCGCTCGTTGAGCTTGTGCAGGGAGTTGCCGGATTTCCAGAAGCTGTAGGAGGAGCCCTCTGCGGTTTGCAGGGCCACGCGAATGTTTTCCAGCGCGGTCATGTGGGGAAACACGGCAGAGATCTGGAAGGAGCGAACAATGCCTTTACGGGCAATGGCGGCGGATTTCAGGGGAGTGATGTCTTCGCCGCGATACAGAATCTGCCCACGGGTGGGAATCAGGAACTTGGTCAACAGGTTGAATACGGTGGTCTTGCCGGCACCGTTGGGGCCGATCAGGGCATGGATATCCCCCTGACGGATCTGGAGGTTGACGTCGTTAACGGCGACAAACCCCTTGAATTCCTTGACCAGGTTACGGGTCTCGAGAACGTACTGTTCACTCATGAGCCACTTCACCTTTTGTTATTGTTGTATTTCGCAACTAGCACACAGATTAGATTTACGTAAACGTAAACGTCAAGAATTAATTTTGATATTTCTCGGGCGGTATGGAGTAGGTCATGGTGGAGTGTGCTACCGGGTCTTCCATGCCATCGGAATAGACGAAAACTTCGCCCACGCCCATGGTGCGTCCCACCTTCAACAGGGTCGCCCGTGCCCGTATCGGCGCATGTGCCACCGGCTTGCGAAGGAAGTTGATATTCAGGTTCGTCGTCACCGCCAGCGGCACCAGGCCAATCCGGCTGAGCAAGGCTGCATACATGGTGACATCCGCCAGCGCCATCATCGCAGGCCCGGATACGGTCCCGCCCGGGCGCAGGTGATCATCCTCCACGGCCAGGGTCATTTCCGCCCAGCCGTCACCCAGTGCCTCCAGGGAGCCGTATGCGGCCCCCTGGGGGAACTGAACCTCGAGGAAGTCTTTCAGCTCTTCGAAGGTCACTTTCATGCCGGCACCTCATCCTGGGCCCGGTTGCGCAGCACGAAGCGCTGGATCTTGCCACTGGGCGTTTTCGGCAGTTCATCCACGAATTCGATCTCACGCGGATAGGCGTGGGTGGACAGACGACGGCGAACCAGTTCCTGCAACTCCTCCTTGAGCGCCTGGTCGTCCACCGGCTCCTGGCCAGCTTTGATCACAACATAGGCTTTGATGATCGAGCCGCGCTTTTCATCGGGCTTGGCCACGACACCGGATTCGGCAACAGCGGCGTGTTCCAGCAAGGTACTTTCGACATCAGCCGGCCCCACGCGGTAGCCTGCGGTGGTGATGATGTCATCGTCCCGGCCACTGAAAGAATAGCCACCATCGCCATGGCAGATCACCATGTCACCGGTCAGGTAGTAGCCGTTCACGAACGGGTCTTTCTCACCCCAGGTGTAACCATCGAAATGGAACAGTGGCGAGGCTTTGATATCCACCGCCAACTGGCCAATCTCGCCGGCCCCCACCTCTTCGTTTTTCTCGTTCAGCGCCACCACGCGATGCCCGGGCGATGAGTACCCCATGGAGCCCTGGCGAATGGTGTGCTCCAGGCCATGGAAGTTGCAGCAGGTCATACCGGTTTCTGTCTGGCCATAATGATCCTTGACCGGGCAGAAGTGCCGGCGGGCAATCCAGTTCACCACTTCCGGGTTCAGCGGTTCACCCGCACTGCTGCACACCCGCAGCCCCAGATTCTCCCCTTCCGGCAAGACCTGATCGTTGGCCTTCAACAGCCGATACGCCGTGGGCGCCGCCGCCAGGTTGGTGATCTTGTACTTGCGGATCATGTCGTAGGTGGATTCAGGGGTGAACGGGTTGGGGTTGAAATGCGTGGCGTGGCCCATTAACAGCGGGCCCGTAACGGCGTAGTACAGACCATAGGCCCAGCCGGGGTCAGCTACATTCCAGAACACATCGTCGTCGCGCAGTTCAATGGCGTACTTCATGTACACATAGAACGCTAACAGGGCTTTGGCGGGTACGGCCACGCCTTTCGCTTTACCGACGGTACCGGAGGTGAACATCTGCAGGAACGGATCGCTGCCGGTGATCATCACCGGCTCACACTGGTCTGACTGCTGGTCCAGCACCTGCTGGAAGTCTGCAACGTCCTCGCCCGTGGCGGCGGCGTTCACGCACAACACCGGCGGGCAGTTGTTGACGTCATTGAGCTTGGGATAGTTGTCCGGATCGGTGACCACCAGTTTGGTGCCGGCTTTTTCCAGGCGGTATTCAATGGCCCCGGAGCCAAACGCGGTAAACAGCGGCTGGTAAACCGCACCCAGGCGCAAGGTGCCGGCAATCACGATCAGCAGTTCCGGGCCCCGCGGCAGCAAGCCGGCTACCCGGTCACCCTTTTTGACACCATGAGACTTCAGATAGTTGGCAAAGCGGGCCGAGGCTGCTTTCAGCTCTGCGAAGGTAAGCAGGCCATCACCACCACCCACTTTCTCGTAAAACAGCGCAACCTTTTGCGGGTCGGAAGCCCATTTATCACAGATTTCGTGACAGACGTTCAGGCCACTGTCCAGGCGCCCGTCCAGGATTTCCGCTTCCAGTGCGGCCGCATCAAAGTTGTCATACACCTCGTTGTAGTGCGGTAGGCTCATCGTACACTCCATTTGTTGTCGTTGTTGGTTGCACAAGATTTAGTCAGGTTTAGCACAACCTTCACTTTACGTAAAGGTAAACTTTAGGCTAAAAAGGAAGGGCGACCTGCCATCGCCCTCGCCTGCTTACTCCGGTTTGTACAGCCGCAGAATGCTGGAGAAATCCAGCTCTCCGTTGCCCTGCCCAGCATGCAGCTGGAACAGGTTTCGGGCCAGGGAGCCCATGGGAATCGACGCCTGGTTGGTCACCGCGTTGTCGAACGCCAGACCCAGATCCTTCGCCATCAGGTTCACCAGGAAACCGCCCTGATAATCGCGGGAGGCTGGTACACCCTCCATCACCCCCGGCCAGGGGTTATAGACGTTCAGTGCCCAGTTACCGCCAGAGCTTTGTTTCATGATTTCCGAGAGCACGGCAGCGTCCAGGCCGTTTTTGGCACCCAGAGCCAGGGCTTCGCTGGTGCCGGCCATCAGGATCGCCAAAAGCATGTTGTTGCAGATCTTGGCCACCTGCCCGGCACCATGGGGGCCGGCGTGGAAGATATTCTTACCCATGCCTTCCAGAATCGGCTTGGCTTTCTCGAAGGTACTCGCGTCGCCGCCACAGATGAAGGTGAGTGTGCCGGCTTTGGCACCACCCACACCTCCGGATACCGGGGCATCGATAAACGCAAGCTTTCGCTCAGCCGCCTGTTCGGCGACGTTGCGGGCCGTTTCCGGGGCAATCGTGGAAGAATCGATCACCAGCGTGCCGGCTGGCAATGCAGTCAGCAGGCCATCGTCACCCAGGTAGACCGCCTCCACATGCTTGCCGGCCGGCAGCATGGTGATCACGCATTCTGCGCCCTCGGCGGCGGCTTTGCCGGAATCCGCCGTGCGGGCACCTTCGGCCACCAGGGCCTCAACTGCTGGCTTGGACAAATCGAACACGGTAACGTCGTGGCCGGCCTTGAGCAGGTTGGCCGCCATTGGCGCCCCCATGTTGCCCAGGCCGATAAAGGTAATCTTGGCCATGTTGCTTCTCCTTGTTGTTGTACGGGTCATCGCTGCACAAAGGCAGACTACTGGCTGAAAAATCCGTTCACCCAGGCGCTGTCCACTTCACTGAGTGAGGCATAGCGCCAGCGGGGCTGCATATCCTTGTCGATCAGCAATGCCCGTATGCCCTCGGCAAATTCACCTTTTTTCAGGCTGTTATGGGACATCACCAACTCGTTGTCGAGCACCTCTTTCAGGCTGTGCAGGCGGCTGCGGTGGTAGTGTTGCCACATCAGGGCCAGGGAGGTCGGAGACGCGGTCTTCAGCCCCTTCACCGATTTGCCGAGCCAATCTTCCCGAGCCCCCAGCTCGTCCAGTTGCGCCACCACCTGCTCCAGAGAATCGGCATCGGTGGCCTGCTGGATGTCTTCAAAATGCTCACGCACGGGAGACGCGGGTAAAGCCTCACGGCTCTGCTGTTCAAACTGCCGCAGCACTGCGCTCACCACCGCCTGCGCATCCGCTCGTTGCCAATCCGCCGCTTTCAGGGCCTCCACAACCTGGTCTTTCAGGCCATGGGAGATAAACCGGTCGGCCATGTTCACGAACAGCGCATCGGCGCCGTTCATGCGGGCACCGGTCAGTCCCAGAAACAGGCCCGTGCGCATGGGCATGCGGTTCAGGAACCAGCCGGCACCGATATCCGGGTACAGGCCGATGCTGACTTCCGGCATGGCGAGCTTCGAGTGCTCGGTCACCACCCGGTGAGAAGCACCCACCATCAGACCAATACCGCCACCCATCACGATGCCGTTGCCCCAGCAAACGATGGGCTTCGGGTAGGTGTGGATCTGGTAATCCAGCTCATATTCCTCGTTAAAGAAGCGCTCGCCCTCCGCCAGCTTGCCCGGCTCGGTCATGGCCCGGTACAGCGAAACAATATCGCCGCCAGCGCAGAAGGCTTTGTCGCCCCCGGCTTCCAGCCAGACAGCCTCAACCTTGGGATCCTCGGCCCAGCGGCTGAGCTGGGGCTTGAGCAGGCTGATCATATCCATCGACAGTGAGTTGAGATTGCGCGGCGTGTTCAGCCGTGCCACGGCAATCAGCTCACCACCAGCGGTTTTCCATTCTTCAAATACGATTGGTTGATCACTCATAGCGAATCCGGGTTATCGGTTTTTCCAGTCGGGCTTGCGCTTCTCAAGAAACGCATTCACGCCTTCTTTCTGGTCTTCGGTATGGAACAGCTCCACGAACAATTCACGCTCCATGCGCCAGCCGTCGCTGTGGCTGCGGCCGTCGCGGGCGCTCATTACCAGTTGCTTGCAGCGGGCGATGGACGACGGGCTCTGCTTGCAGGCGCCTTCGGCCAGTTTCAGGGCGGTTTCCAATCCGTTACCGGTGGGCACCACTTCTTCCACCAATCCGATTTCCAGGGCCTTGGCGGCGGTTACCCGTTCACCACACAGAATCATGCGTTTGGCCCAACCCTCACCCACCAGCCAGGGCAGGTTCTGGGTGCCGCCGGCACAGGGCAGCAAGCCAACGCTGGCCTCCGGCAGGGCCATCTGGGCATGCTCTTCTGCAATCCGGATATCACAGGCCATGGCACATTCCAGGCCACCACCCATTGCATAACCGTTTACGGCGGCAATCGATACGCCACGGAACGCCGTCAGCGCTGCGAACGCTTCGCCGAATCGTTGCGCCATCTCGTTGGCGCGGGCCCGATCGCCGTCGGCGAAGGTTTTCAGGTCGGCACCCGCGGAGAAAAACTTTTCGCCCTGGCCAGTCACCACCAGCGCGAAGATGTCCCGGTCGGCGTTGAGCTCTTCCACGGTCGCCTTCAGCGCCGCGAGCGAATCGGCCGTCCAGGTGTTGGCCGGCGGATTGGCGATGGTCAATACGGCAATGTGGCCGCGTTTTTCCAGTTGAATCAGTTCACTCATCACAAATTCCTCTATAGTCCGTGGCCGGTTACTGGATCGCTTCGGCAACGCCGTCGTCCAGCAGCCGGCGGGCAATGATCAGGCGCATGATTTCGTTGGTGCCTTCCAGAATCTGGTGTACCCGCAAATCCCGAAGGTAACGCTCAAGCGGGTATTCCCGGATGTAACCGTAGCCGCCATGCAGCTGCAGGGCTTCGTTGGCCACCTCAAAGCAGGCGTCGGTGGCAAATCGTTTGGCCATGGCACAATGCAGCGTAGCCTCCGGGTCGCCACTGTCGAGTTTGAACGCACCCAAACGCACCATCTGCCGGGCAGCCACCAGGTTGGTAACCATGTCCGCCAGCTTGAACTGCAGCGCCTGGAAGGCCGCCAGCGGCTTACCAAACTGCTGGCGCTCGTGCATATAATTCCGGGCCCGGAGCAAGGCCGCCTGGGCACCGCCCAGGGAACAGGTGGCGATATTCAGGCGGCCGCCGTCCAGGCCCTTCATCGCAATGGCAAAGCCATCGCCTTCATTACCCACCCGATTGCTGGCAGGCACGCGAACGTCTTCCAGGGTAACCAGGCGCGTGGGCTGGCTATGCCACCCCATCTTTTCCTCATTCTTGCCGTAGGAGACACCGTCGGCATCCGCTGGTATCACGAAGGTAGAGATGCCCTTCGAGCCGCTGTCGGCGTCTCCGGTGCGCGCCATCAGAACCAGAATATCGGTTGCGCCCGCGCCGGAGATGAACATTTTGCTGCCATTGATCACATAGCTGTCACCGTCCCGAACTGCGCGGGTGCGGAGACTGGCCGCGTCGGAGCCGGCACCGGGTTCAGTCAGGCAATACGAAGCCAGCCATTCACCACTGGCCAGCCTGGGGACAATTTCCTGGCGAAGATCATCAGAGGCAAAACTTGCCACCATCCAGGTGGCCATGTTGTGGATGGTGATGAAGGCGGCGGTGGACGGGCACGCTGCCGCCAACTCTTCCACAATCACCGAGGTATCCAGGCGAGACAAGCCCATACCACCCAGGGATTCGGGCGTGTACATGCCCATAAAACCCATGGCTCCGGCTTCTTTCATGACATCGACCGGAAAAATATGCTCGGCGTCCCACTGGGCGGCATGGGGCGCCATGGATTTTTCAGCGAAGGCTCGGGCAGCATCCCGAAACGCCTGCTGGTCTTCAGTGAGATTAAAATCCATCGTCAGGCTCCTTGGTTGTTACGGTCGGGGCTTCCACTGAAGAAGCGGAAAAAGGGGCCGGTGGGGGAACCGGCCCAATAACCTCACCGACAACGAGATTAACGAAGCTGGATGGAGAAGTTGGCCTCGGATGAGGTCGCCTCACTGGAGAACCAGCGGGAGGTCACCGTTTTCGTCTCCGTGTAGAAGCGCACCGCCTGTTTACCGTAAGCGTGCTGATCACCGTAGAACGAACCCTTCCAGCCGGTGAACGAGAAGAACGGCAGGGGCACCGGAATGGGAATGTTCACACCCACCTGGCCCACATCAATCTCGTGCTGGAACCGACGCGCCGCGCCGCCATGACTGGTGAAGATGGAAGTCCCGTTGCCGTACGGGCTGGCGTTGATCAGCTCGATGGCATCACCAAGGCTGTCAACGTTGACGCAGGACAGCACCGGGCCAAAGATCTCTTCGTTGTAGATATCCATGTCCGGCGTGACTTCACTGAACAGGGTCGGCCCTACCCAGTTGCCTTCCGGCAACCCGTCGACGGTGCAGCCACGGCCGTCCAGCAGCAGTTTGGCGCCCTGGGCTTCACCGGTGGCGATCAGCGATTCGATGCGGTCTTTGGCCTTGGCACTGATCACCGGGCCATAGCTGGCACCGGAATCGTTCCAGGCGCCGGGGCGCACTTTCGCCATGGCCTCTTTCAGCTCCGGAATCCACTCCTGGGCAGCGCCCACGAAGACCGCCACCGAGATCGCCATACAGCGTTGGCCTGCGGCACCTACCGAGGCACCTACCAGGGCATTGATCACTTGTTGTTTGTCCGCATCCGGCATGATCACCATGTGGTTCTTGGCGCCGGCGAAGCTCTGCACCCGTTTCATGTTGCGGGTACCGGTTTCGTAGATGTACTGCCCGACCGGAACCGAACCGACAAAGGATACGGCCTTGATGGCCGGATCAGTCAGCAGGGTATCAACCTGCTCTTTGGCACCGTGAACCACCTGCAGTACACCTTTGGGTGCGCCGGCCTGCTCAAACAGCTCGGCCAGGCGGGTTGGTGTCAGCGGGTCCTGCTCGGACGGTTTCAGAATAAAGGTGTTGCCGCAGGCAATGGCCATGGGGAACATCCACAGCGGGATCATGGCCGGGAAGTTGAACGGCGTAATGCCGGCACACACCCCCAGAGGCTGGATCCAGGAATGGGTATCTACCTCGCGGGCCACGTTCTCAACGGTCTCGCCCATCATCAGGGAAGCCACGTTGGCGGCGTGTTCCACCACTTCAATGCCGCGCCAGACATCGCCTTTGGCGTCGTCGAAGGTCTTGCCGGTTTCCTGGGACAGGATCTCGGCGATTTCGTCGTGATGCTCTTTAAGCAGCGCCTGATAACGCAGCATCACCCGTGCTCGCTCAGAAACCGGGGTTTCTTTCCAGCTTTTGAACACTTCACTGGCGTTATCAATCGCCTGACGCATCTCGTCGGCAGTGGCGCAGGGCACCTGGGCAATCACTTCGTTGGTGGCGGGGTTGGTCACGTCGATCCAGTTCTGGGTCTGGCTCTGAACGAATTCCCCTGCAATAAACTGAGGTACTTTTTTCATGATGATGTTCCCTGTTTGTTGTTATCCGGGATGAGCCGGCCTACCGATAACAAGGCAGATCCGACGATGATTTGAAGAAAGACTAGCACGCGGATTTACGGTTGGTGATTGACTAAATTTCGCCCATGATGGATTATTTTTCGATGACTGAGATCCCAGCCAAGAAACCGGCCACACAAACCTCACAGTGGCCCGTGCCAGCCGACAGTGTTCGCTATGTGGTGCCAGAGCCTATTGTGCGGCTTTTGGCGGCACATCCGCTCACCCGGGAGCTGTATCCACTTGCCTTCGGGCATTATCGGAGAGCGGCCGGGCATCACATGCATAGGGAACACCACCGTGATAATCTTTTGATCTATTGCACAGACGGCAAGGCCTTTCTGAACGTCGCCGGCGTGCCCCACACAGTCGAGGCCGGCGACCTCCTGCTACTGCCCGCCGGCGCCAGCCATCGGTACACCGCCGACCCGGACAACCCCTGGACCATTCACTGGGTTCACTATACCGGCCCCCTGGCCGAAGACTTCGGCCAGTACATGGGCTTTGATGACAGCACCCGCATCCGGCATCTGGGCAGACAGCCCCGGTTACTGGTGGATTTCAACGGCCTGCTGTCGGTGCGGCAGACGGGCTTCCGGGCCCGTGGGTTGATCCACGCCAGCAATCGGCTACGACAGTTGCTGGCCGCCGTGCCCATCAACGCCGACGAAACCAGCCAGGCCCGGCAGGCCGAGCTGGACTCCTTGCACAGCTTCATGCGGGAGCATCTGGAGGAACGCCTGACCCTGAACCAACTGGCCGAGCTTTCCGGCCTGTCGCCGGCTCACTTCGCCACCCGGTATCGGGAACAGACCGGCACCTCGCCAATCCAGCACTTCCTGCATCTCAAAGTGGAACGGGCCTGTGAGTTGCTGGATACCACCAGCCAGAGCTTCGCCGACATCAGCCGGCAACTGGGCTATGACGATGCCTATTACTTCTCTCGACTGTTCAAAAAAGTGATGGGGAAGTCGCCCACGGATTACCGCCACACAGCGCGGCACTGAGACCCGGCATACGCATAAACATCAACCTGTCCCGTAAAAATTTTTGTAGCGCCACCGGTATTCTCGTGATAAATATCGCGCGAATACGGTCGGATTCCCCACCACCGTTTC
Source organism: Marinobacter sp. C1S70 (assembly GCF_000475355.1). Taxonomy (NCBI): domain Bacteria; kingdom Pseudomonadati; phylum Pseudomonadota; class Gammaproteobacteria; order Pseudomonadales; family Marinobacteraceae; genus Marinobacter; species Marinobacter sp. C1S70. The sequence continues at coordinate 15,380 of NZ_AXBW01000095.1, read as the reverse complement.
CAGGATAAGCCTCAAAGGAGTCAAAAGGCGGCACCCCGGTGTTTTCACAAACACCTGCCACCTCCGGCCACCCTCAGCAGACCTGCACAACACCGCGTGCGTCCTGCACGCTTTGTATCCATCCCTTTTCAGTGAGGGACACCATCCAATGTTGAAGTTGTGTAAGCCACAGGCGCTTGCCGCCGCTGTTGCTATGTCTCTGGGTGCCTCTTCGGTTTTTGCAGCCGGAGAAGTGCGTGTCTACAACTGGTCTGATTACATCGCCGAGGACACCCTGGCGAAGTTCACCGCGGAAACCGGCATCAAAGTTGTTTACGACGTTTACGACAGCAACGAAGTGCTGGAAGCAGCCCTGTTGTCTGGCCGTTCGGGCTACGACCTGGTTGTGCCGTCCAACCACTACGTGGCCAAGCAGATTTCTGCCAAAGCCTTTGTCGCGCTGGACCATGGCCAACTGCCAAACATGACCAACCTGAACCAGGACCTGATGACCCAGCTGGAAAAGGTCGACCCGGGCAGCCAGTTCTCCCTGCCGTACCTGTGGGGCACCAACGGTTATGGCTACAACGAAGGCCGCATTCAGGAGATTCTGGGTGACACAGCACCGACCGACTCCTGGGCTCTGGTGTTTGACCCGGAAGTGACCGGCAAGCTGGCCGCCGGCGGCTGTGGCATTGCCATGCTGGATTCCGGTGAAGAAATGGTGCGTGCCGCCATGGCCTACATCGGCCTGGACCCGAACAGCAACAACGCCGACGACATCAAAAAAGGCGGTGAAGTGATCAAGGCTGTGCGCCCGAACATCACCTATTTCCACTCTTCCCGTTACATTGGCGATCTGGCTAACGGCGACCTGTGCGTGGCCGCCGGCTACTCCGGCGACATCCTGCAGGCCGCTGCCCGCGCGGAAGAAGCCGAGAACGGCAACGTCATCCGCTACACCATTCCCAAAGAGGGCGCGGTGCTGTGGTTTGACATGATGACCATTCCGGCCGGCGCGCCGAATGTGGAGAACGCCCACAAGCTGATGAACTTCCTGATGCGCCCGGAAATCATCGCCGATGTCACCAACTACGTGTGGTACGCCAACCCGAACAAGGCGGCCGACGAGTTTGTGGACCCGGAAATCCTCAATGACACCAGCATCTACCCCACCGACGAGGTGATGAAGAAGCTGTACATCATGGAAGGTCGGCCCCAGGACGCCCAACGCCTGATGACCCGCACCTGGACCAGCGTGAAATCCGGTCGCTGACGGTGGCCGTGACCAACAACACCTCCGCGCAAGCGGAGGTGCTCCTCAGCATCAAAGGTATCTCCAAGGGCTTTGACAGCACCCTGGCGGTGGACGACGTCAGCCTGGACATCCACAAGGGTGAAATCTTCGCCCTGCTGGGTGGTTCCGGCTCCGGCAAGTCCACCCTGCTGCGTATGCTGGCGGGCTTCGAAACCCCGGATTCCGGTCGCATCGTGCTGGACGGCCATGACATCACGGCCCTGCCCCCGTACCTGCGACCCACCAACATGATGTTCCAGTCCTACGCCCTGTTCCCGCACATGACCGTGGAGCAGAACATCGCCATGGGCCTGAAACAGGACAAACTTCCGAAAAGCGAAATCGCCGACCGGGTGGCGGCCATGCTCAAGCTGGTAAAAATGGAAGCCTACGGCAAGCGCCGGCCCCAGCAGCTTTCCGGTGGCCAACAACAACGTGTAGCCTTGGCCCGCTCCCTGGCCAAACGCCCGAAACTGTTGTTGCTGGACGAGCCTATGGGCGCGCTGGACAAGAAACTGCGCACGGAAATGCAGTTGGAGCTGGTGGATATCCTAGAGAAGGTGGGCGTGACCTGCCTGATGGTGACCCACGACCAGGAAGAAGCCATGACCATGGCCAGCCGCATTGCCATCATGTCTTACGGCCGGATTGCCCAGGTCGGCTCGCCCATTGATATCTACGAAAGCCCGAACAGCCGCATGACGGCGGAGTTCATCGGCTCCGTGAATATCTTCGAGGCGAACATCCTGGAAGACAACTCCGACAGCATCTCGCTCACCAGCGACCTGCTGGACGGACCGGTGTTTATTGACCGGGGTGTAACCACGCCCGCGGAAACCACGGAAACCCTAATTGCCTTGCGCCCGGAGAAAATCTACCTGACGACCGAGAAGCCCGAAGGCGATAGCAACTGGAGCTGCGGCACGGTGGACAACATTGCTTACCTGGGTGACATCACGTCTTACTACGTGAAGCTCGCCAGCGGCAAACGGGTGCAGGCCACCATGGCCAATGTGGAACGCCGTGGTGAGCGGCCCACCTGGGGCGACCGGGTCTATGTATCCTGGGAAGCCTCCAGCCCTATCCTGCTCTGGAACTGACGCCATGACCAAGAAGCTTCTGGCAACCGCCTTCGCGGAGCGGGTGCGTACGGTGGTATTCCATCGCCGGGTGGTGTTTGGCGTGCCGTTCGCCTGGTTGCTGCTGTTCTTCCTGCTGCCGTTTGCGCTGGTGTTGAAAATCAGCCTGACCTCGGCGGTAATGGCCATTCCGCCCTACGAGCCGGTGTTCCGATGGGTGGAGAATACCCTCTCGGTGGTGGTGAACTTTGGCAATTACCTGTTCCTGGCTTCCGACAGCCTCTACATTGCCGCCTATTGGGGCTCGGTGAAAACCGCGTTTCTGGCAACCCTGTTCTGCCTGCTGATCGGCTACCCCATGGCCTACGCCATGGCCCGGGCGCCGAAGCACTGGCAACTGGTGTTCCTGCTGATGGTGATGCTGCCGTCCTGGACCTCGTTCCTGATCCGCGTGTATGCGTGGATGGGCATTCTGGGTAACCAGGGCCTGCTGAACACGTTCCTGATGTGGCTGGGGCTGATCGATGCGCCGCTGAAAATGCTGAACACCAACTTCGCGGTGATTCTGGGCATCGTCTACGCCTACCTGCCGTTCATGATCCTGCCCATCTACACCAATCTGGTGAAGCTGGACATACGCCTGCTGGAAGCGGCGTCGGATCTGGGCTGCCGCAGCCTGACCACCTTCTGGGCCATTACCCTGCCGTTGTCCAGGGCCGGAATCCTGGCTGGCTCCATGCTGGTGTTCATTCCAGCCGTGGGCGAATTCGTGATTCCGGAACTGCTGGGTGGTCCGGATACCCTGATGATCGGCAAGGTGCTCTGGGAAGAGTTCTTCAACAACCGAGACTGGCCGGTGGCCTCTGCGCTGGCAATCGTAATGCTGGCGCTGCTGCTGGTACCCATTGTGTTGTTCCACCGCTTCCAGGCCCGGGAGATGGAAAAGAATGGTTAGGTTAAAAGCCCCAAGTTTCTCGAAGACCATGCTGATGCTGGGCATGCTGTTCCTGTATCTGCCCATGGTGGTGCTGATCGTATACTCGTTCAACGCCTCACGGTTGGTATCGGTATGGGCCGGGTTCTCCACCAAATGGTACGGCGCCTTGCTCGCCAACGAACAGATCCTGTCGGCGGTGTGGATGAGCCTGCGCATTGCCTTCTATTCCGCCAGCATGGCGGTGTGTTTGGGCACCCTGTGCGCGTTCGTAATCACCCGGTTCAAGAAGATGCGCGGGCGTACGTTGCTGTCCAGCATGATCACCGCCCCTCTGGTAATGCCAGAGGTGATCACCGGCCTGTCATTGTTGCTGCTGTTTGTGCAAATGGCCCAACTGATCGGCTGGCCGACGGATCGTGGCATGGCCACCATCTGGATTGCCCATACCACCTTCTGCAGCGCCTACGTGGCTGTGGTGGTGAGTGCGCGCCTTAGAGAAGTGGATCGTTCCATTGAGGAAGCCGCCATGGATCTGGGCTGCACGCCTCTGAAAACCTTCTTTGTCATCACCCTGCCAGTAATCGGCCCGGCACTGGTTTCCGGCTGGCTGCTGGCATTTACCCTGTCGCTGGACGACCTGGTAATTGCCAGCTTTGTGTCTGGTCCGGGAGGCACCACCTTGCCAATGGTGGTGTTCTCCTCCGTTCGTATGGGAGTGTCACCGGAGATCAACGCACTGGCGACGCTGATTATCGCGGCGGTGTCTGTGATTGCGTTTATCGCCTGGCTCTGGATGCGGCGAGCAGAGAAACGAAGACTCAGACCACGCTAGATTTGTGGCGACTCGATAGTATGTGGTGCAACCCATCACACTCCACCATCGGATCGTCACAGTTCACCACAATGTCGGAACGGGCAATCACATAACCCCTGCCAGTGATACTGTTCTTGACCACCTGATACTCGCCCTCGGTTTCTACCGTGGTGAATTCACCGATAAAACCGGTGTCTCGAAGGGAAACGGTTTCCAGTTTATCGCCCGGCTGGATTCGGCCTTCGTAGTTCATCAACGCAAGCCTGGCCGAGGTGCCGGTACCGGTAGTGCTACGACAGATCACGCCGGGGTGGACGTAGGTAGCCGATCGTGAGCGGAAATAGCCATCGGCCACTTTTTCTTCCGGCCCCATAAAGTGCAGAAATGGCAGGGGCCCGACATCACCCAGGGTGTAGTGGGAGAATCCACGGGCAGCCTGAATGGCCTCGACAATGGCATGCGCGGTGCGGGCCAACTCCCGTTCCTCATCAAGGGTCAGGTCAAAGCCCAGTGATTTTGCATCCACCAGGGCATAGAACCCGCCACTATAGGCCACACTGTAGCCAACCTCGCCAATGCCCGGCACGTTAATACTGGCATTGTAGGTGTGGATGTAGCTCGGCAAGCCCTCGCAGGTGACCGCTTCTACCACGCCATCGTGAACAATAGCCTCAATATTCACGAGACCCGCCGGCGATTCCAGCATGAAATGTTGCTTGCCCTCCTGCTTTGGCACTATGCCAGCCTCCAGGACCGCCGTTGCCGTACAGATGGTGTTGGAACCCGAATAGATGGGATATCCCATCACCTCCATAATGATGTACCCAACCGCCGCCCGGGGATCGGTGGCGGGCACTAGCAAATCCACGGACATTTCGGGAATGCCATAGGGCTCCTCCAGCAGGAGTTTGCGCAAGCCGTCAGCATCATCCCGGAGGTACTCCATCTGCGCCCGCACGGTGTCGCCGGGCAACAGGTCAATGCCGCCGGTAACAATGCGGCTGACATCACCACCGGCGTGAGTGTCCATCAACTGAACGGTCAGTTCCGGTTTCATCAGTCCGCCTCCACCTCGTAGGGTTGCCCGTGCTCCTGCCACTGGGCATCGGGAACAATCACGATTTTTCCCAGGTAATTGCTGCCTCGGTTCACGAAGTACTCCTCCGCGCGGTGCAACTCAGACAGCCGGAAAGCACCGTGCAGTACCGGCTTCAAATCACCACTCCGGATCCATCTCATCAGCTGCTCTGCCTCTTCCCGGGTTCCATGGGACACACCGAAAATCTGCATCTGGTACAGATAGATGCGGGTCCAGAGAATTTCGCTGATGTTGCCGCCACTGGCCCCGGCAATACTCAGCCTCGGATAGGTGCTCCGGGCATTCATGTCAAAAATCATGGCGTCGATGAAACGGTCCGTCATGTCGCCGCCCACCAGGTCCATGACCGCGTCCAGCGGCTTGCCTCCGGTTTCCGCCTTCACCCGATCGACAAAGCTATCCATGTCGGTTCTGTCGAGAACGGCCTCGGAGCCAAGCTTCAGCAATGAATCAGCCTTGTCCTTCTGGCTCAGAGCGTAGGGAATGGCACCGATAATCCGGCAGAGCTGAATCAGCGCCGTACCCACGCCACCGCTGGCACCGGTAACCAGCACGCGTTCACCAGCCTGAATATTGGCGGAGGTGAGCATGTGGTAGGCGGTCTGATAAGAACACATACCCATGGAAGCGAGCTCGGCGTCGGCCAGGTCCGGATTGGGAATGTGATGGAACTGATCAGACGGTAAAGCGACGTACTCGGCGTATCCGCCATCTGCGCCATGCCCGTAATAATCCGGCGTGAGATTGATGTCTGTGTGGTTGTCCGCATAGATGTTGAAGTCCAACAAGCCGCGTTCGCCGATACGCTGTTCACTGACACCCGCGCCCACAGCAACAATACGACCGACAATATCGGCCCCCTGAATGCGCGGGAAGGTGAGCGTAGGTTTGCCGCCCATCTGGAACGACGTCATTTCCCCTTTTTTAGTGGGGTATAGCCCCTCACGGGCTTTGCGGTCTGTGTTGTTCTTGGCGGTGGCAGTTACCTGAACCAGCACCTCGCCTTCCCTCGGCTGAGGTACCGGTACATCCTGATACATGAGCTGATCAATTCCGCCATGGCCTTTCAGAACCATCGCCTTCATTGAGGACGGGATCATCGGCAACAGACCCTCCTGTTCTGGTGAATAAACTACCCAGACAGAATAGGAAAGATCACCGGGTGTGTCAGGGCCTGTTACGGATATCCATTAGACTCAAACGGTTTACCGAGCGATTACCCGATAAACCGGCCTTAACCGCGGAATCTGCTTGAGGACCACCTGGATAACCGTCATCAAGGGCACAGCAAGGAGAACCCCCACTGGCCCCCACAACCAGCCCCAGAAGAAGATCGAAACAAAGATGATCACGGGGTTGATGGCCATCCGGAAACCATGAATCCAGGGCTCAAGGAAAAATCCGACAATCGTGGTGAGCACAATGAAGCTGATCGGCGCAAGCACCATCATCCAGAGCACGTCCAGGGAAATGGCGGAGACTATGGCCAACAGGGTGATGGTAAGCATGTTACCAAGGTACGGAATAAACCGGGCAAGGCCTGCAATCAGGCCCCAGACGGCCGGGTCTGGCAGGCCGATGGCCCAACAGATCAGGCCGGTCAACACGCCGACAGACGTATTGGACAACCCCAGTACCGCCAGATACTGCGCTATCTGATGCTGGGAATCGTGGGTGATCCTCAGCACTGTCTTGCGCTGGGACCGGGGCAACTGCTTGACGAAGTTGCGAATCAACCGGTCGCCGCTGACCAAAAGGAAATAGGTTAACGCCAGTGCCAGCGCCAGCCCGGCAATGCCGTTCCGAGCCTTGGACATCAACTGACTGCGCCAGGAGTCGGTTTGCAGAACCACCGTGGTGGGTTTGGTGCCCTGATCTTTGGAAAGCTCTTCAACCGATTTTTCGACCTGCTCGGCAGACTGACTGACCTTGTCGATCTGGCGCATGATCTCACTCTCCCCCACCAACAGGCGAGACAGTCCCTCCGGAGCCTTCTGGGCCCACTCCAGAGCTGGCGTGGCGACCGCGGCACCCAGCCCCAGAATTCCGGCAAGGACCGCCAGCACCAGAACCAATGCGGATACCACACGCGGTAAATGCCAGCGCAAGTAAGCCTTTTTAACCAGAGGCGCCAGTAACAGGCTGGTCAGTACCGCCAGGATGATCGGGAGAACAATCTGATGAGCAATATACAGGGTGTACAGAATACCAAGGATGAACAACCCGTAGATTGGCGTGGAGAGATCCGCGAACGATCGCGAACCTGTGCCATTCGTTTGCGGGGATTCTGTCTTCTGGTCATCCATGGGCCGTTATACCTTGTCGGAGTGCCGCTCAGGGCACAGGAGTTTCGCCAGCGCAACAATCTGGCGATTAGCAACACAGTGTAGCGTTTACAGGAAGCACCCGCATTATCAAACAATTACCAAATGCATTTGAGGAAACTGAACCATCCACGCCCAGCACACCGTATACCTTCGGGATAAACAGCTGACAGCGGAGAACCCATGGCACCGCGCTACGATACCCTGTTCTACGATGGCTCCTGCCCCCTGTGCGCGCGTGAGATACGCACCCTGCGAAGACTGCAGACCGGCAACCTGATCTTTGCGGATATTCACGAACAAAACCCGTGCAACCAGCAACTCCCTTCCCGGGAGCAACTGCTTCGGCGATTGCATCTGATGAGCTGGACCGGGGAGTGGGTAACGGGATTACACGCCAATGTGCAGGCCTGGTCCCACACCCGTTTTGGCTGGTTGTTCAAGCCACTGCTATGGCCGGTGATTCACCCGATTGCCAGCCGGATTTATGAAACCTGGGCCGACAAACGGTATGGGCGTAAATACGCTTGTGCGATGGGCCACGAAAACTCGTGCCCACCGGGAACCTGAGGCAAAAGACTGCTAGCTGGCCAGCTTGGGCAGGAATGAGGTATCCACCCAATAGCGCTTGAGATTGGCCTCATCGACCAGCACGGGCACTGTTTCCTGTTGAATATGATTGCTCGGATCGAACCACAGGTTATCGCTTCGGAATACGTGAAGCTCACCGGTTTGCGGGTGCTGCCACTGGCAGACAATGCGGAACGGGTTACGACCGTTCACGGTCAGACTGGTGTTTTGCTCAACCGACGAAAATGTTGCGAGCACCTCGGTGCCGTGATCTTTCAGGTAAGCCTGTGAGCGGCTCTTCTTCCAACCAAACAACAGCATCCCGCCGCCAATGGCGCCAAACACGAGCCCCATACCTCCAAGAATCATGGGCAGCCCCCATAGCGAGAAGAAACTGTTGATTCGAGCACTCTCCGGAGCCGACGGCTCGTAAAACACAGACACACGCTCGCCGCGACTGAACGACGGCGGATTTGAGCCGGAGCGCGACCGGAACTCGATCTCCCGACCACGGATATCCTCGAAAACGACCACCGGATAGTAGGTAGTTGAATCGCTGGAACGAGAACGTTCCAGATCAATGACCGTGCCCGTGGCTTCCGTAGCTCGCTCGATAAATGACACCGTACTGCTGTAACTCATCACCGCACCAACGAGCATACCGGCGCCAATGAGTGTGAAGACGTATTTGAGGATATTCAGGGTTTTCAATGGTTCAATCCTTGTGTTTTGGGTTCTCTTTCCTTAAGCCAGCTGACCAATTTCGGCCCCTTCGGGAACGAGAGAAGGCATTTGGGGCTCACGCCCCTTCAACATATTTGCCAGACGCCGCTCTCGTACCTTGTGAACGGAGGGATCAAACCTGAGAACCTTAAGGGGCACCGGGTCACCCTCCTGCAACTTGTCGAACGTCGCCAGCTTACTCAGATAGAAGGCCCCACTGTGATTTTGGCCATCAAACTGAAAATCAAACTCAATCAGAAGGTTACACTGATAATGCCCTTCCCCCTGTGGCTCATTTCGATGGTCGTATTCCTGATGAAACTGACAATCCGCTTCTTTTTTGGTCAGTACGCCGTCCACCTCTACACCGTGCTTCCGTAGCAAGGCCTGGCCGTAGAGGTAGCTGGCGCCCGAGTAAGTCGTGACGATAGCAAGCAGAACCAACCCAGCGCCCATCAATGCGAAGAAACCTCCCGCAATCATGGCACCCCAGTCGCCAAAGTCGACGTAGAAAATGCCACCACCCACAGCGGTGGTGATTATTCCTACGCACAGCATCGTTAGCATAATGCCTAGGTCAGCTTTTATTGCGGACCACAGGAGCGGCCAATCAATGTGGTTTTTTCTGAGCATTTTTCTGGCGCTGGGAGGTTAGTTAATGGGTTGAGACTGGTTATCAACTCAACGAACGATTGGCTCTGCTAAGAAAAGACCTAACGGGGAAGAGTTTTGCGCATTCTTTCATGAAGCTCCTCCAGCTCCTTCTGTTTTTGCACCATGTAGTTTTCTTCTATATCGATCAAGCGGGTTGTGGGTCCGTTTGGTTTTAGGCGTTCTTGGACGACTTCAGGCCAGTGCTTCCTTGACCTCTTTCGATCAACCCTTTGTATGAACTCCATACCCGATGCCACCGGAAACAAAAGATAGGAGCCAATCCATTCGATAACCGTGCTTCCCGAAACCCCATTGCCTTCCTTTCGTTCCTGGCCCAAAAAAGTTCTCGAATCCAGAATCAAGTCGAGAAATGAAACTTGCCCAGATTCTAACGTTTCTTCAACGAACCGGCTCTTGGATTCCGTCTTTCGTCCGGTCTCATCAAACCAAGGACCAATGGTCATGAAACAACGCAGATATTCCCAGATGCCAACCAGCGTTGGCAGCCGCTTACCTGCAGAAATACCCGACAAGTTCAGTGCAACTCGGTTACCGGGGTCTCCAAATTTTTGAAGAACGATTTCCAGGTTTCCATGGACAATAGACCCAGAGTATTGATTAACCATTCTATATTCATAGGCAACGGCCTCTATTCCTTCCCAGGCTGCATGGTAAAGCTCACCTTTAAGATCATAATAGATCTCCTGTGTGCGCCGATTGAATACGATTGGTAGCGACGGCGGGCGGGTGCTCTCCCAAGCCGCCGGCACTAGTATCCCTAGAATTGAGAACAGCAAAAGCCACCAATCTGAACTCAAAGCGTTTCCAAACCCAATGATCAGGAGAAAAAGTACTACACCGTACCCGCCTACAAGAAAACCAAAGCCAGTGAGCATGCCTTTACTCTCGGCACTGCCCGTTCTTAACTCCATATACGTCTCATTTTGCGCCTCAACAAGACTCGGTTTGGATGGCAAATGACCACTGCTAGCATCACTGTGTAATACCCGAACGCTCGATGAGCTCCCTATCTTATTAACTATCGAATCAAATAGTTTTTTTGCATTCTCAATCACCAGATATCAACCTCTATCGGAGGCATTTCAAGACCAGGCTGAGGGCGGTATATCAATTGCCCTTGCAGCCCAAATATCTGATCGTCATCGTGGTAGATACGCCTATAAGTAGCGGTTGAATCCGCATTGTGAATTCTCGTGCCCTCATGAATTGAAAAATCAGCACCTGACCACACAACGGCTTTTCGATTCGGCTGTAAAATTCGTTCCTTTTCCTCTGAATCAAATACTGTTCTCAGTTTCTCCTCCAGCCATGCCAAGGATCGATATCCAACACCATTTCTTAACTCATTTCCTGTAAATTCGATCATGTCGGGCTCGAGTCTTTTCTGTCCAACCAACTCCAATATCAACCAACAATCCTGAATATGCGTTTCATGCGGGTTTAACCGAGGCACTCTCTCAAGCCTGAATTTAACCGGAAAAACAACCACATACAGCCGCCCCATTTCGTTCCTGTAATTACCAGCCCAAGCAGCAGGTTTTACACCAAAACGAGTATTTGCTAGCCAACGCTCGATCGGTGTGTTTTCAAGATGATAGCGCGCAACCAATCCACCAATTAAAGATGCGGTTAAACCAAGTGACAATGCAGTAAACCATCCTCCCAGTCTAGACAATCCTCTAACTGCAGAAGCAGTTTGCAGACCTAACGCTACAGCTCTAGCTTCTCTATATGCCCTGAAAGCTCGTACCCCTAACGCCAGCTGTCCTGAAGAAATACCAACCAAACCAACTTCAACGGCGGCGGTATCAAAATCTCCGGCGCGATAAGACTCAACCGCCTGCACGCCAAAAATAACAATATCGAAGGCTGCGGTAAGAGCAGAAGCAAATGCCGCGGCAGCTCCAACCCCATGACTTAGTGCCTCGGGATTAATAGATCTTGACAATCCCTCCCTCCAATTCAGCTCTGCAATCTTATGTTGCAGCGACATAAACGCTGCGGCAAAGCCGGTTACACCACCAAACGCTCTAGCAAAACCTTGCAAATCACGGTCGGCACCAACACCCAAGGCACTGTTTGCAGAGACCATGTTAATTCCAGTCAAAACAACCAAAACTGATCGCAACGGGGCCTTGACCAATCCATCCATCAGACCATAGGGATTACCGTTATAGTATTTTCCCGAATTGGCAGCAATTGCCCGAATAACAGGTACGCTAGGCACCTCAGCATGCAATTGACTGCGAGGTATGTTGCTATTTACTCCTTCTCGCGCCGCCTCACTCAGCCACTGATTCGATTGAACAGCACTTACACTTTCCACCGCCAAGGACTGCCCTGTTCGTGCCAATCCAGACACCAAAAAACCACTGCCTAAAAGTGAGATTCGATGCGGGAATCCTCTCAATTCAACTGCGGCTGCAGGCGAAATTGCGTTGAAAAGTATTTGTGTGGGCAAAGCCGATGGAATTGGTGCCCGCCCCACTAAACCCGACACCTTAGAGTTTATGGCGGCAACGACAGCCGTGGCAGCTTTGGATAGGTCTTCAACAGAATCGTTAGCCATATCGCCAATTGATACTAGCTTCTCGACGTCGCCGAGTGATACACGCTCTCTTATCCCAAGCAACGCATTCCAGAACCAGCGAGTCCCCTCCCCCTGAACTGCGGCTAGGCGGCCTATAGCCCCGGCCCCTTTACTAAAATAAGATGGACCAAGCAAAGCAAGTCCGAATTTTTCCTGCAGAATGGTGTGATGATCTTCTTTAGCCAGATCCAGGCTCTCGCATGAACTTGCGAGGGTTTCAGGGCCATTCGCACATTCGATGGTATCCATCCATAGGACCCAGGAATCAAGGAGCCCAGCAACAACGTCTTCAAAATGTGACTGAGACTCATCCGATTCCCGCCACACTCTCTGTAATTTCGGCAGATCTACAAGTTCAGGAAGTTTCGCTTCAAGCTGGCGATCAGTCTCATAAAGATCCTTGATCGTCTTCGCCAAACTCCACTCTCCACCGAATCTGGCTCTTAACCTCTCCTGGTTATCGTGAGTCAGACGAACCAATGCGGCCAGATCTTCGGTAACGCCCCATGGATCGTCCACTATCCCCATCACGCGCTGGTCAAATCGCCGGGTAGAACGCTCCAACCGAGGCCAGTGGGGAATGGTTGGGGCCAGGCCAGTCCAGTCAAACTCCTCAATGGAGGTAACTTCTGGCAAGGCATAAAAGGTCTTTTCATCAAGCAACTGAGTGTTCGGTGAACCTCCTGGCACAATCCTGCGCATAAACTTGCTGCGCTGACCCGGTTCATTCACAATCATTTCGAAATGAGCGTCAGACCATTGATTCTCACTCCAGGCGACATCAGCAGGTTCACCAGAGGGTAAAGACAAGTAGACATTGCCGCGATGATCAACGACCTCTCCACCTCGGGTCGTCTCCTGAAGCAGGGAATCATTAACCGAATACTCGATTAACCTCCCTTCGAACTCGCTCCAGACATACAACCAGCCATCTCTCAGAAATCGAGGAACGAGTCCAAGATTCCGATCCTGAAGATCAGTATAACGATCAATATTAGGAAACAGGTCCGGCAAATCGGGCAATTCCAGCCCAGCTAAGAGCTCTCCCTCATAGCGCATAGGGCCGATGGCGTATCGAAGGGGTAGAAAAGCCGTCATTAGTGGGCAAGTTGCGCAATAAGTCATAACACGTCCCTGTGTTGGTTATCCGCAGAAGAATCCAGAGCGGCCAGCAAATCCAAGCTAAATTGAAAGCATGGGGCCACCAGATTAGACGCGAATTGTCCTTCCTTTTGTTCGTCACTCATTCTGGAAGGTGAAGGGCGATACTGAGTCATCGATCCATCACTTGAACGGAAAAAGATGCTGTTAATGCCAGACCAAAAATGAGCGGGTAAACGACCGTCGACTCCAGCTAGTCTCGAGACTACCTTGGCATCACCAATCCTCAGCCAGACAGCGTGCCCCTCCGGCATCATCACCTGAACCCTAGACCGCATAAAGTCCAATAATGCTGACTCATCATAAGACGTATGCAACACCGAAGCCCTCGCGACTAAGGGATGGTTCTTTGCCCACAGCTCTTTGAGCACTATGCTCGCTCCAAAATCAGCAATCATCGGCCCTAATGCTGATACGCCATCGAAAACGCCGTCTTTAAGTACCATTAAAGGGCATACATCCAGTCTCTCTTCATACAAACTTCGCAGGCCACCCGCGATCGCTCCATCAAACAACATGAACATTTTTTTGTCGGAAGGCGACAGGCTTCCTTGAATGCTCGAACTCTGCAGCGTCATGAAGAAATCCTCTGGTTCGATCTCACAGAGCAAACCTCCGAAAAAGTTTCTTCGTTTCTCGCTGCATTTCTGAAACTTGCGGCCTGTTTCAGGTCAGCCTCAGTCGGTCGCAGCTGGTCCGCGTTTACAGACTGAGTATCACCGGAATGCCGTGTCTCGGCATGGGGAAGTGTTGAGACTGGCTGCTCAGATAAAGCATCATGAGTCACCACATTTGGCAACAACGGCCCCGTAACCCCAACCCCACTACCACTCCCGGGCCCACCCCCTGAATTCATCCGCACCAAAGGCCCTGACACCGTCACCCCACTCGGGTCTACCTTCACAAAGCTGCCACCGGCCTTAAGCGTCACCTCAGCCCCGGCTTCGATCACGATTTTCATGCCCGCCTTGTGATGGATTTCGGTGCCGGCTTCCACCAGCTGGTTTTTGCCCTGCTTGCTGTGGTGGCTGCCGTTTACGGTGAGGCTGTAGTCGGCGCCGATGCTCTCGCGATGTTCGCCATCTGTGGTGTGGTGGCGGTTGCCTTTGGTGTGGCTGAAACGGTTGTTTTCCACCGTCAGGTGGCTGTCGTTCTTGATGACTTCGGTGCGGTTGTTCTCGGTGAGCAGGTCCAGGTCTTTCTGGGCGTGCACGTAGATTTGTTCTTCGCCGGCTTCGTCTTCAAACCGCAGTTCGTTGCTGCCCTCACCCTTGTGGGTTTTGGTTTTCAGGGTAGTGCGGGTTTTGTGTTCCGGCAGCGCGTACGGCGGTGTGTTGGTGGCGTGGTAGGTTCGTCCGGTGATGATGGGCTGGTCCGGGTCGCCGTCGAGGAAAGACACGATCACTTCGTGGCCGATTCTGGGCAAGGCCATGAAGCCGTATTGGCCACCGGCCCAGCCCTGGGCCACACGCAGCCAGGCGCTGCTGTGTTCGTCGTTCTTCGAGTATCTATCCCACGGGAATCGTACTTTCACCCGGCCATACTGGTCGCAGTGGATTTCTTCACCCTCAGGGCCGGTGACAAGCGCCATCTGGGGGCCGTCCATCACGGGTTTGTGGTTGCACAGCGGGCGCCAGGTTTTGTCGGCCGGGATGGCACTGAAGGTGTTGTGGTAGCTGGTGGGTTCGCTGCCACCCTCTTCTTCCAGGGCCTGGGGCTGTTTGCCGGTATGGGTGATGGCGGTGAGCAGCCATTCCCGGTTCAGGGTCTGGCTGTCGTGGTCCTGCAGTTCCACTTTGGCGCCGGGGGTGAAGTCCGGGCGGTTGCTTTTGCCGTTGGCCATGGCGGCGTCGTTTCTAAGGGCATCCAGTTTGTTCTGGGTGAACGGCTGGCCGCTGGCGTCGGCTTTGTAGCGGCCGGGGTAGTCGTAGTGCTGGTAGTCTTCCCGGTGGTTAACACCGCCGGCACTTTGTTCATGCATCAGGGCGTAGGCGGGGTTCTTGAAGGTGTAGTCCTTCATGGCCACGGAGGCGGCTTTGACCCGCTCTTCGTAGGCGAACTGGAATACGCAGGCCTGCTTGGTGCTGCCACCGGCTTTGGTGTTGCAGGTAACCGGGTCCAGTTTCGGGGCG
>NZ_AXBW01000094.1:0-2445 GCF_000475355.1 Marinobacter sp. C1S70 | reverse complement strand
GTCGCGCCCCTCGCGGGCGCGTGGATTGAAACTCCGGCACCATCGTGAAATCCGGCAAGTCGGTAGTCGCGCCCCTCGCGGGCGCGTGGATTGAAACACGTAGTAGTTAATGAAGTCGGCCTGGAAGGTTTCGTCGCGCCCCTCGCGGGCGCGTGGATTGAAACTGAGCCGCCGAGACTATCGAGCCCGGACGGCTGACCGTCGCGCCCCTCGCGGGCGCGTGGATTGAAACAAGAATGTCACTATTAATAGTTTTACGTGTACTGTCGCGCCCCTCGCGGGCGCGTGGATTGAAACATCAAGATCACACTGTTTGTCATCACCGTGGCCGTGTCGCGCCCCTCGCGGGCGCGTGGATTGAAACCGTGTAATGGCGTCGAGGTTTTGGGCCTGCCTGCGTCGCGCCCCTCGCGGGCGCGTGGATTGAAACCAGACCGCCCAGCCATCGAACTGACTGGCCTGAACGTCGCGCCCCTCGCGGGCGCGTGGATTGAAACTGTCTATCGCCGATGCTTTCGGAAAGCCGCTGTCGTCGCGCCCCTCGCGGGCGCGTGGATTGAAACCTGTTGCTGACCAGCAGGCGGCTGGGTGCCAAAGGTCGCGCCCCTCGCGGGCGCGTGGATTGAAACCTGGCTTTCTGCAGAAAGAATACTCCGGTGAAAAGTCGCGCCCCTCGCGGGCGCGTGGATTGAAACAGCTCCAGATCAATGCGGTCCAGTTCGCCGAGGGGTCGCGCCCCTCGCGGGCGCGTGGATTGAAACATTTAAACCTCCTTAAATGTCAGCGCAACACTCATGTCGCGCCCCTCGCGGGCGCGTGGATTGAAACTTACAAGCTTTTCTGGCTTGTTGATGGGCCGGACGGTCGCGCCCCTCGCGGGCGCGTGGATTGAAACAAAAATGGGTATCGCAACGATGGGGCCGCCCTTGAGGTCGCGCCCCTCGCGGGCGCGTGGATTGAAACCACGTTGGCGAACGTCAGCGGGATTTTCAGTGTCGTCGCGCCCCTCGCGGGCGCGTGGATTGAAACTTGAAATAGGTGCGGCCACACAGGACGCGTACGCCGTCGCGCCCCTCGCGGGCGCGTGGATTGAAACTATGATCGTGTCATGGAGTCAACCCGCCCTTACGAGTCGCGCCCCTCGCGGGCGCGTGGATTGAAACAAACGACTGACGGCGGAGAGATTAGGGTTGACGGTCGCGCCCCTCGCGGGCGCGTGGATTGAAACGCAATAACAATCCTGAAAAATGACCACACGTGTGTCGCGCCCCTCGCGGGCGCGTGGATTGAAACCAGTCACCGGTCATCAACTCATAGAGCGACTTGGGTCGCGCCCCTCGCGGGCGCGTGGATTGAAACGCTACCGCCTGGGCAGAGTTGGATGACCCGAGAGGTCGCGCCCCTCGCGGGCGCGTGGATTGAAACGCCTATTCCCCCGCGCCCTGACCGCCGAAGAACGTCGCGCCCCTCGCGGGCGCGTGGATTGAAACTGGAAGCGCACAAGGAAGCCAGCAAGGTCTAGCGGTCGCGCCCCTCGCGGGCGCGTGGATTGAAACCCCAGGCTATCGGGCTGTACTGGACTTTACCCCCGTCGCGCCCCTCGCGGGCGCGTGGATTGAAACGTCTGGTATGCCATCAGAATAACATCTGTCTTGCGTCGCGCCCCTCGCGGGCGCGTGGATTGAAACTCACCATTTGTGTCGAACACATCATCGCTGCCCTGTCGCGCCCCTCGCGGGCGCGTGGATTGAAACGGCTCACGCCAGCAGGGTTAACGGTAGGAGGAACGTCGCGCCCCTCGCGGGCGCGTGGATTGAAACTACCAATGTCAGTTGCCGCTCGCCTTTCTGTACGGTCGCGCCCCTCGCGGGCGCGTGGATTGAAACCCCTCCGCCAGTCTGGTCCCCCGCCCGCATATCTGGTCGCGCCCCTCGCGGGCGCGTGGATTGAAACAACGTAACCGTCCGGTAAACCCATCTTGAGCCCGTCGCCGCTGCCGTCAGGATAGTGTCCACTAAAAAATAAGTGGACACTTAACATGACCAGCATAAGCGTAACCAAGCCCTACCAAAAACGTCGTCGTTACTCCAAAGAGCTTAAGGCTCGTATAGTCGCCGAATGTCTGAAGCCCGGGGCGTCTGTTTCCCGAATTTCGCTGGATAACGGCCTCAATGCCAACATGGTCCGGCGCTGGATAAGCGAGGCGCGACGGGCGGCTAAAACACCGGAAGCGCCAGGATTCGTTCCGATCCGTCTGCCAGCCGTAGCGCCTGTGCCGGACACCCCGTCAGTCTCGAGTCAATGTAGCACCATCCGCATCGAGATTCCCCGCGCCGGTGGCCCGGTCGTGGTCGAATGGCCGGCGGAGCAAGCCCATCAGTGTGCGGCCTTGCTTCGGGATCTGTTGGGATGATCCGCATTGACGAGATCTGGCTGGCCACCGAA
>NZ_AXBW01000093.1:0-705 GCF_000475355.1 Marinobacter sp. C1S70 | reverse complement strand
GGTGATAGCGGCCAGACATACGGTGATTCAACGAATCACTGCAGTCGGATTACAAGGACTTGGTGCAGAAGTAGAAGTCCTTACACTCGTAATCGCCGGACTCGACACGGGCATTCGCGCCTTCGGAAGTCTTCGCCGGCGGAACAATCACTTTCTCACCTTTCTTCCAGCCTTCCGGAGTCGCTACACCGTTTTCATCACTGGTCTGCAAGGCTTCAAGCAGGCGCAGGAATTCAGGCACGGAGCGGCCGTTGCTCATCGGGTAGTAAACCATGGCACGCATGATGCCGTTGGGGTCGATGATGAAAGTGGCGCGCACCGCAGAGGTGTCGCCAGCACCCGGATGGATCATGCCGTAAGCCCGGGCGACGTCCATTTTCAGGTCTTCAATGATCGGGAACGGGATTTCAACGCCCCAGTTCTGCTTGATGTTGCGCATCCAGGCAATGTGGGAGTGAATGCTGTCGATGGACAGACCCAGCAACTCACAGTTCAATTTCTCAAACTCTGGTGCGGCCTTGGCAAACGCCATGAATTCAGTGGTACAAACTGGGGTGAAGTCTGCCGGGTGAGAGAACAGAACCAGCCATTTGCCTTTGTAGTCGCTCAGGGACTTCTCACCATCAGTGGTCAGTGCTTTGAAATCCGGAGCCGGTTCGTTGATGCGCGGGAGGCCCGCGATAGGTGCTGCTTGAGTATCCATAG
>NZ_AXBW01000092.1:0-6062 GCF_000475355.1 Marinobacter sp. C1S70 | reverse complement strand
GGCATTCCTACCGCAACTAGATGTCTTCATTTACCAGGATTCGATATGCCTGTTCCAGCGCATCGAAGATCTCTTCTGGAACCTTGTACTGATATTGCTTGCGTCGGTGATTCGAAATGCGGCCGTTCTGGTCCAGGCAGAACATCACCAGCCTGGAGAGATCGGTGTTGGGTATATCGAAGGACTGGTCTATGCGGCGGTAGATTTCGTCGTACCGCGTGAGGAACACGGTTTCTTCTTTCAGGTGTTGTTCAATAGCCTGTTTGGTTGCACGGGCCATAAATTCTGCGCAGTGGGTGCCATCCCAGTATCGGTAGAGGGCTTCATGGCCCTTAAATTCGAACTGAAACTGGTTTTCGTCGATGTAAGTAACATCCCAGTACTGCCTCGCTTGTTCCGAAAACGCTTGCAGCACACCTAGATATTCGGATTCATTCTGGCGTAACACTATGGATACAGGAAGCACCAGGCCATTCTGAAGGGCTCCACGCTGGCACAGTATCTGGTGAAACAAAAACCGGGACAGGCGGCCATTGCCGTCCATAAAGGGATGAACAAAAACAAAACCAAAAGATACGATGCTGGCCAATACCAGTGGGTCCGTATCTTCCGGCTGCTGGTTTGCCAACACCATCAGATGTTCCATCAAGGAACGCGAGAGTTCCGGGGCCGGCGGCACATAGCTAACACCCAGCGCACCGCGCAGGCCGTTACTGAGATAGTTCTGCTCCGTTCGGAAAGACATCGCCTGGGAGAACGCATTGCTGATAACGGCGTTTTGCAGATCTACAAGGTAGTCTTCATCCAGTTTACGGGGGCTGTGGGCCTGCTTCAGCAAATTCACGAAGCGAGTTGCTTTGTCTTCCGACGGCGCTTCGTTTTCAATGGCGTAGGAATCCCGGGTTTCGTGCAGGTAGGCCCAAGCCAGCGTGCGGTTGAGAATGTCTTTCGGCAGCGACTCGGTGAACTCCGTGGCTTTTTGCAGCAAATCCTCATCAAGCAACGCCTGAAGCTCTCCAGTTCGCCGCACTGTGGCTGTTTGGAGCGGCATCAAAGGCCTGCCGGATCTCAGGTTCTGGGATAGCCGGTAGTGCCTGGGCTAATACCTGCAGGTTGATGCCTTCGTGTTTGATGGCGAAAAGAACGTGCCCCAGTCGATCGTCCGGGGCCGGGACCAGCTTTGCGGGCACGGCGATGGTCTGGCCTATGGTTTCCTTGCGGGTGACCGAGCGCACTTCCACAATTATTGCCGGCGCTATGGCCGAGATACTGTCCTGATTGATGAGATGCGCATAACCTGCGTACTTCACACCATTTAATTGTTCACCTTGAGAAAAGCTTGCAGCTTTCTCTTTCCGATATCCCTGCCTCACCAACTGTCGGACACCCATTTCACAACTCGCAAATCGACCTCTTCCTATCTAGGTGTCAACGATGTGATGTTTTGCCAAAGCTCACGTGGATTTGATGCTCGGTCACTCACACACTGCATTGGCCAAAGTTCATTCAGCGTTGAACGAATGGGCATCTTCAACGTTAGGCGCTGTCGATCTTAGAGCTGAAACAAGAGCGAGGAAAGCTCACATACAGGAGGGATAAAGCGTGGTTCGCACCCGATAAATATCGTTACAGAATAATTCTCACTTTTTACAAAGGGTTGGCGGTTGATCTGCTCTAATTCAAGAACAGAAAAACAAACGCTTTGTTGGGATAGCAAAGAAACTGGCACTGGAGCTTTTATGCCGAAATTAAAGTATTCAACCAAATTGATGCCATTCGTGATGGCACCCCTTCTCGCAGCCTGTGGCGGAGGAAATTCAAGCACCGCAACAAATGATCCGACCTCGGATCCTGTCACCATTTCAGGCCAAGTTATGGATGGTTATCTTCAGGATGCCAGAGTTTTCCTCGATTTGAATAACAATGGACTGCATGACGCCTCAGAACCTGAGACTCGCACAGGGGCAAATGGAGAATTCAGCCTCTCAACGACAGAAACCATTCCAGACGACGCCACTGTGATTGCAGAGGCTATTGCCGGTGTCACCATTGATCGGGATGACGATCAAACGGTTCCTCTCGGTTACACTTTACGAGCGCCACTGATCAAGAATACGGAGTCGGTTTCAGCCCAAAATGCGGGCGATGCCCGGGACTTGGATTCCTACACCTCAATCGTTTCTCCTCTTACCACCCTGATTAGTACAGAAATGATCGCCAATGGCAGAACCTTCGAGGCCGCTGCAGATAAGGTCGCTGCAGATCTTGGTCTCAGCATCGCGCCAGAGAACAATTACATCAAGCTGAAAAAAAGCAATGATCCTGAAATCGCAGCCAATGCCGAGCGCGCTCATCGCATTTCCCAGGTGCTCGCACGCATTCAGGCAAAGCAAGAGTCGCAATTCTCTGGATTTAATTTTACCGTTGACGGAGCGAACAAACTTTCTTTCCTCAATACGCTTTCCGAAAACATACAGGCCGTTGTTTCGTCGGTAGTCGCTGATGTAAACCTCTCGCTTCAATCGGAAGATCCTTTCGACCCCGATTCTTTAGCTGACCAATCAGGGAGTCAGCTGGTCACCACCATCGTTGCTGGTCCCGACACCTCATCGAATATATATAGCGGTGAAGTCACTTATGTCGGCTTCGTTGAGGGCGCCACAGTTTTTATCGATCGCAATTTGAACGGTGAACATGATCCAGGTGAGCAATTCACGGTAACTGATGAGAATGGCAAATTCGCCTTCACCACTGGCATTGGCCTGGAGGGAACAGAGATCGTTGCCAAGATCACCCCAGAGACCAGCTCTGATTCGACCGGAGCAATCATACCCGGTGAATTCACCCTCTATAACCCGATCGGGCTGTATTTCGATTATGAGAAGTTCGAGTTTGGCGTTGGAATGCTCGTCAACACCCAGCTCAGCCCGGCGCTGAGCCTGGTGCCCCGCAATCCGGACCAGGAAACTGCCGAATCCCTGTTTGCCGAGGCTATTGGCACGGACCGTAAGTCTCTTCTCTTTTACGCACAGCAAGCCCTTAACCCCAACCCGGGAATCGCCAGCGAAGGAGTGAAAGTCAGTCGAATCAATGCGGAAATTGCCGAGCTTCTTGTTCGTCTTGATGATCTTTACGGCGAAATCGACCTTGAAGCCAATAACCTGACGGATAACCAGTACAGACTCACTCTTCGCTCTTATGTCACAGAAAACCTGCCGGAAATTGTATCGTTGATCGAGAACTCATCGGTTGACCAGGTTGTGCCGGGTGCGGTCCTTGATTCGTTGAACTTAGATCTGAAAATTCCTGGGCTCTACGAACTGATTAATCCAGAAGATCCAGTAGATGAAGATCCCGGAAGCGAAGAACCCGGCAACGAAATCCCAGGCAACGATGTCGTTCGTCCAGACTACACCCCAGGGCTTCGCTTTGTTTCATTAACCACTGATTACACCCAATCGTGCGTGGTGTCCGGCGAGCGTGTCGACATTCATGATGCCGATATGAATCTCGTCGAAACCCGAAAAACAGATAGCTCCGGAAGCATTGATTTAAGCGATGTTCCGCAAAGTCATTATGTAACGGTATACCAGTCTTCCATTGGTTTCGGCGACGTACCCGTAACCCATAGCTACAGCTATGAGCGGAGCTTTATTGATGCTCCGTATACCCTTCAGTTAGCGGCTGAACGCTTGTACGAAGGCTCTCTGACTGACTGCGAGCCTTTAAGCTATGAGGCGCCTGATGACCCTAATGACTTCGAATTCAATATCAGTGTTTCCAACGGTGGAAGCTTTACGTCCATCGCAGGTTCAGTCTCAGGTAGAGGATACGTTCCCTATCCGGAGGCACCGACAGATGGGGTCCTGCTGGAATCAACAACACTGGACAGCAGTGCCGCCATCTTGCTAATCGGAAACCAGGTTGCCGACGGCGAGCTTAACAGCCAGCCAACCTTCTACTCCTATCTCGAGGATGTGGATATCACCGGCGGCCTGGTGCAGGCAACCATTGACAGCCCTGTTGAAAGTATCAGCAAACCTATAGAGCCCACCCTTACCCAGATTGCTACTATGTTGAAGCCATTGGATTCCGACTCGTTTCTAAGCTCTGTTGCCATGATTACTGGCCGGGACGAGGCCAGCACAAGGATCTCCATACCCACGGTTATTCAGGGTCAGGGGTTGCTTCAGATCAGTCGGAGTTACCGAGAAGATTCCTATCCAAGCACTTGGGGAAATACGATTATTGAACCTTTGCAGAACGATGGGAGAGCGCTGTCTGCCAGTGCCTACGCCGGACTTAAGCCCTTCTCCATGGTTGACACAGACTCGGATACCAATTCCATGAGTTACACCTTGGAAGATGTTCCGTTCGATGCCTTCGCCCTTCAACTGTACAGATCTGACGATGTTTACCTGACAGCTGGCTCCACTATTGAAAACCGTATTGAGCGATTTGACCGTACAGTTCTCACAAGCAACGTGAGCGGAAAAATCAACTTCCCGGACATAGTCACAGACGATGTATACCTGGGAACTAGCATACGCCTAACCGTTTTTGCGGCCGAGAACGCCAACAGTTTGCAGTACCCGCTGGCTGAACAATATCAGATAGCAACGGGGATGCCCGGGCTCTTATACAACCTGGACTACATAGTGCAACCCGAATACGAAGGATATGCTGACTACAATGAACGACATCAGGCCTATATGGAGCGCCGATATATCGAGTCAACTTTCCAAAAAAATCACGGCATCAACAGTCCTTTGGTGTATAACCCCCAATAGTTAAGAACAGGGAGCCAGCTCTCAAGGCTGGCTCTCTCATTTCAGGCAACTTTAGTCCTGAAAAGCCTCCCACTTTGCAGAAAAAAACGCGAAGTTACGCACCCTTACACTTCACAGACTGAAAACTGTGTAGCCTTTATAGGCGGTAGATCTTATCAAACTAAACCTGCTGGCGGCGTTCCGTGAGAAACGCCCAATACTCACGCAGACAACAGAATGGGTAAACGACATTCTGGCATGGTCAAACTGCGTTCAGGGGAACCAAAGCAAACATGGATAAAGCTAGTCCGAAAAATACCTGCAGCCCTCTTCAGCTTTTGTCGGCAAGTTCCCTGGCACTTGTTCTTCTGGGTTGCGGAGGTGGAAGTTCCGGCGGTAACACGGGTACCACCGGAGAAAAACGGTCGATCCAACCTCCAACGCTGGAGAGCACCTACTACACGGTCGACGAAGGTGTTGAAACACGACTGGCGGGAAACCTTCATGGCGCAGAGATCCAAAGCTACACTTTGGAAGAGGATATCGACCTGACGGTGTCCGCTGTGCCAGATGATACTGGCCTTATTCTCACGGCTCCGTTTGTGAATGCACCGCAGCTTGTGAACCTGCTTGTTACCTTCAATGCCAATGGCATCAACTACGAGCGATTCTTGGCGATCCAGATACGAAACACTTCAGCCAAGGCGATTGAGGAAAAAACCCGACTCATCATGAACGATGCGTCTTCCCTTTTAAATCTCGGGCAGGATATGGCGCTCTATCATTTTTCAGTAGATACCGCGTATCTATATGGCTTGATCCCTCACTCAGAAAAACTGCGGCTACTTGATGAATTCTCGCCAGAGAGCTCACCTGTTCACTCACAACTTCAATCACAGCTCGATGAACTCAGTACTGCATTCTCCGATTACGAGAAAGGCATTGTTAGTGACTCAGAGCTTAAACAGCAGATTGATGTCATTAATGCTCTGGCGGAACAGCACGGCGAGTATGGCGTTCAGAAACTGATCGACATTTCCGATTTCAGTGAAGCAGTAGTGCCGGCGCTAACTTACGGCACTTTGAAGTTTTCCGAAGAAATAGGCTTCTTTTCCCGATTCGTGGGGACCAACGACTACGGCAGTTGGCAGGACGGCAAGCTCATTCTGAACGAATCTTACGCACCAATTGCCAGCCTCATTCGAACCAACCTGTCACAGGATATTCGCTGCGATGCTTTTTAATAGACACTCTTTTGCTCTGGTTGCGCTTTTGCGTAAACCGCTGAAGGTT
>NZ_AXBW01000091.1:0-5646 GCF_000475355.1 Marinobacter sp. C1S70 | reverse complement strand
CAACCTTCAGCGGTTTACGCACCGTGGTGGTTGATCGAGCGGAACACTCGCTTGCCGGTAATCGCGGAGTTGCGGGAGAGCAAAACCACCTCAACAGGAGATTTATCCGGAAACCGTTGGTTAATTGCCAAAAAACGTCGGACAAAAGGGAAAGCAACGCCTTTCTCAAGCGGGGAGTCCAGATTCGCTTCCTGGTATTTCCGGTAGGCCTTTTCGCCCTGAGTTCTGAACACAAGGTCGGAGTCGGATAAATCGAACAGAGCGCTGGACGCTACCGCTATAACAAGTTTGTCTTCAATCGGGTAGGGCATAGTTGAACCTTTGAGTCTCTGTTGATCGTTTCCGGCACCGTAAGACACGCAATTTACCATAGCCGCAGCATCTCCTCAGAGCGACCGAATTTGTCGCATGGTCGCGTTAGAGTTAACAGAGAATGAGGGAGGGCATAACGTGATCAACAACTTTAAAACGGATCTCATTATCCGGGTGGCCGCAAAGTCACATAACGACATTCTCAAAACAATGGGCTACGTGCGACCTACCGCTGCGAATCGAAAACGCCTCCAACGAGTGTTGGAATGCCCTGACTTTGGTCTCGGTGGGGGCGGATTCGACTTCAAGTACAGCAGCGAAGATTTCCTCGGAGCCCTTTGTCGAGCAGTCGGTATGGAGAAGCTGGTGGTTGAACAGCGTATTGCAAAACTGACTACCCGTTTGGAGCAGGAACGGCGTGCTTTCAAGCCTTATATCTGGATAGACACTGGTTTTATGCGGAAAAACCAACCGTTGTTCGCTTTGGCAGCTTGCGACCACCAGCGTTATCTGCAGTTTGTTGAAGGGTTCTGGCGCTATTCATTAACGGATCAATTAGGTGAGGCCCAGAGTCGCATTCGGGCGCATGTTGCTGAAACGGGGGGAGAACTTGGCATCTGGGGTAAGATCAAGCAGTATTGGTTTTATTACGAAAAGAACGCAGCCTACCTTTTTAACCTGCATGGTGAAGTGGTTGGTAAGCGGTGTGGGGCGGAATCGGTTGGGGTAGTCAGCGGGCGCCAACTGGGCGTCATTAATTCAGTGGTGCAGGCGGCCCGGCAATAACGAATTCAAAAGGAAATGAATGATGTATGACTTGATAGGTGACATACACGGCCACGCAACCGAACTTAAAGCTCTCCTCACCAAAATGGATTACCGTGAAATAGACGGTGTGTGGAAGCATCCCGAACGTAGGGTAATCTTCCTGGGCGACTTTGTAGACCGCGGCCCTGAGCAGGTGGAAACCGTCACCATTGCCCGCGGTATGGTCGATAACGGCCAAGCCCTGGCCGTGATGGGTAATCACGAATTCAATGCCGTGGCCTGGGCCATGGAAGATCCGCAGAGCCCTGGTGAGTACTTGCGCCCCCATACCGATAAAAACCTGGACCAACATCAGGCGTTTCTTGAACAAGTGGGTGAAGGCAGTGAGCTGCACCACAGAATGGTCGAGTGGTTCAAAACATTGCCTGTGTACCTGGACTTGCCGGAATTTCGTGTTGTTCATGCCTGCTGGCATCCGCAACATCTGGCTGCGATTGGCAAGTACACCGATTCAGAAAACCGGTTGCTTCCAGAGGCGTGGGAGCAAACGAGTAGGGAGGGGAGTGATGCCTATGAAGCCATCGAGACTCTGCTTAAAGGATTGGAAATCCCTTTGCCGCGAGATCACCATTTTTTTGACAAAAATAACCACAAGCGAAGTAATATCCGGACTAAATGGTGGCAGCAGGGCGAGTTGACCTACCGTGATCTTGCCATGGTTCCCGGCGACGCGATCGACCAGATACCGCATTTGCCGGTTGTCTCTCATGTCTTGCCAGGCTACGACGGTGAGAAGCCTGTATTCGTCGGTCACTACTGGATGAAAGGCGAGCCTGCGCCGCTGAATGAGCATATTGCATGCTTGGACTACAGCATAGCGGGTGACTCTGACGGAAAACTATGCGCTTACCGGTGGGATGGTGAGCGTGAACTCGCCAAAGAGGCTTTTTGTTACGTCAGCCGTCTCTGAAAAAAGAAAAATCGATAAAAAACAGGGTTCCAAAAATGGATTTTGTCAGTTTGCTTTCGCACCTACTTCCTGACTTTACTGCTTTATCAAACGGCACACCACAAGGCCTAGCAACGTTGTTTTGGCTGCTTATGATTGTGATTTTTTTGGTCGCAGTCATCGCAGTTACTCGTCATTTTCTGCGTTTCGAAGGCAGGTTGGGTTCGCTCAGAACCCTCATCAGTGATCAAGATAAGAAATCGCTCGCGAGCAATCGTCGTGAAGTTTTGCAAAAAGCTATGGCCTTAAAGCAAGAGGATGTTGGTAAGGTTTGGCGAGAATTTGATGAGAGCCTGGTGATTTCGGGCGATCAGAAGGCGCTGTTTAACACCCTGGATGCTGATCATTTCTTTAACGCCAGAACCCTTGCGCCTGGCCTTACAGGAAGTCGTTTGCTTGCCGCGACGCCAAGCTTCTTGGTGGCGATCGGTGTGCTAGGGACTTTCGTGGGTTTAACGGTTGGCTTGGATAGCCTGAACTTGAGCTCCCGCTCTGACATCCCTGAACTGCGTGATGGTATTGATCGACTAATTCAGGGGGCGACAGTTGCCTTTATGACCTCTGTTTGGGGTGTGGGTCTTAGCCTACTACTCAATATGATTGAAAAGTTTATGGAGCGCTCGGCGCTATCCAAGATTAAGTCGGTGCAGCAAGAGATCGATTTTCTCTACCCAAGAATACCGGCAGAGCAGTCGTTGGTCCACATCGCCGATAGTAGTCGGGAGAGCAAGGAGGCACTTCAGGAACTTCATGAGCGCATAGGTGATCGGTTACAGGAGAGTATCAAAGGCGTTTCTGATTCGATGGAAGAGGCTTTTACCACGGCGTTAAACAAGATTATGGCGCCTGCCATTGAATCTCTAGTCAGTAACGCAAGCCAGCAGTCCACTCAAGTTCTCGAGCGGTTGGTAGGCGATTTCGTTGAGGGCGTTAGCGGGGCAGCAAAAAACCAGGGGGCATTGCTTGAACAGGCGGCTTCCGACGTGAACAATGCTGTCACTGATATGAGCTCCCAACTTGGAGAGCTCTTCACAAAACTCAACGAACAGCAAGAAAGACAGCTTGAGAGCTCACGGCAACAAGCCAGTCAATTTGACGACCAGATTAGTCGGGTTGCGGACTCCGCATCAAGCAGCCAAAAAGCGTTGGAGGACAAGTTCGGTCAGCTGATGGCAAGTTTCTCAGAACAGGTCGAAAGACAACTGGAGGCTGCCGATAAGAGAGCTGAGAGGGCATCAGAAGGATCTTTGAAACGCGAGCAGAAAATGGAGCAAATGTTCGCGGTTCTGACCGGTCGGACAATGGAAAGCCTCAAGTCACAGATTGAGGCGGCAGATGAGCGAGAAGGTCTTAGACAAGAACGTTTCCGAGAGCAGAATGAACAAGTCGCCGAGCAACAGCAACGTCTGCTTAATGAGATTGCGGAATCTGTCAGAACAACGCAAAAACAAAGCCTGCAATTGGCTGAGCAGCACCGAGAAACTCTCCAACAACTCGCTAGTGTTACCGGTTCCATTTCCGAGAGCAGCAAACATCTGGATAGTAGTGCAAATCAGCTTGGCCTACTCAGCTCCCAGGTAAAACAAGCCACCGACCTATTGGGCACCCGTATGTCGGAGGTTTTATCAGTCATAGAATCTGCCGGCGAGCAGAATGCATTGCTTTCAGAACGACTGAGCGAACAGTCTAGACTGCTTGAAGGCCTCCAACGGTCGATTCAAGCTAGCGTAGAGCAATATGGCAATGCTGCAAAACTAACAAACGAAGGTTTCGCTGAGCTCAAACAGCATCAACAGGAATGGTTGAGCTCAATCAAGACTGAATTCAGTGGGTTATCTGAGAATCTGGCCAATCAGGTTTCTGGTATTGAAAAACAGGCAGAGTCCTGGCTGTCGAGTTATTCCACACAGGTGAACCAACAAATCGAAGACCGCATGGACAAATGGAATAACAGTTCTCGAGCATATGCCGACTCCATGCTGCGGGTGGTCGAGAATATGAACAGTATTCTTGATGAATTGGAGACCCGCTAATGGCGCTGCTCCGGTCTCAGAAGCACATGTCGGTAGACGAAGAGAATCCTTACTGGATGTCTTTCTCCGACATTATGTCTGGGTTGTTGGTCATTTTTATCTTGGCCTCAGTGATCTTAATCCTCCAGTTGATGGAGCTGCAGGAGGAAGCTGAGCAAGAGCGGGAGCGTTTGCAGGAACAAGTAGTAGAAGTAGAGGAAGAGATTAATCTGCTTCGAAAAGCGGAGGAGGTTCGAAGAAATATCCTAACAGAGGCCGCAGAGATACTTCAAAAGCGTGGAATTCAGGTCGAAGTTAGCGAGAACAGTACGGTTCTCAGGATTCCAAACCAGTTGCTAGGATTTGATACTGCCGCTGACCAAATCGGGCAGCAATATCAGAATACCGCTCGCGAAATCGGTGAAGTGCTCCACCAGCTCATTTCTAAAGAAGACCGGTCCGATTATCTGGACACCGTTTTCGTAGAGGGGCATACCGATAGCAGGCCGTTTACAGGACGGTTGTGTGGCGAAAAAGGTAATTGGTGTTTGTCTACATTCAGAGCTATCTCACTCTGGCAATTCTGGGAGCGCTCACTTCAGGAGCGTGCCAAGTTGAGCAGCCTGAAAAACGGAGAGGGCAAACCACTTTTCTCCGTGAGTGGGTACGCGGAAACCAGGCCCGTCGTCGAAAATCAGCGTACTGCAGATGACTATAGCAAGAACCGTCGAATTGATATTCGATTTACTATTCGACGGCCCAGTAGCGAGGACTATGAAAAGGTCCGAGCAAAGGTAGATTTAACTAAATGAAGCTGCCTCAGCCCCCGCAACTTAAAAAGGAATGGCCGGAACACGTTCAGTCCGGCTGGTCTAATCTCATTAATCAGGCCGAAAGTTTCGCTCAATCAGCGGGAAGTGGCAGTGCCTTTGATTTGATGTGTCAAAGGATAGTCAAAGCAATTAATAATGGCGACTTCGGCGACGTTTATGACGCCTTGGAGAAACGCTTGGGCGCAAGAGCGCTAACTTGGCTATGGTGTAACGACGAAAAAATTCGGAAAATCAGTTGTAGACAGTCAGTTATAGAGGTGTTGGTGGAGGCCCAAAACCCTAGGCTTACCCGAACAACCTTCCTGCAGTTATGCCAGCTTTATTTTCAGGAGTTTGACCACCTTGAAAGTATAGAGCCTGGGCTTTCCTCTAAATTAGAAGCGGTACTCCGGGACCAAAGCAAAAAACAACCTCGTCAGACGCACAAGCACATGTCGAGAGATCCTGTTGCGTCGATCAAGGAGAATGTCAACTGGCTGATCGGCGGTGAGGGCCCCTCCTATTTTTCTCGACAGGTCCGTGAAAGTGGCCAGGAACTTGAGCAAAAGTTCGCTGCGCTTGGCTTGGTCGGCTATGACCAAGGGCGGTATGGGGACCTATGCCGGGCGCACTACTATATTGAGACTCTCAAAGAAGTGGAGCTCGGCCAGTGGGATCCTATTTTCGACGAGCTTCTCAAACCGTCAGTCAACCGTGCATATTCCGGCCCATC
>NZ_AXBW01000090.1:0-4647 GCF_000475355.1 Marinobacter sp. C1S70 | reverse complement strand
CTTTTGTTAAGGGACACTAGCGTAAATGCTCAGGTAAGGTCGCTGGAGCAGGACGAGGCGGAGTTTCTCGTTAAGTATTACGACTTGTTGGAAGCCATTACCTCAACGGGTTCGGCGGGGCTCGGTGCAGGCGCCGTGATGGTGTCGAAGCAGATCAGCAGTATTGAGAAGACGTTGAGGAACATTGAGCGTCTTCATCAGGAGAGTTACCGCAAACACGGCCATCTAAACCATCCGGAGTTCTTCGAGAAACGGCGGGCGCTTTTCAAGGAACTGGATTTTGCTTTGGGAAGCATTGCCCGCCGGGGGATGTCGCTGGATGACGATGCCAAGCTGAAACGAGCGCTGGGGTTGTCGTCGAAAAGTATTGTTAATCACTGGAATAAGGCTGGGGTGGGTGACATACCCGGCTACGCTACGCACTATGAGCGGGTGGCTAAAGGGGCAAAGTATGCCCGAAATGTGGGATATCTCGGGATTACTCTGGATGTCTCCATGTCCGCGCTGAAAATTCGTGAGGCTTGCACTGCGGGTGACGAGAAGGATTGTCAGGTCGTAGCTTACCAGGAGGGGGGTAAATTGACTGGTTCAATGCTGGGTGGCGGTATTGGAGGTGCCCTAGCAACGTCTACGTGCGTAGCGTTCGGAGTTACGACCGCTGGAATAGGTGGCGTGGCATGTGCGGTTATCGCGGGTGGGCTCGGTGCAGCAGGTGGCGGATTTGTTGGCGGAGTAGGTGGTGAGACTATTGGAGCAAAGCTGAGAGAGGTTGTCCATGACTGAAGAGTTCTTGGCTGACTTAGCGGCAATCATAGGGGCAGCTTGTATGCTCATTGGTGTCCTTTTGATGTTTCTGATGGTCACGCTGTTTTTTCGCAAAACCGAGGAAGTCGAGCGGAGGATTGCAACGCCCGGTAAGCAATTGGATGGAATTCGCAGTATCTGGGGTAATGGTCCTATTGGTCGCTGGATGAGGGTTTCGCATGTCTATGCTTTTTTTGTATTCCGGAAGTTTCCGCGTATAGGGGCTCGTATCGAATCCCGAATGGGTGACGAGGAGGAGCCGTTACCTCGTTCATTAAAGCTTTGGGTGATTGTGCCCTATACCGCGTTCGTGATTCTTACGTTTTTGTTTTTCTTTTCCGGTTGGTACCTTGGGGTGTTTGATTAATAGATCCCGCTAATTGCAGGGGCTTTTGCAAGGGATTTCCAGCCGTTTTGCTAGCGTCATCAAGGAGCAGTGACGTGCTCATAAAATACTTTCTGGGTCACAAAAAGGCACTGACGCTTTGCGGAGGGGCCTTGGTGATTGCCCTGACGTTGTACCCGATGTTCTATCGCACCTGGGCGTTTGGCTCCGATGCCTGGGGGTTATCCGTCATAGCGATTCTTGATCCCGAAGAAGTGCCCTGGAGCCCTTCGGATTTCAACAGTCTGGCGATCCGGCCTGCCGTTGCCTACTGGCTTCTGACAAATTTCGATTGGCCTTATGAGCGCTGTGGTAAAGCGATGACCGCGATGGACGGTTGTTCGCAGCCTCTGGTTAATTTTGTGGGCACGACGCTGGATACGCACGAACCTGACTCGATCATGACGCGCCGAGGCTATGGGTTGCTCCGACATTTTGCGGCACGGGGAGAGCCGGTGAACGGCTATTACAACGGGCTGACGCCCGTGCACGAAGCCGTTCTCTATGCCAATGTGGACTACCTTCACGCCTTGCTGGAGCTGGGGGCGGACCCGAACCTGCCCATTGATATGCCGGAGAAGGACTACCACGGCTTCAATGCGTTGGAGTTTGCAGCGTTTCTGGAGGCCCGGAATCCGGAAATGTATCAGGCTATTCGGGCAGTACTTGGCGGCAGCGAGTGAACTACTTTGAATGCGAGTCGACGATCAGCGCAGCGCTGAAATAGATCTGCGTGTAGCTAGAAGAAATGGTGGCATACGTTACCCGCCCAAGCGCTCACCGTTTCTGGCCACCACGTCTGTAAGAAAGTCTGCCAGGGCTCTGATTCGTCTAGACTTTGCCAAGTCGGTTTGTATGACTAGATAGATAGGCTGATCGACTCCAAGATCGGTGTCGACACAAACGAGTCCTGAGTTCTGAGCGATGAAATGTGGCAACAGTGCGAGCCCAAGCCCTGCCTTTGCTGCGGCCACCTGGGTGGCTAGTGAAGTGGTTGTCAGGGCGGGTCTTCTTCCACGCAAGATCCGCTCTATCCACTGAGCGGCAGGCAAATGTGAGTACATTTCCCCCCAGGTAATGAAATCATCCGTATCGTAGTAACCTAGGTCCGGGTTGCTCTCACGTCTTAGCTCATAGGACGTGCTGCAGTAGAGTCCATACCCCAAGGTGCCGAGAGCACGAAGTGTGACGTTGCCCCTTTCTGGCCGCACCATTCGCAATGCTAAATCCGCATCGCGTCGATGCAGGTTGGCGGTTGATATGTCTGTAACCAGCTCAACCAACAGATCGGGGTATTGGGCTCGAAATGCCGGGAGTTCCGGCAGTATGAGTTCGGTGGCGACATTTTCCGCTGTAGCCAGACGCACGTGGCCACTCATCTGCGCTTGGGTGTCTGCGCCTACGGCAAACGCGTGCGCTGCAGCCTCCAAGGCTTCGGCCTTTTCTATCAACTCAGCACCGTCCTCAGTTAACTCGTATCCCGATTGCTGACGTACGAAAAGCGGAAGTTTTAGTGCCGACTCAAGCCGCTCGATGCGACGTGAAAGTGTCGCAATGCCTACATTCAAGTTCTGGGCTGCGGCGCTTAGCGTGCCGCAACGGGCCACTGCCAGAAAGGCGCGGGTGTCATCCCAAACCATGCCCCTCGGCATCTCGTTTCCGATAATGGAAATCCTTTTGCCAAATTTGTTTGTATTTTCCATTTTTCGAGTCTGTCACGATTTAGTTCTAGACATCAAGGAGTCAGACATGGAAAAACGAGTGCTTGGAACAGGCTTCTCCGTTTCATCGATCGGATTAGGGTGCATGGGGATGAGCGAGTTCTATGGGCCCCGTGATGACAGTGAGTCGTTGCGTGTAATGGAAAGGGCGGTGGAGCTCGGCGTTGACTTTTTCGACACCGCCGACATGTATGGGCCACACCACAATGAGGAGCTTATCGGTCGGTTTCTAGCCGGTAGTAAGGCGCCTGTTCACGTCGCGACTAAGTTCGGCATTGTGCGTAATCCTGGCGAATATAAGCGGAGCTTGAAGAACGGTTCCGACTATGCGCGCAGGGCATGCGAAGCCTCTCTTCGTAGGTTAGGAATTGAGCAAATCGATCTGTATTACGTGCATCGCGTCAATCCGGAGGAGCCAATAGAGGAGACGATTGGCGGGCTTGAGAAGCTCATTCAATCAGGGAAAATCGCCCGTATTGGTCTTTGTGAAGTGAGCGCTGAAACCTTACGAAGGGCTCATGCGGTGCACCCGATTACCGCTATTCAGACTGAGTATTCACTTTGGGCTCGAGAGGTAGAGCGCGATGTTCTGCCGACATGCCGTGAGTTGGGTATTGGTTTTGTTCCATACTCC
The DNA here is from genome assembly GCF_000475355.1 of Marinobacter sp. C1S70. Lineage (NCBI taxonomy): Bacteria > Pseudomonadati > Pseudomonadota > Gammaproteobacteria > Pseudomonadales > Marinobacteraceae > Marinobacter > Marinobacter sp. C1S70. The sequence goes on along the minus strand of NZ_AXBW01000090.1, from coordinate 1,103 downwards.
CCCCTGGGCCGAGGTTTTCTGACAGGGCGATTTCAAGACCCTGGAGAGTTCGATCATAACGACTTTCGTGCTCACCTCCCACGGTTTGCGGAAAGAGCAATCGGCGCGAACCGCCGAATTGCCGATGTTATAGCTGAAAAAGCCAAGCTTAAAGGGTGCACGCCAGCTCAACTCTCATTGGCGTGGCTGTTAGCCCAAGGGGACGATATCGTTCCAATCCCTGGTACCAAGCAGTTGCGCTACCTGGAAGAGAATGTCGCAGCAGCAGATGTCAGTCTTACCGTAGCGGAGCAGCGGGAGCTCGAAACCGCCACTGAGTCATTGCCAGTAGTGGGTGAGCGTTACAGCGAGGAAGGCATGAAGGGGGTGAATGTATGAGTTCTCCAGGCTCTGATCGCCGCGCTCAAGCTTTAAATCTACTCGAAGCACTCGACCCGGCCGCGCCGGGAAAGGTTGCCGCAAGCCTTGATGAGTTTCACAGCGAGGCTGTAGAAATACTTCTCGGGTTTTCCTTTGCTGATGTAGTGGCGCGTGAGGGGTTATCACTTAGAACACGAGAGATGCTCACTGTCGCCATGTTGTCTGCCGTAGGCACGGCACCAGGCCAATTGGAGTTTCATATGCGCGCAGCGCTGCATATTGGAGTGACGCAAGAGGAAATTGTCGAGATTGTCCTCCAAGTTGCTGTATATGCGGGAATTCCTGCCGCAATGAATGCCATTACAGCGGCAAAATTGGCCTTCAAGGAAGACCTGTTGGGCACACAGTCTCATGGCGCAACGCAGGGAGGAGAGAAAAATGTACGCTAGAACCACAACCTGGCGTGATTGGGTTGCCGTGACCGCGCTTGGTATTGGTAGCTTCACAATTGTCACTGCGGAATTGGCACCGATTGGATTGCTCACCGATATTGGGAACAACCCGGTCTAGTGTCCCGTCTGGTTAATTCGTTGACCTACTGCGAGATGCTGGCGGCGCTGGCCAAGGCGCCAGTCCGCAGGTGTGGTGGTTCCACATCAAGGGCTGGCAACACAGGTCCAGAGCCGCCAGCGTCTCGCCCTGCGGGAGCGCCTGAAAGCCTTGTGTTAATGGCCAATTAAAGT
>NZ_AXBW01000089.1:0-2967 GCF_000475355.1 Marinobacter sp. C1S70 | reverse complement strand
TTATTTTCTGGGGGGATTACAGTTTATTTATGAACATGAAATGGGGCCGCTTGCCATTTAACAAGGCAATCAAATTCGTTCCGGCCTACGGCCTCCACCGGACGCCCTTGTCAGGGCGCCGTTTATTGCTGGCGTTATGCGCTTGCAGTCTGGCCGGTTATCTCAGTCATGTAGTCAAAACGAATAGACTCTTCAGGAGAATACATGAACATCACTACTTCGATTTGGTTTTTCATCGTACCTTTTGCAATTGCAGCCGCGATCCCTGGCCCCGCACAAGGTGTGTTGATCTGTCAGGTTCTCTCGCGGGGCGGGCGCGCCAGTGTTTCTTTCATCGTCGGCATGGTGCTGGGAAATGCTGTTTGGTTGGTTGTTGCGATGCTCGGGCTTGCCGCGCTAGCTTTACGCTTTGAGGCTGTTTTTATCACGGTAAAATGGCTCGGCATTGCCTACATTTTGTTCGTCGCTTGGAAGCTCTGGACTCGGGACACCTTGCGGGGACAGCTCACATCCGCGTCCGCGTTTTCCGTTGGGCGCGGCATCCTGGCCGGATCATTCCTGACGCTCAGCAATCCCAAGGCGGTGATCTTCTTTGGGGCTGTGCTGCCCCACGCCTTCGACATGACGGCACTGTCGCTGTCTGAGGTCGGGCTGATCCTAGCTTTGGGACTCGGGATCGACCTTGCGGTCCAATTCGCTTATCTGGCGGCGGCTTTAAAGGTTCGTCGTGCAGCTAGCTCCCCGAAGGTGATGAAGCGGGTGAATAGAACCTCTGCCGGCTTGATGGCTGGTTGTGCGGGCTGGCTGGCGCTCTCCCGGTAGGTTGCATAACTCCTCGGTTCTGATGCAAAAGTTACCGGGAAAGACAGTGATGGCGCATAATTCAGTCGTTATGCATAGGGGGGTAAGTGCATGGTCATCGAGCTACCAACGCCCGAATTACAAGGCTCTGAGCCATTGGTTGAGTGTATTGAGTCTCGGCGCAGCGTAAGAGAATATACGCAGGCACCGCTACCTTTAGGTGTTTTGTCCCAATTGCTTTGGTCGGCCCAAGGCGTAACCGGTGCCGATCAAAAAAGATCAACTCCATCAGCAGGTGGGTTATACCCGCTGTATCTACAAATTGTGGTGCAGCGGGTATCGGAACTTGAGCCCGGTACCTATGAGTATAAGGCTGAAAGCCATTCGCTGGAGCTAGTCGGTAGCTGTATTCCGGAAGGGGCGATGCACGAGCTAGGGATTGGCGATCAACCATGGTTGAAAGAGGCAGCTATCGTCATCGGGGTTTCAGCGAAACTCGGAGTTGCGGTTCGGCACTTTGAATCTCAGCCACCCGAGGGAGAGCGAGGTGCTCGCTATGTATATATGGAAACTGGGGCTTTAGCACAAAATGTTCATCTCCAGAGTACGGCTCTCGGACTTGGTTGTGTTCTGGTGGCAGGGTTTGATGATGCAAGGGTCAAGGAAGCATTGAGGTTACCCTCAAACTTGGAACCAACTGCACTGCTGTGTATCGGGCAACGGCGGGAGATTTAACAGTGCATAACAATACGCGTCACGCGGATGTCCTTTACGCCGCTTCGCTCTGTAAAGGCCACCGGTGCGCTCAGCGTTATACATGAGAAGGAACTCCGATGAGCCTGAAAGATCACTTTGGATTATTGGCCAACTACAATCAGTCGATGAACTCAAAGGTCTATGAGGCTGCAGGTCATCTTTCTGCCAAAGATTTGATTACGGATCGTCGGGCATTTTTTGGCTCTATTCTAGGAACTTTGAACCATGTCGTCGTTGGCGACACGATCTGGCTTAAGCGATTTGCCACACACCCATCGTGCTTAGGCTCGCTACGTGAAGTCGCTGACCTTCCGAGGCCAACCAGCTTGGATCAGATTGTTTTCGATGATTTAGGCCGTTTGTCTGAGCATCGGGCCTGGTTGGATCAGACAATAGTCAGTTGGGTAGCTGAATTGTCCGAAAGTGACCTGGATTTCGTGCTTGCCTATCGCAACACCAAAGGGGTTCCTGCCAATAAACGCTTTTCGAGTCTGGTTCTTCATTTTTTCAATCATCAAACCCACCATCGCGGTCAGATAAGTACTTTGTTGTCACAGGCTGGTGAAGATATCGGGGTTACTGATCTATTGGGTCAAATTCCGGAGGAGGCTCATGTATAACAAGGCGCATCAATACGCGGCCGATGGCCGCCGGACGCCCTTTTCATTGCGGCTGCGCCTCCATTACAAGGTCGCCGTTGTGCGCTGGCGTTAGAACTTAAAAAGGAACACCGAGTGAGTGACGTAGTTTTTTATGTTGGTCTTGGAATATTCATCATTGGCGGAATCGGTCTGCTAATTTCGGCTTTTAGAACAGGCATTTTTTGGGGGCTTGCAGTCTTTTTTATTGCACCAGTAGCGCTCATTTACCTGATCGTTCACTGGCAAGACGCTAAAGGCCCGTTCAAGCTACAAGTTTTCGGCGTTCTAATTATCGGGATCTTTGCTTATATGAACGGTGGCGTATCGTCCGTCACAGCCGCAACTTCTGATCTCACCAGTTTGAATTTTTCCGAGCCCGCAAGCTCAAGTTTTTCTAAACCTATGGTGTCCAATCAGAAATTCAGATGTGACGGGAGAACATATTGCTCTCAGATGACATCTTGTGCGGAAGCGACCTATTTTCTGAGGAATTGCCCCAATACGAAAATGGACGGAAATCATGACGGCGTCCCATGCGAGAGGCAGTGGTGCAATTAACGGGCAACGGTTCTAACAATCACAGGCACGGCGACGTCTACTACATTGCGGCTTCGCCTTCATTTCGCAGCCGCGCATGCTGTTGGCGTTATGTGCTTAAGGAGAAGCAAATTGGACATAAGGGATCTGCCCTTTGGGGTTACTGACTGGTCTGAAGTCGAGAAGACCGAACACACAGGGGAGCAGGGAGTTGTAGTGGCATAGTGAATCT
>NZ_AXBW01000088.1:0-877 GCF_000475355.1 Marinobacter sp. C1S70 | reverse complement strand
GAGGCATTCCTACCGCAACTATCCAGTCAAAATGGTTGTTTCAGGAGAGATTTCGGATCTACTTCTTTGGGTGGGGTTGATTATTTCAATTCCAATAACAGTTTGGGCTTTAGCTCGGCTTTTTACTGACGGGTCTTCAGTTCGTAAACACTTCATTGCGAAAAACAGTGTTTGGTTTGGGGTATTTGCATTTACAATCGGCATTCCGATGATTGCTACGATGGCGGTGTACAAAGGTTTTCCAGTTTTCGGACATTTGTTTTACTCAGAGCCAGCCATGGTTGAGGTTACAGTTGAAAGGAAAAGAAGCAGATTCCATGTCCGGGGGTATGTTTTTTGTGAGGGCATATTTTATGCCAAAGAATTTAAGTCTTCTTTTGATAATAGTATATGTGGCTTAGAAAAAAGCGATTGGTATAGCCTGAGGATGGGAGATAAAGTGACGCTAATTGGCAATAGTTCGAGTTTTGGGTTTATGTATTCCGACTATAAAATTCATGATTTTAAGGGCTAGATTGCGATATCAATATATAACCAGTCAATCAAGTTCGTTCCGGCCTGCGGCCTCCACCGGACGCCCCTGACGGGCCGCCGCTTATTTCAGCGTGTGTGCCGGGCATGGCACAGAACTAGGGAGGTGAAAGTCCTCCTGCCAGGTGTTCGCAGAGCCGAAGGCTAGGAGAAGGGCAAGGGCGTCATCGCGAGGTGGGGTCTGAAGGAAGCCCAATCCAAAGCGGCGGGGCGACGAACAGGAACCCGATACGAGGTGTGGTACATCCGGGGCGAGCGGGCACGTGACCGCGAAGCCCTCCTTCTGCGACTGGGGTGTGCTTTATAAATCGGGCGTTCATGCCGCGAAAGCTCTGTGCCTTACCCC
>NZ_AXBW01000087.1:0-1669 GCF_000475355.1 Marinobacter sp. C1S70 | reverse complement strand
CGGTAACTGTCAAGGTATCTGTCGCCCTGTCTGATTTTTATGCAGCCACTCTCACTGCCTCAGTGACCACTTTCCGCTCTGGATTCAACGATACGAATGTCACCGGTTCCCAGTTACGGGTGCCACCGCTCCAGCGCTCAGGATGTGCCGTTCTGGCTGCGAGATTGAGCGCATGGCGCTTCTCCAGTATCGCCTTGTCCTCTCCGGTATGGCGCTGCACCGGTGTTACGAAGCGAATGGCACTGTGACGATGCTCATGGTTGTACCATTGAACGAACCTGTGTACCCATTGCTGGGCTTCCGTTAGATCAGCAAAGCCATCTGCGGGATAGTGCGGTACATACTTGCAGGTGCGGAACAGGGCCTCGGAGAAGGCGTTATCGTTACTCACTCTTGGCCGACTGAACGATGGCTGGATCTTTAGATCCCGCAGCTTCTCCAGCAAGGTCGCGCCTTTGAAGGGGCTACCATTATCGGCGTGTAACACCAGCGGCTGGCGCACGATATTTTCGGCCAGCACCGCTCGCTCAATGACGGTACGGGAGTTGGCTGCAGACTCGCCCAGGAAAGCCTCCCAGCCCACCACCTTGCGGCTGAAGATATCGAGGATCATCACCAGATAGTAGTAGGTCCCCTTGGCTGGGCCGGGGAGCCAGGTACAGTCCCACGACCAGACCTGATTGGGTGCTGTTGCCGTATGCGTAGTCGGTGCTGGCCGTGATTTGCGGGCCTTGGCACGACCTCGATGAGCCAGCTGACCATGCTTGCGCAATACACGATAAAAACTGGAAACTGATGCGATATAGCGCTGTTCTTCGTCCATCAAGCGCACCACGATCTGATCCGGTGGCAGGTCAGCAAACTCTTCCCGGTGACACTGCTTCAGGATGTCAGCTTCCTCCTCTGGCGTGAGGGCATTGGCGGGCACCGGCCGTTCGGCAAAAGGGCGTTGGTCCTCCTTGACATCGCCCTCCCGCGTCCAGCGCTGATGAGTGCGAATCGAGATACCGACCACCTCGCAGGCGGCACTGAGGCGGGCTCCGTCGTCGCAGGCCCTGGCGATCAGCTGTACGGCGTTTTGGCGATCTTCGATGCTGATCATGACTCCTCGTCCCCCCAGATCGCCCGTACTTTTTTTGACAGGGTCAGCAGTGCAGCTGTCTCCGCCAATGCTGAGTTTTTACGTTGCAGCTCGCGTTCCAGCTCCTTGATGCGCTTGCGCTGCTGCCGAGCCTCCTCGGCTTCGCGACGGCGCTCGTCATGAGACAGGCTGGCCGCTTGTTCACAATCATGTCGCCAGCGTTGCAGTTGCTCAGGGTACAGGCCTCTCTGGCGGCACCAAGCGGCGACCTCCTCGGTGTTCATTGATGCGGTCTCAAGCACGGCTGCAAACTTGTCCCGGGAGGACCAGCCCTCAGCGCCCTGATCACTGGTATCAGGCAGGCAGCGGCCTTCCGCACGGGCTTCTTTACGCCACTTGTAAACCGTAGCTGAGGAAATACCTTCCTGGCGGGCTACTTCTTCAACGCTCTGGTTGTACGGTGGTAACAGCTTGGCCACTACGGCCTGACGTCGCTCATCGGAGTAACGAGGCATACAGATCTCCCAACGCCCCTGAATGATTAAGAGAGTTTAACAAAGAGCGCGTCAATTATCCTGACAGAGGGGG
>NZ_AXBW01000086.1:0-1131 GCF_000475355.1 Marinobacter sp. C1S70 | reverse complement strand
CAGATACCTTGACAGTTACCGCCCCGGATGTACCACACCTCGTATCGGGTTCCTGTTCGTCGCCCCGCCGCTTTGGATTGGGCTTCCTTCAGACCCCACCTCGCGGTGACGCCCCTGCCCTTCTCCTAGCCTTCGGCTCTGCGAACACCAGGCAGGAGGACTTTCACCTCCCTAGTTCTGTGCCATGCCCGGCACACACGCCCTGGCTTTGCGGCGTGCCGGAGCGCCAGCGCAGGCGCGTCCGACAACAGCCACTTGTTATGTTCTCAGTTGCTTGAAGTACCATTCGGCCTGGCCCCACTCAAGGTCCTGTTCCATGCGCCAATCAAAAGGTCGAGGATGCCGGTGGTGATCAACTAAGTATTGAAGGTGTTGGTGGGCAATTTCTGGATCGTAAACTCTCCAGACCAAGCGTCGAGTTTTGTTCCAGGTTTCTCTGACAAGGAACAAAGCGTTTCCACCTGCTTTGATTTCTTCGTCTAGTTTGTCGCAGAACGGATCGACAATTTCTCTTTCTTCCTCCGAGGGCATTCCATTTTCGACTGTTTCCTCAAAGTCGATGATTACCGAAAGGTGCCACCCGAAAATCTGTTTATGCTCAAAGTCACTGAGTGCAGAATTGAGCATCCCAATACACGGCAAGCTGTCCTCTTTCCATTCCATCAGCGTATAGGACTCCTCAGGGAGGACCACACGCACCTCATTTTCTTTGAGAGGCTCTTCCTTTTTTCTTCCAAACAACTTCCCTAGCACAACATTTCTCCTGGAACATAACGCTTGCAGCATGCGCGCCCGCGGAATGGAGCCGAAGGCGCAATGTAGTGGGCGTCGCCGTGCCTGCACTGGTTATGTGATTTTTAATCCACGACGAAGAGCTTTGCGCCCCGTTCAGTCGAGGACCGGTGAAGCTCAGCGTTGCCCGCCACCTGATAACTAGAACCAGGCTGGAGAACAAAGCAACGCCCGTCCTTCAATTCGGTGTGGAGCTCACCCTCTAGGCAGAGCAGGATGTGTCCTTTGGCGCACCAATGATCAGCCAGATAGCCGGGGCTGTACTCGACCATACGAACCCGGATATCGCCGAAAGTGCGGGTTCGCCAGTAAGCGACTTGTAGTGGTCAAGTGTTTTAG
>NZ_AXBW01000085.1:0-1591 GCF_000475355.1 Marinobacter sp. C1S70 | reverse complement strand
CTAGGAGTCTGCGCGGCAGAAGTATTTTGAGCAAGTGACCCCGCCGCGTCGAATCACAGTTCGGCCCGAGAACGTATCCACAATATCCAGCCGAATAGAGTCTCGATTCTCTCTATTCAGTCAGTCAAGACGGTTATCAGCGAATGCGTTATCGTAGTCCGATCACTCAGTACGCCCAAGGATCCCTCGGACCCTCTATGTCAGCCTCATCAGTGAACTCATCCGCCTGAGATTAAGCGACAGACAGACCAGATCCCATTCACCCTGCACGGCGTGAAGGCCCCGCAGACTGAACTGTCGGAAGCCCAGAACATGCTTGATCCAGCCGTTGACCGCCTCAACCAGATGCTTGCGCTGAGCGTAAACCGATCGCCCGGTTGCCGTGGCCAGCTTCCCGGCCATCCGGGCGCTGGCCGGATAACGGCTCGCGTCTATCTCTGAACTCTTCTTGCCCTCCCGACGCAGCGAGACATAGCCGTCGATGCTTTTGTCTTCCAGGGTCTGTAGATCTTCTTCTTTACGGTAACCCGCGTCAGCCAGGCACTGATCCGGATAGGTTTCCAGAGTGTCTTTTGCCTGATCCAGCAGTGGTATCAGACAGCCATTGTCACTGGGATTATTGCCCAGGTGGTTGGCGACAATCAGCTGGAATTCACCATCCACGGCCAACTGGCCGTTGTAGCATTGCTGGAACCCGTCCGCCGTTTTCATAATCCGGCTTTGCGGATCGGTAAAATTGCTCTGCTCCTTGTCATCCGGCACCCCGTAATCCCGCTTGAAGTTCGGGCCCCCGCGAGGTGAGCGCCGATCATCGTCCGGGGACCGACCCCGGGCCTTGTCCCGCTCTTTCTGGTCTGCTTCCAATTTCTCTTTGGCGGCACGAATCTTGTCCAGCCGCGCCTGCCGGTACTGAAGCTCTTCAGGCAGTTCATCACCCCGGTTATCCGGGCCGAACTGTCGGTCTTCCGACTGGTCTGTCTGACGTGCCTGACGACAAAGTGCATCGATCTCTTTCGATAAACGATCGCCTTCCTCGCCCATGCGGCCATAGCTCATGGCCTTATGCTTGCTGGCATTAGCCCGAACCTTGGTGCCATCAATCGCCAGTGTTCCCAGCGTGATCAGCTCCGCTTCCCGGGCAATCCGGACCACCTGAATAAACACGGCCTTGAAGGCAACCAAATGGTGTTTGCGGAAATCACAGATCGTGCGATGCCTGGGGAAGTTGCCTGCCGCCAGAACCCGGAAGGCCACGTCTTCTTCCAGCTTCCGGGCGATCTTGCGTGAAGAGAAAACGCCGGTGGCGTAGGCGTAGATCAAAATCTTCAGCATCATTCGTGGATCGAAGGGCGAGTTGCGTCGGCCGTTGCCTTCGTAGCGGGCATAAAACGCACTTAAATCCAACTCCTCGACGACATCACTGACAAAATAGGCCAGATGCCCCTCAGGCAGCCACTCGTTCAGGCTCGGGGGAAGAAGCAGTTCCTGGCCAGGCGAATACGGGCGGAAAGTGGTTCCCATCAGTCATCCTGTTGCTGAAGAATTTTGATCTATTGTGCCAGAATGTAGCTTCTGCCGCGCAGACTCCTAG
>NZ_AXBW01000084.1:0-226719 GCF_000475355.1 Marinobacter sp. C1S70 | reverse complement strand
CGTTGAAGTCACGGATTCAGGCAGATTGTCATGCGGGCGTTCGTGAATCTGTTGGTGAAAGCGGCCGCCTCACCATTCAGTATGCTGGGCTCGCTGGCGGAGATGGCGGGCTTCAGTAGCGAGGAGCTGGGCCAGGTCAGTTTTGTCCCCGGTAGTGTGCAACTGGCAGACAACGAGGCCGAGAAACTGACCGCACTGGCCCAGGCGTTAAGGGAGCGGCCGGGGCTTCTGCTCAACATCCGTGGTGCTGTCGCACCCGAGGCCGATGCCCTGGCGTTGCTGAAGGCGCAGATGCAGGCCCGTGGCGAGACCGTAACCGGCGAAGCCTGGGAACAGGCCCAGCAGGCCTGGCGCGAGGGCGAACGCAGCCTGCCGCCGGAAGCGCTCGGGCGCCTGGCCTCGGAGCGAGGGGTAACGGTTCGTCAGGTGCTGACAGCGACGCACGAGGTGTCGGACAGCCAGCTATTCCTGCTGGATCCGGCCCGTGATGCACAGGTAGATGAACAGGGAAACGTGATGGTCCGGTTTACCCTGGACGTTCGTTAACCCGGAATGCACGGAGTTCTGCAGCTATGACCGACACCCCGGGCCGAAAACCCAGCCATTTCTTTGCCTATGTATCGCGCCTGCGCTGGATCAAACGCTGGGGCCTGATGCGTAACGCCATTGATGAAAACGTGGCCACCCATTCCTGGGAGGTGGCTACCGTTGCCCACGCCCTGGCGCTTATTCGCAACCGGCATTTTGCCGGAACGGTGAATGCAGACCGTGTTGCTGCAGCGGCCCTCTATCACGATGCCACCGAAGTGATCACGGGGGATATGCCCACCCCGGTGAAATACCATTCCCGGGTGATGCGGGAGGCATTCGGCGATATCGAGCACAAGGCCGAAGCTGAATTGCTGGCGCTGTTGCCTGAAGACCTGCGGGAGGATTTTTCGCCCTATGTGCGGGAATCCCGCCTGGGGCCGGAAGAAAAGGAACTGATCAAGGCGGCGGACCGGCTCTCGGCCTGGCTGAAATGCCGCGCAGAACTGCGTGCCGGAAACCCGGAGTTCGGCCCCGCGGAGCAGCAAATCAGGGAGCGCCTGGAAGCGGACGGCCTGCCGGAAGTGCAGTACTTTCTCGAGGTGTTTGCACCCGGGTATGACCAGCCTCTGGACAACCTGCTGGGTTGATCTGTGGACTGGCTCTGGTGCCGGGCTCGTCTGGAGTCCAGTGCCATAGGTTTGCCTCTGGTGGCTCACTAAAGTGGCGAATAACGAAAGCGCTGCTTTACTGAAAGACCACAACAAGAGGTTCCCGCCATGAAAGATCTGAACAACAAGGTGGCTGTCGTCACCGGTGCTGGCTCTGGTATCGGCCGATCCCTGGCCAAATCCCTTGCGGCCCGGGGCTGTCGGCTGGCTCTTTCCGATGTTAACGAAGCGGGGCTGGCGGAAACCGCTGCCGGCCTGGACGGTGCCGAGGTGAAAACCTACCGCCTGGATGTCTCCGACCGGGACGCCATCTACGCCCACGCTGAGGAGGTCCGCAAGGATTTTGGCCAGGTTAACCTGATTATCAACAACGCCGGAGTAGCACTGTCTGCCACTGTGCGGGAAATGACGGACGACGATTTCAAATGGGTGATGGACATTGATTTCTGGGGCGTCGCCCACGGCACCCGGGCGTTTCTGCCGCACCTGATCGAGTCCGGTGATGGCCACGTGGTGAACGTTTCCAGCGTGTTTGGCCTGATCGGCGTGCCCAAGCAAAGCGCCTATAATGCTGCCAAGTTTGCGGTGCGCGGGTTTACCGAATCCCTGCGCCAGGAGATGAAACTGGAGAATCAGCCGGTTCAGGTTAGCTGTGTGCACCCCGGTGGCATACGCACCAACATTGCCAATGCCGCGCGCATGGGCAAATCCGAAAACGCCGAGGCCCAGCGCAAGGGCTTCGACAAGCTGGCCATGACCACGCCGGACAAGGCCGCCGAAATCATCATCAAAGGCATCCTCAAAAACGAATCCCGTATTCTGGTGGGGCCGGATGCCTGGGGCATTGACGCCATCAACCGGCTGCTGGGCTCGGCCTATCAACCGTTGGTGGAACGGTTTTCCCGCAAGAACCTGTATATCTGAGGGCTCTCGGGAACCGGAACTCCGTTGGCTGGTTGTTTTACAGCCAGCGGAGACCGACTATACTCTCTGGTTGATCCAGGGAAGAGTCAGCATGAATACGTCAAAACATCCGGATCTGGGTACGGCATTGGAACAAAGCCGCTCAGGACTCCGGGATAACCACCGCCGCTCGCTTACCAGGCTGTTGTTCCTGGTGACCGGCTCTGCGCTGGTGGTTTTCTCCTGTCTGCAATTGTTCAACGGTTACCCATGGGTGGCGCTGGTCGAGCTCTTTGCCAGTGGGCTGCTGTTCTACGGTGTGTTTTGCCTGAAAACCACGGCTCACCTACAACAGTGGATCTACGCCTATCTGGTGTCCCTGTTTTCGTTTTTCATCGTCATCATGCTGTTGCCGGAGGCCTCCATTGCGGCTTTTGTCTGGGTGTTGATGATGCCGGTTCTGGCCTACCTGCTGCTCGGCAAACACGAGGGCATGATTTTGAGCGTGCCCTTTATGTTGGTGGGCGGGGTGGTTTACTACTTTTTCCTCGGTGACGTGGGTTCCGCGCACCGGATGATCGATCTGCTCAACATGGTTTTGTGTGGTGCCCTGATGCAGGTATTCATGCACATGTACGAGGTGCGCCGGGAAGAGGCCGAGCAACGGCTGGTCGACATGGCCCAGACCGATGCCCTGACCGGGCTGGCCAATCGCTCCAACTTCCAGTCAACACTGGCCCGTACCATTGCCGAGTGTGAACGCAGCGGAACCGATTTTGCTCTGGTGATTATGGACATCGACCACTTCAAACTGGTCAACGATACCCTCGGCCACGATGCCGGTGACTACGTATTGAGGAGCATCGGGCAGTGCCTGACCGAGCGTCTGCGCACGACCGACTTTGTTGGCCGGCTGGGCGGCGAGGAATTTGGCCTGATTCTGAGGGATGCAAAGCCTGGGGATGCCTTTGAACTGATGGACGAGTTGCGGGAGCGCATTGCCCGGCGGGAGCTGAAATACGGCGAAGCGGGTATCCGCGTGACCGCCTCCTTTGGTATTGCCCAGTGGCCGGAGCATGGCAGGGAGGCGGAAACGCTGTTCTGTGTGGCAGATCGCTGTCTCTACAGCGGCAAGCGGGCAGGCCGGAACCGTGTGGCGCCCGCCGGTGCCGGACAGCCTCCGAAATCCGTCGGTTCGATGGCTGGAGGTCTCGGTTGATTCGGGTATCCTAGCGAATACACCCGGAAGCAAGGCCGAGGATACCGCCAACCATGTGTGAACTGCTGGCCATGAGCGCCAACACCCCGACCGATCTCTGTTTCAGCTTTACCGGTCTGACCCGTCGTGGCGGTGACACTGGCCCACACAAGGATGGCTGGGGCGTCGCTTTCTACGAAGGTAAAGGGGTACGCTGTTTTCACGATGCCGACGCCAGTGCCTCCTCGCGCATTGCCGAAGTGGTGCAAACCCACCCCATCAAGAGTGAAGTGGCCATCTGCCACATTCGTCAGGCCAATGTGGGTGATATCTGCCTAGCCAACACCCACCCGTTTATCCGCGAGCTCTGGGGCCGCTACTGGGTCTTCGCCCATAATGGTCAGCTTTCGGAGTTTTCCGCGGCGCCCGGCTTCTACGAGGCCGTTGGCAGCACCGACAGCGAAGCCCTGTTCTGCGATATCCTGAACCACCTGCGCAGTCATTGCGATCGAGACACTGCCACCGAGCAGGTGGTGGAACGGCTGGTTCAGCTGTCCCGGAACTACGCCCGCCAGGGGGTATTCAACCTGCTGCTAAGCAACGGCGACTGGCTGTTTACATTTTGCACCACCAAGATGGCCAGTATTACCCGGCGGGCGCCGTTCGGCCCCGCCCGCCTCAAGGATGCCGACGTTACCGTGGATTTTGAATCGGAAACCACACCCAACGACATTGTCAGCGTCATCGTGACCGAACCCCTCACCAGCGACGAAACCTGGGATATTTACAAGCCGGGTGAATGGCGTTTGTGGCGACGGGGCGTTGTGGTGATGCAGGGCTCGGAATTGTGACCCAGTTCCGGTGGGGCGCCAGGCACTCAACCCTTTGACCGATGGCCGGCCGAGGCACGGCCTTTAGCATTTTGTTCTGAACACAGGAAAGCGGTATCAGAACAACAAAGGGAATGACCCATGCCTGCCTCTCATCTGTCTGCGGCGGTGGCCCCGGCTGCCGATGACCGGAATATCAACTCGAGTGTGCCGGATCCCGGGCGTTGCCATGAACGCACCGCCGAGCACCTGATCCGTCTGCACGGGAGCCAGTCCAGCAGCTATTTTGCCTTGCAGCCGGATTGCCGGCACTTTCTCAGCCCCGGTCTCGGGCTGGTACCGTATGTTCCGGTAAAGGTGTTGGGGCAGCGGGTAAACGTGGTGCCCACAAGACCCCTGGCGGGAGCTCAGAGTATGGGCCGGCTACTGCAGGCGTTCGAGCAGAGTGTGCCCGGCCCCTCACTGTATGTCGGCGTCGATCAGTCGCTCCTGGGGCCGTTGGGCGAGCTTGGTTACGATGCCACGGTGATGGGTACGGAGTTCTCGGTTGATCTGACGAGGTTCTCGCTTCGTGGCAAGGCGATGAAGCAGCTGCGCCATGCCCGCAATCTGGACAGGCGGTGTCGAATCGAGGTGCGGGAGCAATGTGGAGATGAGGTGAACTGGCACAAGGTGGCGGGTATCTCGGAGCGCTGGCGCCTGGGCAAGGCGGTCAAGGAACGGGAATTGGGTTTGCTCACGCGGCCACCGGTGTTTGCAGATGAATGGGGAGTGCGCAAGTTCTACGCCTATGTGGAGGGCGAGCTGGCCGGATACGTGTTCTTTGATCCTTGGTACCGTCACCATGAACTGGCGGGCTATTGCGCCAATATTCTGCGGGCGTCGCCGGAAATGAACCGGCTCGGCGTACTCGACCACATTATTCTGCAGGCGGCCAGTCAGTTTCGTGAGGAAGGCGTGCCTGAGCTGTCGCTGGGCATTGCGCCCCTGCACGGCGTCCGCCACTGCCCGGGTGACCGGCCGGGCCTGCGCCGCCTTCAGAATATCCTGTATCGCTATGGGAATCGCCTTTACGCCTTCCAACCTCTGGCGTACCACAAATCACGCTACCGTGGCCGGGAAACTCCCTGGTTTGTCTGTGCCCGGGAACTGGGCAGTACCCGACTGGTTGCCACGCTGATGAAGGGCACGGGTCTGCTCGCACTGCCATGACCCGGATTTCTGAACAGGCCTCCCAGTTTGGAGTGCCGGGGCTGGTTGATAACACCGGCACTGACTATGCTGAAGCTCATTTGCCAACGGTAGTGAGCTCCATGGTTGCCGAAACCAAATTAACCCGTCCCGGGCTGCCTTCCGGCTTGTTGCTTGAGCCCTCACGGTTGCAGGCCCTTGATTGTATTGAACAGGTGCCGTTTGTACTGGTGTCGGCACCGGCCGGTTTCGGCAAAACCACATTGGTCAGTCAGTGGCTGGAACAGGAAAAACCGGTGCATGCCTGGTTGACGCTGGACCATAGGGATAACGCGCCGGCCCTGTTCTGGAATGCCGTGGCCAGCGCCCTGGCGCGGGTGAACCCACGATTTGCCATTCGCGAGAGCACCTTGTTAGCCGCGCTGGAACCGGGTGCCGCTGTTGACCCGGTGACCATGCTGATCAACCGCCTGGCGGATTATTCCCGAACCTGGCAGGCACCCAGCCGCCTGGTTCTGGTGCTGGATGATTTTCACCTGCTTGACCAGCAAGTACTACTGGAGCAGATCCGGCGCTTTATCGACTTTGCTCCGAGTTTTTTGCGCATTGTCTGTATCTCGAGGCTGGATCCCCCTATTCGCACCGCGCAGTTACTGGCTCGGCAACAGATGGTTCGGCTGGGGCCGGAGGTGCTCCGTTTTGATCTGGCGTTGACGCGAAAATTCGTCCAGGCCCGCCGGGCTGATCTCTCCGAAGAACAGATGTTGCAGTTGCATCAGCGCACCGGCGGCTGGCCAGCGGCGTTGCAGCTCTCGGCGTTGTCGGAAAACCCGTTAAGCCATGTACCCGGGCCTGGTCAGAGAGCCCTGAGTGACTATCTGCTGGAGGAAGTGTTCGCTGGCCTTGAGCCCGGGCTACAGCAATTTCTCCAGGATATGAGCCTGCTCCCTCTTTTCTCACATGAGGTTGCTGATGAAGCCCGGAATGGTAGCGATGCAGCGGACTGGATCGCAGTCATGCGCGAACGCAATCTGCTGTTCCAGAGTTACGGAGAGGGTCACTACTGGTATCGCCTGCATGATCTGCTGATCGACTGGCTTCAGGCGCAGGATCGGGAGCCTGAAGGGGAAAGCTCCATACGAATCAGGGCGGCCGAGGCATTCCGCCAGCGGGGCCTGATTGTGGAGGCCCTTGAGCTTTTTCTGGCCGAAGGCTGCTATGACCAGGCGGAAGCCCTGGTACCGTTGCTGTTGCAGGCGGAGGACCTGAGCGGCTACCGGTCACTGCCTTCGCGCTTCCCGGACAGTGTTCGGATGTGTTCTCCCGCGCTGCTTCTGCTGCAGGCGCTGTTTGCCTTCATGGATGGTCAGTACGGAGCAGTGCTTGAGCATCTGGCCGCGGCCGACCGGCTTCTGCAGTCGACAGACCCATCACCGGACACCGAGGCTCTGCAGTTTGTCTCCATGTTGTTGGGCTGGCCCTCGGCACGGTTTGCCGGCCACCGTGCAGAGGCCGAGCAGTCCCTGACTCAGATACAGGCCCGGTTGGCCAGCGCTCCAGCCGGCCTGCAACACTGGGGGCTGTATACCCTCGGTACTGAAGCCTTTATGGAGGCACGATTGGGGCCGGCGCGCACCTTGTTGACCGATGCGCTGGCAGGGGCCCTGAAGAGTGGCGATAACCCTTGTGCCCTGCGCTGTCTGGTCATGCTGGTTCCGGTTCTGGTGCAGGGCGGTCGCATTGGCGATGCCCGCCGCTGCTATGAACAGACCCGGTTGAAGCTTGTCAACGGGCCCGTGAGTAAGGAGCAGGTTTGCCTTCTGGCCTATCTGGAGGGCTTGTTGGCGCTGGAGCATCATGATCTTGCATACGCCGCAAAACGGCTGGGCGAGGCCGGTCTGATTGCCGACCAGCATCTGACGCCGCTGGATCAGCTTTACCTGGCGTTTGAGCGGTTTCGCCTGGGCATGGTTTTGCGAGACTCCGAACTCTGGCAGCAGGAACTCAGCCGGATTGAGCAGTTGCACCAGGTTATGGGCCAGTTGCGCTGGCACCATAACATTCCGCGCCCGGAGGCACTGGAGGCGTTGGCGCGATTGACGGAGGGTAACGCCTTCCCTTTGATTCTATGGGCCCAGAGCGATCCGGAACCGGTTGTAGGTAATCGCTTTTGTACCCTGAACGAAACCTTGTTGAAACTGATCGGTCAGTTGCTGGCGGCGTCGCCGGTGGCCCGGGAACTGGCAGCCCTGCGAACTGAGGCGGAAGAGGCGGGGTTGCTTCAGCTGGTGTGTCGTCTTGATCTGGTCAGTCTGATGGTTCAGGCCTTCGGGGATCAGGATCCTGAGGGAGCGGTGAAAAAGCTCGATGCACTGTTGGCGCTCTGGGTGCCCCGTGGTCTGGTGCGCCCCTTTGTGGATGCGGATCCCCGGCTGGACAGCCTGCTCGACGCCTGTATTACCCGCGGCTGGTCGGAAGTGGAAGCCAGCCGGATACTGGCTCTCCGGCAGGCCCGGATGGAGCCGGAAGCCGAAACCTGCGCCCGCACCCCGGAAGTCGCTGGTCCTGATGAACCGTTAAGTGATCGGGAACAGGGGGTGTTGGATCTGCTGGCAGAGGGACTCAGTAACAAGGCCATCAGCAAACAGCTCGGCATCTCAGTGGCGACGGTAAAGTCACATTTGAGCAATATTTACGGCAAGCTTCAGGCCGAGAACCGGATGCAAGCGGTTGCTCGCGCCCGGGAACTCGGCCTGATGTCATAGAGCGGGTGCACGATTACTGCAGCGTGCGCCGATTGCCGTTCTTGTACTGGGGCGCGATGTAGTCCTGGATCTGTTCCTTGAAACGACCGATCAGCTCACTGTTGTCCTTGTCCCAGGGATGGAAGCCGGGCTTGAAGTACTCCAGCCAGGTCGGGATCAGACTGGAGAAGGCGCCGTTTTTGCCCCACATGCGCCACATACCTTTGGCGGCGTCCTTAACGGAGAAATGGCTGCGGTCCTTCAGGGCCATGCGGCCGGTATACCAGGTGCCGACAATACCCAGGGCTACGGTACTGAAGACCTGGTAAAACGCCCGCTCGGTGTAGGTACCGCCAGCCTGGAGGAAAACGTCATAAGCAACGGCCTTATGCTCGGTTTCCTCAATGGCGTGCCACACCCACAGCGGGCGCATGGATTCGTGCATGTCTTCGCGTATATCGTCACGCTCCAGCAGCATGTCGGCCATCATGGCTGTGATGTGCTCCAGGGCGCAGGTAATGGCCAGCTGGTGGCGTTTGGGCAGCTTCCGTGCTACGTCCAGAATCACTTTCAGATCCCGCTCCATCTCTTCTACCGGCATGCCCTGGTCGCGGACATGCTGGTTCATGGCGATGTGCTCGAGCGAGTGCATGGCTTCCTGGCCGATGAAACCGCGCACTTCCTCTTTCAGCTTCTTGTCCTGGATCTGGTCTCGAAACGCCCGGACCGAGTCCACAAAAAACTGCTCACCCTCGGGAAACAATACAGACAGGGCGTTCATGGTATGACTGATCAGATAGTTGTTATCCACCCAGTATCTGGGGACCTGTTCGCCAAACTCGAAACCCATGCGCTGGGGTTTGATGGAGACATTGTCCGGGGTATGGGAGGCCTTGCCCGGCTTGTTCGTTTGTGTGGTGGTCAGCATGGTTCTACTCCTTTGCGACGGAACGCTTTGGCTGATGTCATGAAGCCAGTGTGGCGGAGTCAATCCGGATACTGAATGCGCGAAGGGGACGGGCATCGTCCACAATGGGACAGGGGATTGGCCCGGGCGACAGCGGAGTCGGGGCAGCGGGCCCCACTGTGGCGGCAATCCGGTTCTGATAGAGTCAGAAACACGATAAATATCAATCAGGGACACACTATGGCAGGTACCGGTGCAGACAACGAGCGGCAAATGTTGGGGTTGTTCCTGGTGCCCGGGGTGTACCTGCGGGTACTGGCTGAAACCGTTCGTCAACTGGGTTACAACGACCGCCAGCTTTATCAGGGCCTGGATTTCACACATGAGGACCTGAAAGCCAACGACAGTCGGGTTTTCGTCACTGACGCCACTCTGATGGCGCAGCGCGCGCTCGAGGTGGCGGGCAAAGATGGCCTGAGCTTTATACTGGCGAGAGAGTTGCGGCTGACCATCCATGGCACCCTGGGCTTCGCCGCGCTCACCAGCCCGACCTTTGAGGGTGCGTTGGACTCTGTCCGTCGTTATCTTCAGCTGCGGGCGCCCTTTCTGAGCATGAAACAGTCCATAGCCGGTGACAAGGTGCTGGTTCAGCTGTGCGCGGAGTTTGCGTTGCCGCCTATCTCCGAGTTTCTGGCCGAGACGGTCAGCGCCACGTTGATTCTGCTCACTGAACAACTACTCGACCGGAGCGATGCCGAGGCCCGGGGTTTTGCCCTGGAAGAGGGTAAATTACCGGGCGTGTCGGTACACCTGCGGGGCCCTGAGCCAGCCTATTACCGGCGGTTTGCCGCCCAGTTGCCGGTCCGTTTCGAGTTTGGCCAGCCCGAGGAAATGCTGATTTTCCCCCGCAAGCTGCTGGACGTGCGCATGCGTCTGGCGGATGCTGAAGCCTCCCGGATGGCTCGGGACCAGTGTGAATTCGAGTTGCAGAAGGCGCTCAAGGAGCAGGGCGACATCGTGCTGGCGATTCGCAATATGCTGCGGATGACCCCAGGCCCCTTGCCCTCCCTGGAGGCCATGGCCGAGCGCTTCTGCGTGTCTTCCCGCACCCTGAAGCGGCGGTTGGCGGACCGGGACACCAGTTATCGGGAGATTGTCGAGGCCGTGCTGAAAGATCGGGCCATCCAGTTGCTGCGCTACACCAATCAGTCAGTCAGCGAGATTGCCTATGAACTGGGCTATGCCGATCTGTCCAATTTCAGCCGTGCTTTCCGCAAGTGGACGGGTAAATCCGCCAGTGAGTTTCGCGAGGACGGGCCGGACCCGGCACCGGATCTGGGGCCCTGAGTGCCGTTTGTGATTCTAGCGTTCGCCCCCATATTGATCTGATCAGGCGTCCGTTTTGCGTCTGTGGTGACACACCAAATCCAACTGTGAACAGGAAGAACGCCGCAATGATCGAAAGACCCGACACCCACAGCAAGCTGATCGGCTACCTGCTCTGGATATTCGGATTCCTGGGTTCGCACCGTTTCTATTACGGCAAGCCGGTGACCGGCACCATCTGGTTCTTTACTCTGGGGCTGCTGTTTATCGGCTGGATTATTGATTTGTTCCTGATTCCGGCTATGGACAAGGAAGCTGATTACCGGTTCCAGGATGGCCAGATCAGCTACAACATCGGCTGGATACTGCTGACCTTCCTGGGGGTTTTCGGGGTGCACCGGATGTACATGGGCAAATGGCTCACCGGCATCCTGTACCTGCTCACCGGCGGCCTGTTTTTCATCGGTGTGCTGTACGATTTCTGGACCCTGAACAGCCAGATTTCCGAGCGTAACCGGGCCGATCAGCTGGCCTGATTACAGACCGGCGTTGCGCTCCAGCTCTGCCAGACCCTGTTCCAGGTAGTCCAGCATCCGTTGCAGGCTGGGCAGGGTCCGGCGACAGCCAATCAGGCCGAACTCCACCTGGTCGTTATAGCTGGTCAGTGTCATGTTCAGGGCCAGTCTGTCCATATCGATAGACACCGGATACATGCCTTCCAGTTTCGCCCCGTTCCAGTACAGGGGCCTGGATGGCCCGGGGACATTGGAAATCACCACATTGAAGGTCTGCCACTTGGGCGCCAGCCCGGTCAGCAGGTGGAAGGCGGCCGGCGCCAGGGTCAGGGCCGTGTAGTTGACGATTTCCTCCGGGCTCATATGCCGGTAGCGCTGCTTGGCCTCTTCCATGCCATGGTGGATTTTTAACAGTCGTTCGCCGGCCTCTTGCACATCGGTGTGAAGGCTCGCCAGGATGACGCCTACCTGGTTGCCCCCGGAGCTGTCGTCCCGGCGTAGTGACACCGGCACAAAGGCCACCAGTGGTTTCTCCGGCAAGGCATCCTGATTCATCAGATAGGTACGCAGAGCCGCTGCGCACATGGCAGTTACGACATCGTTGACCGTGGTGCCATAGGCCTCGCACACGGCGCGAATCCGTTTCAGGCACCAGGACTGGGCGGCGAAACGACGGGAACCGGTGATTTTCTGGTTCAGCATGCAGCGCGGGGCATGGAAAATGGAGTCGTAGGCCGGATCCTTCCGGGCCTGATTGATGGTTTTCAGTAGCTCCTTTGCCACAGTGGGAATGGTGCCGAGCTGGCGGCCCGAAAGCCCCAGCAAATGGGTGACACTGCGCC
The DNA here is from genome assembly GCF_000475355.1 of Marinobacter sp. C1S70. Lineage (NCBI taxonomy): Bacteria > Pseudomonadati > Pseudomonadota > Gammaproteobacteria > Pseudomonadales > Marinobacteraceae > Marinobacter > Marinobacter sp. C1S70. The sequence continues at coordinate 215,064 of NZ_AXBW01000084.1, read as the reverse complement.
AGAGGGAGTGTCCGTCCGACTCACCCCTATCCCGTGACAGGCAAGGCAGATCCCAGATTGGCGGCATGCCGTGTTCGTCCGGGTTTTCACTCAGCATCCGGGTGGCCATGCGCATGGCCGAGACACCGTCCACCAGGGAATGGTGAACCTTGGTGTAGAGCGCAAACTGCCGGTCTTTCAGGCCCTCGATCAGGTGCACCTCCCACATGGGGCGCTCCCGGTCCATCAGGTGCGAATGCTCCGCCGATACGAACGACAGCAGCTCCCGAATACGCCCGGGTGTGGGCAGCGCCTCGAAGCGGAAATGATGCTCAAGGTCCAGGTGCTCATCCTCCACCCATACCGGCTGGCCCAGGCGATAGCTCAGGCGCTGGTTAAAGGGGGCGGTCACCTCCGTCTTCTGCCGAAGCTGATCTGCCAGCTGCGCGACATAGTCGTCCGGCGCGCCTTCGGGGAAGGAAAACAGCTGGAGGCCGCCCACATGCATGGGCTGCTGGCGTTTTTCCAGCCAGAGAAAGAGCTGGTCAGTGGGATTCAGGGGCGTCACGGGGCAATCCTTGTTCTTGGTTTATGCCCCGATACTACCCCACTCCGAGCGGGTAAAAATTGGCTTTGGTAACAGCACCACCAAAAAGCCCGGCGAAAAGACTATTGTGCATCTCCACGCAGCGCTTTGACCTTTTGTTCCAGACGCTCGGCACTGGCCTCGTGGGGCGAGACCGGGAGACCAGCCAGCAGATGAATCCGGGACCAGAACCGCCGTGGCCAATGGCTGAAGGCCGGCCCGCCACAATGGCTGAAAAAGCTGCCCCAGAGGCCGCGCAGTGCCATTGGCACCACCGGTACCGGTCGCCGGGCCAGAATCATGTCGACACCGGGCTTGAAGGTATCGACCTCGCCGTCTTTGGTGAGTTTGCCTTCCGGGAAAATACAGACCACATGGCCGGCTGCGAGTTCTTCATCAATGCGGTCGAAAGCGGCTTCGTAAATCTCCGGCACCTTTGATTTCGGACCAATGGGGATAGCCTTGGCCAGGCGGAAGAAACCGCCCATGACCGGTGTCGCGAAAATGTTGTGATCCATCACGAATCGGACGGGTCGCCGCACCGCGCCGGCGATCACCAGGGCATCCATGTAGGAGACGTGGTTGCACACCAGCAGCACGGGGCCCTGCTCGGGTATCCGGTCCAGGTTGTGGTGCGTGACCCGATAAATCGTGTGGGACAGGACCCAGATGACAAAGCGCAGGGCAAAGTCCGGTACCTGCTGGTACACGTAGGCCGCCACCATCAGGTTCATGATCGACAGCACCAGGAAGAACTCGGGAATGGTGAGTCCGAACAGGCCGAGCATGAGCATGCCCAGCAGCGCGCTGACCACCATAAACAGGGCGTTGAAAATATTCAGGGCGGCGATCACGCGGGCCCGGGTGGCCGGTGGTGTTTCCTGCTGGACATAAGCATACAGCGGCACGATAAACAGGCCGCCAAAGATACCAATGGCCAACAGGTCAATGGCCACCTGGCGATAATGGGGATCGGTTATGATCAGCCACCAGTCTGAGGGAATCGGCTGCTCTGGCATATTGAAGAAAAGATCGATGCCGAAGAAACTCAGGCCAATGGAGCCGATGGGTACGATCCCCAGTTCAATCTTGTGGCCGGACAGCCGCTCGCAGGCAATGGAGCCGGCGGCGATGCCGATGGTGAAAATCGCCAGCAGTAAGGTGACGACCGTTTCGTCACCCATCAGGTGAGTCTTGGCGAAGTTCGGAAACTGGGTCAGATAGGCGGCACCCAGAAACCAGAACCAGGATATCGCCATGATGCTCAGGAATACATTGTGATTGTCCCGGGCAATGGCCATCAGTTTCCAGGTTTCCTGCAGCGGCCGGAAACGAATACGCAGATCCGGCGCTGCCGCCTCGGCCCTGGGAATCCGCCAGGCGGCCACCAGTCCAATCACCGCCAGCACCGCAACGGCGATGGCAATCACGGGGCCGGAAGCCGCAGCTTTCATCATCACGCCGGCCATCAGGGTACCCACCAGGATAGCCACAAACGTGCCCATCTCTACCAGCGCGTTACCACCCACCAGCTCGGATTCTTTCAGGGCCTGGGGCAGGATCGCGTACTTCACCGGCCCGAAAAACGCGGATTGTACGCCGGTGAGAAACAGCAGAAGGAACAACACCTCGTACCAGCCAAACCAGAGACCGACCGCGGCAATGCCCATGATCACCACCTCGGCGAATTTGATCCAGCGGATAACCGTGGATTTCTCGTACCGGTCCGCCACCTGGCCGGCGATGGCGGAGAACAGGAAAAACGGCAGGATAAACAGCATCGCGGCGAGATTGACCACCACATCCGACGACAGGCCAAACAGGCCCCCGGCGCTGTAGGTCACCAGCAGCAACAAGGCATTCTTGAACAGGTTGTCGTTGAAGGCACCGGCAAACTGGGTGACAAAGAATGGCAGGAACCGTCGCTCGGATAGCAGGCGAAACTGACTGTGATCTTCCATAACCTGAGGCTCTCCCTATGGGGTTCGCCGCAGACTATACGGCGCCCGGGAGGTGGTCAAGCGCGGCTGTTGTGCGCATACTGGATGCAGGATTGTGTTCCCAACCCAATGTTCTGGATGATGTGGAGTCTTGCCTATGGATGTTCAGCAGGCTGTTGTGTCACGCCGCTCGGTGCGGGACTTTCTGGATACCCCGGTGCCTGAAGCCACGCTTCGAACGGTAATCGAAACGGCGACCCGGTCGCCATCCGGAGGCAACCTGCAACCCTGGCATCTGCACGTCGTCACCGGCGATGCTCTGGCCCGACTCAAAGCCCTGATGCAGGAGAAGGTCAGCAAAGGCTTCAACGAAGTGCCGGAATACGAAATCTACCCACCGAAACTTCAGTCACCCTACCGCGACCGCCGCTTCGAAATCGGCGAACTCATGTACCGCCGGCTCGACATCCCCAGGGAAGACAAAGCTGCCCGCTTCGAATGGTTCAAACGCAACTTCGAATTTTTCGGCGCACCAGTTGGCCTGTTCTGTACCGTCGACGACAACATGGGCCCGCCCCAGTGGTCCGATCTGGGCATGATCCTGCAAACCATCATGCTCTTACTCCGAGAACAGGGCCTCGACAGCTGCGCCCAGGAATCCTGGTCGGTGTACCCGAAAACCATCAGCGAATTCCTGGGCTTGCCTGAACACCGCAAAGTCTTCGCCGGCATGGCCATCGGCTACGCCAACCCCGACAGCCCGGTGAACCAGCTCACCAGCCCAAGGGCACCGCTGTCGGAGAACGTCGAGTTTATCAGCTGACAGGCGAACCTCAGGCGGCCATCGATGCCGCCTGAGCCACCGGCACTTCCAGCCGGATCCGGTTGCCGTCCAGCAACACCGGATAGACCTTCACCTGCACGCTCTCGTCTTCCAGACATTGCCCGCTGCGCAGGCTGAAATGCTGCTTGTACAACGGCGACGCCACCACCGGCTCACCGTTGATATCCCCGGTAATGCCTCGGGCCAGCACGTTCGAGCCACTGAACGGATCGGTATGGCTGATGGCAAACAATGCCGGCAGGCGGTGTGGCAGATAAAACACCGCCACCGGCCCGTCGTCGGTCCAAACCGCAATACCGGAATCAGCTACCAGATCGTCCACGGTGCACACTGCTTCCCAACAAGTCCGAGCTTTCATAGCAAAGTCTCCAAATTCCAAGGTCGTTAAGTTTCCTATCCCACAGATGTTTGTGAGCGTGGGAGCCGGATTCATTTTCTGGCAGGAAAAAAGATGTCTGAGCAAAGCGAGTTATTTTTTCCAGAAGAAAATGAATCCGGCTCCCGCGCTCCGCCCCCAAACCAGAAGGCTACGAAGAAGCCACCTCCAAAACAGGCCGACGCTGCCCCCGCTCTGAAGTCCACTGCTGCACCGGATCCTTCTGCTCCGGCGCATTCACAAACTCCCGGAACCGCTTACGCTTCTCCGGATCCTCAACGGCGGACTTCCACTCGCACTGATAGGTCTCCACCAGATCCGCCATATGCTGCTCCAGCTCCTCGCCAATGCCGAGGCTGTCCTCCAGCACCACCTGCTTCAGATACTCCAGGCCACCTTCCAGATTTTCCATCCAGACCGACGTCCGCTGCAGCCGGTCCGCCGTGCGCACATAAAACATCACCACCCGGTCGATGGTGCGGATCAGCTCCTCATCCGACAGATCGGTGGCAAACAGATCCGCATGCCGTGGCCGCATCCCGCCGTTGCCACACACATACAGGTTCCAGCCCTTCTCCGTGGCAATTACCCCGAAATCCTTGCTCTGGGCCTCCGCGCATTCACGGGTGCAGCCGGACACCGCCATCTTCACCTTGTGCGGCGCTCGCAGGCCCTTGTAGCGGTTCTCCAGGGTAATCGCCATGCCCACGCTGTCCTGCACGCCGTAGCGGCACCAGGTGCTGCCGACGCAGGACTTCACCGTACGCAGCGACTTGCCATAGGCGTGCCCGGTCTCAAAACCGGCGGCGATCAGCTTCTCCCAGATCTCCGGCAGCTCGCTCAGGGTGGCGCCGAACAGATCCACACGCTGGCCGCCGGTGATCTTGGTGTACAGGTTGTACTCCCTGGCCACCTCGCCCAGCACAATCAGCTTGTCCGGAGTAATTTCACCGCCGGGAATGCGCGGCACAATCGAGTAAGTGCCGTTCTTTTGCATGTTGGCCATGAAGGTGTCGTTGGTGTCCTGCAGGGGTACGTGGTCGGTGGCCAGAATGTGCTCGTTCCAGCAAGTGGCCAGAATGGAGCCCACCGTTGGTTTGCAGATGTCACAGCCCTGGCCCTTGCCGTATTGTTTGAGCAGGCCCCGGAAGGTGCGGATACCGTTCACCTTCACCAGATGAAACAGTTCCTGTCGGGTGTAGGGGAAATGTTCACAAAGGTCGGTACACACCTCCACGCCGCGCTTTTCCAGCTCGCTGTCCACCACCTTCTTCAGTAAAGCCGCACAGCCACCGCAGCCGGTACTGGCCCTTGTTTCAGTCTTGACGCCGCCCAGGTCGGAGCAACCGGCGTCAATGGCACCGCAGATATCGCCCTTGGTGACGTTGTGGCAGGAACAGATGGAGGCTGTGTCCGGCAGGGCGTCGGCCCCCAGGGCAGGCGCGCCACCTTCGCTTTCCGGCAGAATCAGCGCCTCCGGGTTGGCTGGCAGCTCAATGCCATTGAGGGCGTACTGCAGCAGGGTATCGTAAGGGCCGTTGTCGCCTACCAGAATGGCGCCCAGCAGAGTCTTACCGTCCTGGCTCACCACCATGCGCCGGTAGTGGCCGGCCTGCTCATCGTGAAAACGGATATTGCGTGCACCCGGGGTCTGGCCGTGGGCATCGCCGATGGAGCCCACATCCACCCCCAGCAGCTTGAGCTTGGTGCTCATATCGGCACCGGTAAAGGCCGCACCGGTGTCTTTGTTCAAAGCGGCCGACAGGGTGCGCGCCATGGTGTAACCCGGAGCCACCAGTCCGAAGATGCGATTGTTCCAGAGTGCGCATTCACCGATAGCGTGAATGTTCGGGTCTGAGGTGGTGCATTGATTGTTGACCACAATCCCGCCGCGTTCGCCCACCTCCAGGCCGCAGGCCCGGGCCAGGGTATCCTGGGGACGGATGCCAGCGGAAAACACAATCAGATCGGTTTCCAGATGGCTGTCGTCGGCGAAGTTCATCCTCAGCCGCGCGTCGCTGCCCGGAACAATGGCCATGGTGGCCTTCTCGGTGTGCACCTGAACGCCCAGATCCTCGATCTTCTGGCGCAAAAGTGCGCCACCCTGCTCGTCCAGTTGCACAGGCATCAGGCGCGGGGCAAATTCCACCACATGGGCCTGCAGGCCCAGGCTTTTCAGGGCGTTTGCCGCTTCCAGCCCCAGCAGACCGCCGCCCACCACGACACCGGTTTTCGCTGACTGGGCACTGGCCTGAATGGCATCCAGATCGTCCAGGGTTCGGTACACAAAGCAGCCATCCTGATCGTTGCCCTTAATGGGCGGTACGAACGGGTAGGAGCCGGTGGCCAGCACCAGTTGATCGTAGGTGTACTCCCCTTTTGGTGTCGTCAGCACGCGGCTGTTCCGGTCGATGGCGGTGACCGGCTCATTCAGGCGAAGATCAATGCCCTGGTCCGCGTACCAGTCTGCTGTACCCATGGCGAGGTCCGCGTGAGTGGAACCGGTGAAGTACTCCGACAGATGCACCCGGTCGTAGGCCAGCTGCTTCTCTTCACCGAACACGATCACCCGGTAGGTCTCGGCCGCCGGGGACTGGCTGAACTGTTCCAGGAAGTGATGGCCAACCATACCGTTGCCGATCACGATCAGGGTCTGTTTACTCATCTTGCTGTCCTCTCTCTTGGCAACCTATCAGGCTGCTGCGTCGCAATAGGTTTTGCCGAAAGCGATGGTGTCCCTGTAGCGGGAGACATCGGCGCCGGAGCGAATCAGTTCGCTGTACCAGGGGCCGTTGGCGGTATCGCCCAGCAGGATGGCGCCGGCCAGCCGGTTGCCATCCAGCAGCAGTTGGCCGTAGACCGCGTGGGTTCGGTCCTGCCATTCAACAATTTCGGTATGCTCGCCGGGGACTACCCGGCCACAGGAAAAAATGGGCAGATCGCTGATTTTCAGTCGGGTGGCGACTTCTCCGGGCTCAAATGCTCTGGCTCCCGGCACCTGGCAAAGAAGCTGTGCCAGAATCCGGGCCTGCTCGTAACCGGGTTCGACCAGGCCAAAGGTGTGCTCCTGAAACTGACAGCACTCACCCAGTGCGTAGATATGCGGGTTGGACGTCATCAGGTTCGGAGTGACTCGAATACCCCGGTCACAGTTGAGGCCGGCGTCAGCTGCCAATCCCTTGTTGGGTTCAATACCGGTAGCAATAACCACCAGGTCCGTGGCCAGTACCGTGCCGTCACTCAGTTCCACGGCGCGGACCTGATTCCGACCGAGCAGGGAGACCGGCGAGGTGCCGGTTCGGATACTCACCCCCCGCTGCTGTAACTTCTGCTTCAGAATATCGCCAGCGATCGGGTTCAGCTGTCGGTTGAGCAGATGACCGCTGCGGTGCAGCACCGTAACGTCCATGCCCCGGGTCCTGAGCCCTTCGGCCGCCTCCAGGCCGAGAAAGCCTCCGCCGATGACCACGGCCCGACGGTGTGACTTTGCCTGCCGGATCAGCGTGCGGGTGTCGGCCAGGTCCCGGAAGTTCATCACGCCGTCAAGGTCTTCACCGGGGAGGCCAAGGCGGGAGGGCTGTGCTCCGGTGGCCAGCACCAGCGTGTGATAGGACTGGGTGCGACCACAGGCGGTTGTTACCTGGCGCTGGCCCGGACTGATATGGGTGACAGGCTCATGCTGGTGCACCTCTATTCGGTGCTTGTGGAACCACTGCCAGGGTTTCAGTTCCAGATCGGTTTCCTGAATCTGATCGGCCAGCAATGACGACAACTGGATCCGGTTGTAGGCAGCGAAGGGCTCACCGTTAAACACCACAATGCGGCTGAACGGATGCCCCTGGGCTACCAGTTGCTCCAGCAGCCGTTGCGCGACCATGCCATGGCCGCAGATCACCAGTGGGTTATCCTGTGTGTGTTCCATGGAACTGAGTGCCTCCAGCAACGAAAAAAGCCGGAGCATCATGCTCTCCGAAGAGAACAGATGGTCCGGCACCAATGCCAACAACAATGATCTGATGGTCCGGCCTGATTCCATGGCCGGGACAGTCGTCCTTGTCTAAGTGTTAGCGATCTCCGTGCCAACTTTTTCAGGCTTTATTATTCAATGGCTTAGGTGAGTCCGCTGAAGGAGGCCGGCTGGTGGGCATCAAAAGAGTGCCCCGGGATGGGGCGAAACGCACGATGATTGGGCCGGAATGACTGGCCTGTAAATTGCTGCAGTCCGGGTAGAAAGGAACCAACTGTGTACCGACACCAGGAGCTGCACCATGAACACCAAACGCCATCCCCGTATGACCGCGACAGCGACTGCTGCGGAATTTCTGATGGCCTCCCGCCAGTGTGAGATCCGTAACCTGGAGTACTTTCTGCAGATGGGGCGGTTGGTGCAGAGCGTGGGCAATCTGGTCCATGGCCTGCAACGGGAGCGAGGCGCCACCAATCTTTATCTGGGGTCCGGTTGCCAACGCTTTGCCCGGGAACGTACCGCCATGGTCAAGGAAAACGACCAGTTGGCCGCTAACTTCCGGCAGGCATTGGCAGACATTCAGGAGGACCTCACCACCCATCCGGTCAGCAGCCCACTGCTCGGGCACATCGCCAGCGCCCTGCACAGCCTCGACCAACTGCCCGGGTTGCGGCAGCGGGTGAATGACCAGGAGGCCAGTGTTTCGGAGGCCACGGAGTGGTTCTGCGACAGTATTCATCAACTGATTACGGTCGTTTTCGAAGCGGCAGAAACCGTGGCAGAGCCTTCGATTGCGGGACTGCTTGTGGCCATGGTGCATGTCATGAACGGAAAGGAATATTGTGGTCAGGAGCGGGCCGCAGGTTCCGCGGGGTTCTCCAGCGGACACTTCGATAACGCACTGTCACGGCGCATGATGCACCTGGTTGAAGCGCAGGAGCGGTGTTTTGAGGTCTTTGTCGGCTTCGCCAGTGAAGAGAGCCTGTCGCTCTGGCAAGCCCTGCGCGCTCACCCGCGGGAGCTGGAAATTGAGCGGATGAGACAGATGGCCGTTTCGGTCGGGCCCTATAAGTCTCTGGATAAAGACATGGCCGACCGCTGGTTCAACCTGATGACAGAGCGCATGGATGACCTCAAGAAGATTGAGGATTCGGTTGAGAGCGCTTTCCACCATCGCTGCGTGGAGCGCTATACCGAAGCGCGCCACTCCCTGGCACATCAGGAGACCCTGCTGGCCTCGCTGGAACAACGCCATGCCTCCACAACGCCCGTGCTGGTGGTTTGCGATAACGGTGTAGAGGCCGGAGCTGCCGATACGTGGGCCGGGGAAGGTGTCGGGCAGCAATCAGGCCGATCCATCTTTGACCTGGTCCAGGAACAGACCCGCCGCCTGCGCCAGATGTCTGAAGAATTGCAGAGTGCCAAAGAAGCTCTGGAAGATCGTCGTACCCAGGAAAAGGCCATCTTGCTGTTGATGGAACACCGCAACATCAGCAATGACGAAGCTCACCGCCTGCTGCGAAAACTGGCCATGGACCAGGGCAAGCGACTGCCCGAAGTCGCCCGGGCACTGGTATCCATGGCAGGGGTCTTAAGCTGATACTTGAACCAGGCCGGGACGGGGTGCCCCGCCCCGGCATAAAGTCAGGCCGAAGCTGAATGCCTGGCTGCCGGCGCCTCGGGTTTTGCACTGCTGCCGCGGCGACTGTTCAGAGACTCCAGCTTGCGCTGCTTCTCGTACAGGAACGACAACACCTCCTGCCGGTAATGCACATATTGGGCATCGTCCGCCAGGGCCACACGATTGCGAGGCCTTGGCAGATCAATGTGCAGATCCTCCCCCACCGTGGCGGCAGGGCCGTTGGTCATCATGATAATGCGGTCGGACAACAGCACCGCCTCGTCCACATCGTGGGTAATCATGATCACGGTATTGTTCAGCTCCTGCTGAATTTCCATCAGCGAATCCTGCAAATGGGCCCGTGTCAGGGCATCCAGCGCCCCGAACGGCTCATCCATCAGCAACACACTGGGTTTCATGGCCAATGCCCGGGCGATGCCCACCCGCTGCGCCATCCCCCCGGAAATCTCGCCTGGCCGCTTGTTGGCGGCGTGGGCCATATTCACCAGTTCCAGGTTGTGGGTAATCCAGTCCTTGCGCTCCTGCCGGGTCATCGACTTGCGAAACACCTGCCGGACCGCCAGCTCCACGTTTTCATACACCGTTAACCAAGGCATCAGGGCATGATTCTGAAACACCACTGCCCGCTCGGGACCGGGGGAATTTACCTCATGCCCATCCAGTACACAGCCACCCCTGGAGGCCTGCAGTAACCCGGCAACAATGTTCAGCACCGTCGATTTTCCGCAGCCGGAATGGCCGATCAGTGAAACAAACTCCCCTTTCTGGATCTTCAGGTTCACATTGTCCAGGGCAATGAAAGGCCCTTTCGGCGTATCAAACGCCATTTCAACACCGGTTAGTTCAAGATGTGATTTAGCCATAGCAGGATCCCCTAAACAGGTCAGACGAGCGCCGGGTGGGTAGTGTCTCCCGGGACCCTCAAAAACATGGATGTTTTTGCGGAGCTTACAGGGACGTATTCACCGCGTGTCCCGGGAGACACTACCCACCCGGTGCGGCATGCTCCGCCGTCAGAGATTTCAGGGTTAAGTGAGGCTACAGGTAAAAGTCGGTCACTCATTCCAGGCCACCTTCCGCTGAATCAACAGCATGACCCGATCCAGCAAAAACCCGATAAACCCGATGGCCAGCACCGCCACCATAATCCGACTCAAAGACTGGCTACTGCCATTCTGGAACTCATCCCAGACAAACTTGCCCAGCCCCGGACTCTGCGCCAGCATCTCGGCGGCAATCAGCACCATCCAGGCAATGCCCAGCGACACCCGCAAGCCGGTAAAGATCATCGGCACCGACGAAGGCAACACCACCTTGCGAACGTGGGTCCAGAACGACAGCCGAAGTACCCGGGAGACGTTCAGCAGGTCGGGGTTTACTGCTGCCACTCCAACGCTGGTGTTGATCAGTGTTGGCCAAAGACTGCACAGAGTGACCGTAATCATCGAGGTCAGGAACGACTTCTCGAACATTGGATCGTCACTGACATAGGTGGCCGATACCACCATGGTCACCAGCGGCAGCCAGGCCAGCGGAGAGACCGGTTTGAAGATCTGTATCAATGGGTTCACCGCAGCCTGGAAATACCGGTTGAGGCCAAACACAATGCCCAGAGGTACTGCAATCAGCGACGCCAGGGCGAAACCGGCCAGCACCGTCAGCAGGCTGGTGACCACCTGGTCGAGAAAGGTAGGTGCGCCGGGGTAAGCCCGGATACGGACGTCTGCCTCCGGGTTGTCAGCCAGAATGCGGGCATTACGCTCCTCCTGCATGGCGATGAACTTATCGGCCCGCTCCCGCTGGCTAATATGCTCCTGCCACAGTTGTCCGGATTGTTCCCACACCTGCACCGGGCCGGGAAAGGCCCCCAGGGAGGTTTCCACCTGTGGCGCGGCCAGATGCCAGAAGCCCAGGAAGACCAGAATACCAACCAGTGGTAACAGCAGCTGCTTGCCCTGGCTGAGCCATTCGCCCGGTTGCAGACCGGAAAGTAGCTGGCGGCTGCCACTGGCCATGGACTGACTGATTCTTGCGCTTAACGTCGTCATGTCAGGCCCTCCCTTACGGTGTCTCCGACCCTTTTAGGCCGATACTGAAACGGTTGATGTAGGCATTGGGTTCGCGCGGAGTGAAAGGGACGCCGTCAATCAGCTCACCCTGCATGGGGCGTTCAAAATTCTCCTGGGCAAAGTCCGGGAAATCACTGGCGGTCATCAGGCCGTCCTCGATCAGTGACTGGGCCGCTTCGGCGTAAAGATCGCCCCGATACACCCGGGCTGCGGTCTTCATATACCAGTCGTCGGATTTTGCTTCGGGAATCTGGCCCCAGCGCCGCATCTGACTCAGGTACCAGATCGCATCAGACGGATACGGATAGGTAGCGTGGTAGCGGAAAAAGACGTTGAAATCCGGTACTTCCCGGACATCGCCCTTTTCATACTCGAAGGTACCGGTCATGGAGTTGGCAATCACTTCCCTGTCGGCTCCCACATAGCTGGGGCGGGCAAGGATGTCCACGGCGGCCTCCCGGTTGGCGTTCTGGTTTTCGTCCAGCCAGTAAGCTGCGCGGATCAGAGCCCGCAGTAACCGAAGGTGGGTATTGGGGTTCTGCTCGGCCCAGGCTTCGGTGACTCCGAACACCTTTTCCGGGTTGTTGGGCCAGATTTCATAATCGGTAATCACCGGCACACCGATGCCCTTGAAAACCGCCTGCTGATTCCAGGGCTCGCCCACGCAGTAGCCCTGGATGGTGCCTGCTTCCATGGTGGCGGGCATCTGGGGCGGCGGTGTCACGGAGAGGTGCACATCGGCCTGGAGGGTGCCGCTGGTATCGCCGCGCTGGGGCGCGTAGAAGCCGGGATTCAGGCCACCGGCGGCCAGCCAGTAACGCAGTTCGTAATTGTGGGTGGACACCGGAAACACCATGCCCATGCGGAAGCGCTCGCCGTTGGCGCGGGTCTGCTCAACCACCGGCTTCAGTGCGCTGGCTGAAATCGGGTGTTCCGGATGATCACCTTCCATTTCCAGGTTTGGTTTCATCGCTTCCCAGACGTCGTTGGACACGGTAATACCGTTGCCGTTGAGGTCCATACTGAAGGCGGTGATGATATCGGCCTGGGTGCCATAGCCTATGGATGCGCCCAGGGGTTGGCCGGCCAGCATGTGGGCACCATCCAGTTCACCGGTGATGACCCGGTCCAGCAGCACCTTCCAGTTCGCCTGGGCTTCGAGTTCTACGAATAACCCTTCGTCCATGAAGTAGCCCTGTTCCCAGGCAACCGCCAGGGGCGCCATATCCGTGAGTTTAATAAAGCCAAGCTTGAGATCGGGTTTCTCCGCCGGGCCAATATCGGCCTGGGCCAGGGAACTCAGGCCGATCAGGGTGGCGGTCAGTAAAGGTCGAACATAATGGTTCACTGTCTTCATCGTGATGCCTCTCGGTTCTCTCATTTCAGACGCGCAAAAAAAAGCGCCTGCCTCCGTTGCCGGAGAGCAGGCGCCGATGCCTGTAAATGAGAGCTGTGATGTCGTGATGGTTCACTAATCACTCAGCACAAGCCGTGCCATCCAGGACTCTTCATGTATTTCAGTAAGTTGCGGGAGCCCTGGTCGTTCCAGCAGGGGAAGCCCGTGCTTTGCGGGGGTGGTTTTGGTGCAGAAAATCGCCCTTTGCACCAAGGTGAACGCCCATCGATAGGCTTTTCAAGGAGGTCGTTTAACGGTGCACGTCGCTTCAAAACGCGCACCAGGCGCCATTCAAGGCCCTTGGAGACATCAAATCGTGCGCTGGCCCCCTAATTGCTTTCTTTTATGGCAGACAACACAGGCAACGAAGCCCTCCCCCCGGCTCTGGAAACGGAAACCGGGTGGTGGGCTTTTTTGGTTCAAGAGCGAGGAACACCATGAAACACCACGACACGCCAGCGGACTCTATTGCCACCACCTGCCCTTACTGTGGTGTTGGCTGCGGTGTTCTGGCAGCCCCTGGCCATGTCGAAGGCGATCATCGGCACCCGGCCAATGGCGGACGGCTTTGCGTCAAAGGTTCTGCCTTACACGAGACGCTGGAGGATGCCAACCGGTTGCTGGTGCCAAAGGTTGCAGGCTATGAGGTGACATGGGAGGAAGCCATTGACCGGGTCGCCGGGGCAATTTCCGACTCTGTGCGGGAGTATGGCCCGGAATCCGTGGCCTTCTATCTCTCCGGGCAGCTACTCACGGAGGATTATTACATTGCCAACAAGCTGGCAAAGGGGTTTATCGGCACACCGCATGTGGATACCAATTCCAGACTGTGCATGTCCTCGGCCGTTGCTGCACATAAGCGTGCTTTTGGCGAGGACTGTGTTCCCGGTTGCTACGAGGATCTTGAGCTGGCGGACCTGCTGGTGCTCGCGGGCAGCAACGCCGCCTGGGCCCACCCGGTACTGTACCAGCGAATGAGTGCAGCGCGCCGTCAGGGACGGAGAGTGGTGGTCATCGATCCCAGGAAGACAACGACAGCGGATCTCGCTGATCTGCACCTTCAGCTTCGCCCCGGAACCGACACCCTGTTGTTCAATGGCCTGCTGGTCTGGCTGCACGATCACGGAGCCCTGGCGGAGGACTACCTTGCCGAGCATTGTAACGGCTTCGAGGAAACCCTGGTGATCGCCCGATCCTGCGCGCCTTCTGTGCAAGCGGTGGCCAGGGGCTGCGATCTGGCAGTAAAAGAGGTGGAGTGTTTCTATCAATGGTTTGCAGACACCGGACGGACAGTGACCGCGTTTTCCCAGGGTATTAATCAGTCGGTTGCTGGTACGGATAAGGCCAACGCCATCATTAACTGCCATCTGGCTACCGGCCGGGTGGGCCGACCGGGAGCGAGCCCGTTATCGTTGACGGGACAACCCAATGCCATGGGTGGCCGTGAGGTCGGCGGGCTGGCCAATACCCTGGCAGCCCATATGGATTATGACACCCCGGGCGCCTTGCTCCGGGTTTCGGATTTCTGGCACAGCGAGCAGATGGCCCGTGGTCCCGGCCATAAAGCGGTGGACCTGTTCGAGGCAGTCCATCGGGGAGAGATCCGGGTCCTCTGGGTGATGGGCACCAACCCCGCAGTCAGCCTGCCGGGCAGTGAACGTATTCACCAGGCATTGTCCCGTTGCCAGACTCTGATTGTCTCGGATTGTGTGGCCCAGACCGATACCACGCAGTTTGCCGATATTCTCTTGCCGGCTGCCGGTTGGGGCGAGAAAGATGGAACGGTGACCAATTCCGAACGGCGCATTTCACGCCAACGCCGGTTTCTGCCCCTGCCGGAGCAGGTACGGCCGGACTGGCAGATTATTCGGGACGTTGCCTGTTCGCTGGGTCATGCTCATGCTTTCGATTACACATGCCCTGCCGATATCTTTCGCGAACATGCGGTGTTGTCCGGCTATGGTAACGGAGGCGAGCGTGTGTTCAATATCTCCGCCTTGTCTCAACTCAGCAACCAGGAGTACGACGAGCTGGCGCCGGTGCAGTGGCCGGTCACGGAGGGTAACCCCGGGGCTTGGTTGCAAACCCGTCGGCTGTTTGGGCACGGGCAATTTCCCACGCCGGATGGCCGGGCACGATTGGTGCCCGTGTCCAGTTTGCCGCCCGGGCAGCTACCTGGACCCCGGTACCCGCTGGTGGTGAATACCGGCCGAATCCGTGACCAATGGCATACCATGACCCGAACGGCCCTGGCACCCAGGCTGTTTGCCCATCGCAGCGAGCCGTTCATAGAGTTGCACCCGGCGGACATTGTCGGCTTTGGTTTGATTGAAGGTGCCCTGGCAGTGCTGCGTGGGCCGGGCAATGCAGGCTACGTTGGCCGGGTCCGGGGCAGCACCGGCCAGCGCACAGGTGAAGTGTTTGTGCCCATCCACTGGAATGGCCGGTTTGCCTCCTCTGCTTTGGCGTCCAGCCTGATCCGTCCGGTTGTGGATCCCATTTCCGGTCAGCCAGAAGGCAAGCATGGTGTGGCGACCATCCGGCCTCTGGTGACCCGCTGGCAGGCGAGGCTATTGCTGCGTGATCCCCGCCTTGCCTCGTTGGACCACACCGCTCTTGCCTACTGGAGCTGCCAGCGCCTGCCGCACAGTCACGGCTGGTGGTTCGCCGGTGGCCACGAGATGAACTGGCGGGACTGGGGGCACCGGTGTTTTTCGCGGGAACCGGAACTGGTTATGGAAGACCGAGCGAGACAGCGCTACCGGGCCGCCTGGCTTAGTGGCGATCGACTGGACGCCGTGTTGCTGGTTGAGCCCTGTGTCCAGACCATGCCGGATCTGGACTGGCTGGACAGTTGCTTTGGCAAAGGTGAGCTGGCGCCGGAACAACGCCGCTCGTTACTGGCGGCAGGCACAGTGGAAGGGGAAGCGTCAGGGCCGATTATCTGCAGTTGTTTTGGCGTGGGTGAGCACCAGATTGCCCAGGCCATTGAACAGGGCATGGCCAGCCCCGAAGCACTGGGTAAGCACCTGAAGTGTGGCACCAACTGTGGCTCCTGCCTGCCGGAGATCCAGGACCTGCTGGCCCGTACCGGGGCTCGGGAACCCGCCTGAGTCAGGCCGCGGCCGCCCGCCTAAGCAGCGACAGCGGCACCCGGTAGCGAAGGATCCGGGCATGCTGGCTGACGGTCACCGTGCAGGTCTTGCGGTTAACGCGCACCACATGGCCCCGCTTCTCGCGCCGGCCATCCCCGAACACCACCGAATCCCCCACCTGCCAGCGCCGGTACTCCGCAGCGGGACTCGGAAATTCAAAGGGTGTACTGGCTAGCTCTATCCCGCAGTCGCTGGCCAGCCCGGACAGGTGCCGTCGGGTAGCGTCGGCTGCACCGCTATGATGCAGATCGTCCAGGGCCTCATAGAAATGCTGGTTGTGAACGGAGCCGTAATGCCGTTGCCCGGCACTGTGCTGCAGCAAATGGGCAAACTCATGGCAGCAGGTATGCGCCAGCAGGTTCAGCACAGTTACCTCGCCCCCAAAATAACCCCGGCCACGGATCTCCCGGCTTGATAGCCAGCCCTGGGCGGTGGCAGGTTGATGCTTGGCGGCGATCATCCGGGCTCCGTAGGTAATCAGGTGCTGTTTCTTTCGAGGATCAAAACGGTGGTAGGTGGCCTGGCCCGAGCCGACCCGCAATGCCAGCCCGGCGCCCGGATTTGCCTGCTGAACCCAGCCTTCAGCCGGCGTCCAGAGAATGTCCCGGGTGGTCTGGCACATGAGGGTGCCAATCTGCCTTGCTGTTTGCGATTGAGTGGGGGTCACAAAATGTACCGGTGGCGCTTGATCTCGAATGTCAGGCAGCTATTTTCCAGTAATTTGCTGGTGAAAACAAAAACGGCCGGCCCGAGGGCCAGCCGTTTTCCTGCGATCGAACCTGAGGGATCAGGCTTCGACCGGGGAACGCCAGTCGTCAGCACCGGAAGTGCCGGCAACAGCGTGTTCCCAGGTAACCTTACGGTAGGCCAGGGATACTTCTACCAGCTGGGTGAACTCGGCCTTGGCCGGATCCTGGCAGTGGGGCATGTTGCAATCGATGTTGATGATGGTGGCATCTTCCAGGATGGTGGAGAAGAAGTGCTCCTGTTTGCCTTCTACGGAAGTGCGGTACCACTTCAGCTCTACCTTCGGCAGCATTTCGCCGGAAGCCAGGGCGTTGTACATCAGCGGAGTGGCTTTGTTCAGGGCCGCAGTGAACTTGAACGGCTTGTGAACACGCTGACCGGAAGGCTGGCCGGACTGGGGATCCGTTGGAACGGTAACAACGTGGCTGAATTCCTGGACCAGCACTTCGTCTTCGTGACCTTCAACGTAGATGTTGCCTACGGAATCGGAAGTGAACGCGCCAGCGGTGATGTTACCCTGGGTTTGGCCTTCGATGCTGATATAACAAGGAGTTGGCATAGTCTGCTCCATGACAATGTTGTGAATGAGTGTCCCAAGGATGTTCCCTGGACGGCATAACAGATAACAATCGCCGTGCCAGTTATTGAATGTATTGATATAACAAGTGGTTACGTGGCCTGCGGGCGATATCTGAGTGTCTTCGGGCAAGGCGTTGCTTGGCGGGCGGGCGAGCTTTTGCTGGCCGGGCAATAAATGGCCCAAGGCTCAGTTCCAGGAGCCACCGGCCAGGGAGGTTAATAGCGCCAGCAGGAGCAGGGCCGAGACGCCTTGCCAGAAACGCACCGGATGCCGCTCCATGAGAGGTGGATGGTGTCGGGCACGCCAGTCCCGTCCAGGGTGTCGGAGTTCGTAGAGCAGTTCCGACAGCGCCGGGTAGCGGCGATGGGGCTCCGGATGGGTGGCCCGGGCCAGGGTGGCATCCAGCCACGGCGGCAGGTCTTCACGCCAGGCCCTGGCGGGCCGGTATGTCAGAGCCTGTAGTTGTTTGCGAGTGCGGATGCGGGGTACATCGGTATGGTAGGGCAGGCGCCCGGTTAATAGTTGATAGATAATCACGCCCAGGGCGTACTGGTCCGACTGCCAGCTGCCGGGTTCGCCTAGAAAGAGCTCCGGCGCCGAGTAGAGGGCGGCTCCAACCGGATTGCAAGCGGCAGGCTTGCCCGTTTCTTCCAGACCGGCGACCCGGGTAGCTCCAAAATCGACCAGCATGGCCCGGCCATCCGGTGTGATCAGGACATTTTCCGGTTTCAGATCCTGGTGCACCATTTCCAGCCGGTGAAAGGCCCTGAGTCCCCGGGCAATCTGTTCGGCCAGTTGTCGCACGGTTTCCAGGTCTGGCTGCGGATGATCAAGCATCCATTGCCGCAAGGTACAACCTTCTACAAAGTCAGTAGCCAGATACAGGCAGCTTTGCGGGCGCTCCGGGGCAAAGATGGCAACCACATGGGGGCTCTGCACGCGCTGGGCAATCCAGCGTTCGGTGACAAATCGCTCCAGCTCATCCGGATACTGCCGCAACTCCATCGCCGGGAACTTAATTGCGACTTGCTTCCCGGACCTCTCATCCCTGGCCAGGTAAACGTGGCTTCGGCTGCTGATATGCAGGGCCCTGATGATTCGGTAACCATCCAGCACCTCACCGGGTGTGGGCTCGGGTGCGAAGGGCAGTTCCCGGTAGGCCTCCTGGGCGCTGGTGTCCTGTGTCCGAGAGGGTAACCGGGTTACCCGCAATACCTGGACCGTCAGGTTATCCTCACTTCCCCTTTCCAGGGCGAGTTGGGCCAGCGACCGGGCGGCGTGATCCAGATTGTCCCCGTTGTCGGCAAGGCAAAGGGTGATATCACCGGCCGAGAGCCGTTCGTAAACGCCATCGGTCATCATCAGAAACACGTCGTTCCGGTGCAGGGCGAGACAGCGATACTCGATATCCAGTTGCGGGCTCAGCCCAAGAGCCCGGTTCAGGCAGCTTTCCTCGGCCGAAAGCCAGACCCGGTGGTCGGTTGTGAGTTGTTCCAGCGTGTTGCCCTGAAGCCGGTAGATACGGGCGTCTCCCACATGAAACAGGTGCGCCGTTGCGGATTTCAGAACCAGGGCACTGAAGGTGCAGACGTAGCCCCGGTCCTGGTCATAGCGATATCGGCTTTGTCGGGTCTGGGCGTGCAGCCAGGCATTGCTTGCCCTCAGCACCCGTTCGGCTGATTGTTTCACCGACCAGCTCTCGGGGGTTGAGTAGTAGTCGCTCAGGAAACCGGCCACCGCCGCTTCACTGGCGATCTGGCTGACATTGCTGGAGCTGATGCCATCGGCAATCCCTGCCGCAATTCCCTTGCTGTGGCGCTGGTGATTGTCGGGTATCAGCAGGCCATGGAAATCCTGGTTGGCGGGTTTCCGGCCGGCGCTGCTGAATTGTCCGGCTTCTATCGTGAGCTGTTCGCAGTTGGACATGAATATGAGCCACTGAAGCCCGCCGGTGTGTGCGGCACCGGCAGGGCCTTGGTGGTAATCAGGCGCTGCGGGCGCTGACGGGTTCGCGGTAGTCTGTTGCCAGGGTGCGCTTGGGTGCGGTGCGGACGTGGGTGGCGTAAAGCGTCAGCCCAGTGAAGGACAGGCCACCTACCAGGTTGCCCAGAACGGTGGGGATCTCGTTCCAGATGAAGTAATCCATGATACTGAACTCGCCGCCCATCATCAGTGCAAACGGGAACAGGAACATGTTGACGATGGAGTGCTCAAAGCCCATGTAGAAGAACAGCATGATCGGCATCCACATGGCCAGTACCTTGCCCTGGACCGTGGTGGAGATCATCGCGCCCACCACGCCCATGGATACCATCCAGTTACACAGTACACCCCGCAGGAAGATGGTGAACCAGCCAGCCACACCATGTTCGGCATAACCCAGGGTACGGGCCTTGCCGATAGAGGCAATTTTGTCCCCGACCACTCCGGCTTCGGTGTTGAAACCGTAGGTGAAAACAAAGGCCATGATGGTGGCAACCGTCAGGGCGCCGCCGAAGTTACCCAGGAACACCCAGCCCCAGTTTCGAAGGATGCCGCGGGTATCCACCCCGGGGCGTCGGTCGAGAAGGGCCAGTGGGGTCAGCATGAACACCCCGGTGAGCAGGTCGAACCCCATCAGATAAAGCATGCAGAACCCGACCGGAAACAGCAGTGCGCCGACCAGCGGACTGCCGGTCTGTACGCCGACGGTAATGGCGAATACCGCCGCCAGTGCCAGGATGGCCCCGGCCATAAAGGCCCGGATGAGGACATCCCGGGTGGCCATGTATATTTTTGATTCACCGGCGTCCACCATCTTGGTGACGAACTCCGAAGGCATGATGTAAGACATAGTGTGTTCCCCTGATCGCTTTCTGGTTATCTGGAGCCAACAAAAAACGGCGCCCTCATTGCCTGCCCGGTAGGGGCTGGAATGAGTAGACGCCGTCGTCTGAACAGAATGTGCGCGGGCAGCCTGAATGAAGATGAACAGGCTATCTGCTGAGGATGTCTGAGCAGAGAGTGTGCCAGTGTTGGGAGCTTTCAGGGTTTGATTTAAGAATCAACAGGTTGAGTGAGGGTATCGGTTGCGGTTTCGTGCCTGCCGTGCTGGTCGGCGCACCGGCAGAGTGCGCCCTGCCTTTCCTTGGTGCCTGGCAGGGAGTGAGTCAGCGCAGATTAAAACGGACTGGCAGAGCGTAAGTGAAGGACTTGCCGCGCATGGAGTCCGGCACGGCTGGCAGTGGCGCAGCTTGCGCCAGCATGGCCAAAGCAGCATCGTCCAGCAATGAGTGCCCGGAACTGTCGCGCAGCGAGTGTTCCACCAGCGAGCCATCGCGCCGGAACTCGAAGACAATCACCGGTGTACCCTCCTGGCCTAGCCGGCGGGCACGGCGAGGATACTCGTAATAGCGCGCCAGGTGCCGGCTGAGCTTGCTCAGGTAGCTGTCTACCTGTGATGACTGACCGGCATTCTGTAAAGGTACCGCGCTTTGGTTGGTGTTACTGTCCGCTTCTTCGCCCTGAGGTTGTTCTGGGCTTTCTGCCACGGCCTCGGTGGGACTGGATTCTGGCTCCTGCGGTGTGGGGGCAGGTTCTGGTATTGGCTCAGGTTCTGGTTCTGGCACGGGTTCAGGTTTCGGTTCCGGCTTTGGCTCTGGTTTGGGCTCTGGTTTGGGTTCTGGCTTGGGCTGCGGTTCTGGCTCCGGCGCGACCTCCGGCTTTGGCTCTACCGATTTCCTGCCGGCGAGATTGATCTTGATTGCGGGGGCGGTGTTCACGGCACTGTCGCCCAGAACCGGCATCTCCAGGATTTCCTCGGGCGTGGCCAGGATTGCTGCAAGGGCGGTTGCGATCATGGCGATGATCAGGAACAGGGCCTTGGGTAGCCGACCTGCTGTTGTCATGTGGCAGGCTCCGTGAGCAGCAGAACTTCCGAATAACCGCCCTCTTCCAGAATCCTGAGCAAGTCCTCCAGCTCGGTCATGGTCAGGCTTTGATCCGCCGCAATCTTCAAGGGTACGTTCTCATCCGGAGCCGGAAGCGCGGCAAGCAGACTCTCGCGGGTCTGGTGCTTGCCTTCGACCTGCCATTGGCCATCGGCCTGAACCATCATGTCGGCCTCGGGTGCCTGCTGTTCCGGACTCTGCTCGGTACCAGGCAGTTCTGGCAGCGGTTCGTTGGTAAGTTGTCCCGCTACAATGAAAAACATCAGCAGCAGAAACACCAGATTGATCAAGGGCAGCAACGCATCTTCAACACGTTCCAGAAGGCCCTTGCCGGAGGTTGATGGAGGTGGAACCAGGTCTGT
The DNA here is from genome assembly GCF_000475355.1 of Marinobacter sp. C1S70. Lineage (NCBI taxonomy): Bacteria > Pseudomonadati > Pseudomonadota > Gammaproteobacteria > Pseudomonadales > Marinobacteraceae > Marinobacter > Marinobacter sp. C1S70. The sequence goes on along the minus strand of NZ_AXBW01000084.1, from coordinate 193,492 downwards.
CATGAGTCAGGCGTGTTTGTACGCTTCCAGTGAGGTTCAATGCCGGCGTTATCCAGCGCACTGAGGGTCCGGGTGAAATGGGCCAGGCTGGTATCGGGCGTAGTGGCGAGATTGGCTTCGCTTACCCCTTCAGCGTTCAGCGTCGACAGCAGCTGCGCCAGGTCGAAGTCTTTCTTCTTCCAGCGTACCGTGCCATTGGCATTGACCCTGAGCTCTGGCAGGGGGGCGCCTGTGGCACTGCTCTGCTGGCCGGTATTGTTCGCCAGTTCCAGGTAATCTACCGGTAACAACCGGGTGGTAAGCATAAAGAACACCAACAGGATGAACACCACATCGATCAGTGGTGTTATCCGGATGGGGATCGGGCGGTTTGGCCGGGGGTCAACCAGCTGCATGTGCCAGCCGCTGATTATCGCCGACCGAATAACTCCGGTCCGCCTCTGCTGCCCTCTCAGGGCGGGGCTCGGCTGCCGGTGTGGCCACGTCTGCCGCTGTGGCCGTTTCGTCGCCAGGCAACACGTTGAAGACGCTGACAAGGGCACTGTTGATGGTTTTGTGAATCCGGCGCAGACGGAACTCGATCCAGGCCGCCAGCGCCGCAAAAGGAATGGCCACTACCAGGCCTGCGGCCGTCGTGGTCAACGCTTCATAGATACCACCGGACAGCTGGCTGGCGTTGGCGCGACCATCGGTCGCCGCCATCGCGCTGAATGCTTCCATCATGCCCATTACGGTACCCAGAAGGCCCAGCAAGGGGGCCAGGGCGGCAATCACTTCGATGATTTTTAACGGTGCCTCGAAAGGTTCCAGCGCCGCTTGCGCATCCCTTACGGCGGTTTCCCTTACAGCACTGATATTCGGATTGCTCTTGCTGGCGGTCATGGTGTTGACCAGCAGATGCATCAGCGGATTGGTGCGCCCGAGCAAGCCGGCGTCGGCTCTGATCTTTTCCGGGGAAGTCTGGGCCGGGGATGCCTGCCATTGCTGAACCAGGTAGCGCAACTTTCGGGTAAATCGCGGGGCATAGAAGGCTCCGAACAGCATCAGGTAAAAGAACGTGATCACGCCAATGGCAGCTATGGCGATCAGTACGATCATGACTGGGCCGCCCATTTCGACCAGTTGGCCGAGTGGCCCTTGGTCGAACAGCGATGCAGAAGTGGCAGTGATGGAATCCATACAGATATTCCCGGCGAGACGAAAATAGACCTAAATAATAACGATTATCAGTAGAATTTCAAGTCTCGATCTGACGTATCCGCCCGCCTTTGTTAGACTTTCGGTGACGTTTGCAACTATCTGGTGTTCGTGATGGGCGCCCAGAGCCTGAGAGCCTGAGCAGCGGGAGTGATTAATTTGGTCAGAAAATGGTTCGGCAGCCTGGTCAACCGAGCCGTCGCCCTGGTAGTGGTGTTTGTGGCGACATCCGCGGTTGTCATTGCGGCCATCGGGTGGCTGCTCAGTCGGGCCGAGCTGGAGGACATGGCGTATGGTCAAGTAGAAACCATTGCCGGAATGGTCGCCAGGGAACTGGATCTGAAGCTGTCGGAAAGACTGGATGTACTGACATTGGTGGCCGAAGGCTTCCGCTCTACCGAGATCGTGCTGGAAAATCGGGCCCGGGTTTTGCTGCGTAATCAGGATGCCCTGCTCCAGCTTTTCGATGCCACCTTTATTCTCGATGCCGATGGTCGGTTACTGGCAGCTTCCCCGGCGTCGTATTACGTACCCGGTTTTAATGCCTCGCAGCGCCCCTACTTCACCGATCTGGTCAGCCGGATGTCGCCCATTATCAGCGCTCCCTACATCACCGTAATTGATGAGCAGCCCGGCGTTATGGTGGCTGCGCCCCTGTTTGATGCAAACCAGCGATTCATCGGCATGATTGGCGGGCTGATTCTGCTGCAGGGCGATAATTTCATGAGTGAATTTGCCAGTGTCCGGGTGGGCCAGACCGGCTATTTGCGCCTGATAACGCAAAACGGCATCGTACTTGCTGATGGTCTGTCGGGAGAGGTGATGGTGCCCGTAAGCAAATCATCCCCCTCTTTACTGCAGGCGATGTCCGGTTTCGAGGGCACATCCCACGATCATCCAGGCCGGAAAACCGGGACCATAACCGGCTATGCGCAAATGGCGCTGGTGCCATGGTTTGTGGCCGCTGTCTGGCCCGAGCGTGAGGCCTTTGCTCCGGCACTGAGGATGACCGGTGGCTTCAGTTGGGCGTTGCTGGCGGTAGTATCAATACTGGCGCCCCTGGCTTTCTGGATCTTCTACCGGTTGTTGGCGCCGTTGCGCAATCTCGGGGTTCAGATATATCAGCGGCACACTGGTGAGCGTGAGGAGCCTGTTTCTGAGGTGGGCGGGTCGGAGATCCGCAACGTTGCCAAAGTCTTCAACCAGGTGCGGCAGGAACGGGATGAGATTTTCCGGTCACTGGCCGAACGCGAGGCCTTCTTCCGGTCCCTCACCAGCAATGCACCTATCGGCATCGTACACACGGATATCCTGGGCCGTATAGAGTTCGTGAACCCGGCGTTTCTGGATATTGTGGGGCGCCCCGAGGACTGGCTCCGCCATCGCTATCTGATTGAAACGGTGGCCAGCGAGGATCGGGACAAGGCCATGAAAGGGTGGCGCAATGTTCTGGTACGCCGCAGCTTTTTCAGGAGCCGGCTACGGTTGCTAACCCATCGTCTGCCCGGTTATGTCTGGGTGGATGTCATTACCTCGGTGATCGACCTGCCGGACCAGGCTATTGGTACCATTACCGCCGTCCGGGATGTGACTCAGGAAATGCGCTTTGAACGGGCCATTCGCGAGGAACAGCAGCGGGCGGATTCGATTCTTGATGTGCTTCAGGAAGGGGTGCTCATGGTGGATACCGAAGGCGCTATCCGCTACGCCAACGGTGCTGGCTGCAGTTTTCTGGCGCTGGACGATGACTGTGTTGGCCATAACTTTTTCGAATCCGTCACCATCCGCCACGATAATGAAGAACTGGTTTACGACACCTTTCTGGCCGGAAACGAAATCGACAATCGCTACGTAACCCTGGAAAACCTGGAGGGCCGGATCTACGACATCGATCTGACCATGCTGCATATGCGCAAAGGAGAGCGGCAGGAACGGCTGGTGTTTGTGCTCAGGGATGACAGCGAACGCCGGCGGGAAGAGGAGCGATTGTCCTGGGAGGCCACCCACGATGCGCTGACCCAGTTGCTGAACCGGCGGGCGTTTACCGCTTCATTGCTCAAAGCTTTGGCCGATGCACCCCAGCGAGAGGTTCCGGCGGTGCTGATGATGATTGACCTGGACCACTTCAAACCCGTCAATGATGAGGGGGGGCACCTGGTTGGCGATGAACTGCTGAAACGGCTGGCGGATGTGTTCAAACAGGCCGTGCGCCAGTCGGATACAGTAGCCCGCCTCGGGGGTGATGAGTTCGCTGTTTTGTTGCCAGCCTGTGGTATGGCGCGGGCAGAAACTCTGGCTGAAAGTATCCGGACAAAGGTCCAGGCGTTGAAAATCACACATGATGGTCGCAAGTTCGGCGTCACCGTCTGTATTGGCCTGACGCCGGTTTCAGCTCACGACAACGGCCCGAAAGAGGTGATGGCACGGGCTGATGAAGGCTGCTACATCGCCAAATCCCGGGGCCGGAACTGCGTAGTATCGATTGCATTGCCGGACGAAGGCGACCGGCCTTAGCCAAGCCAGCCAGCAGAACGCGCTGCCTGCCAGAGCAAGCGGAACGCCAGCAGGGTAAGTACCAGGTTGAAGGCGGTGTGGAACCACCGGTTATTGATGGATTTAAGCAGGTGCAATCCAAGCCAGGTGCCGGCAAAGCCGCAGGCGATCATGGCCAGAATAAAGAGCAGCCACTCCGAAAACACAAAACCGGCCACGCCGAATACCAGGGCCTTGGGGGCGTGCTGCAGGGTCATGGCGGTGCCAAAGGTGGCGACAGTGCGGAAGCGATCGGTGTGAATCTGCTTGATAAACGCCGCCACCAGGGGGCCGGTAGCGCCCACGAACAGACTCACGAAACTGGTGATGGCAGAAGCGATAAACACGCCGAACGGGCCAAAAGAGGCCTTGGGCAACCCGGGGCCCCAGCACAGGTAAAGCACGAACAGGGCAATGCTCAGTTGCCACAGATGAGCCGGTAGATCCACCAGTAACCAGGCACCCAGTGCGGCCCCTGCCAGCACGCCTGGGGCGAAGGCGGCGATCACCTTCCAGTCGATATGATGCCGGGTCAGTATGGCCCGGCCACTGTTGGAACCGAGCTGGATCATGCCGTGCACAGGAATGATCGCCGCCGTTGGCAGCCAGGATGCCATCAGTACCAGCAGCAGGACACCGCCGCCTGCGCCCAGGGTGGCGGTTATCATGGAGGTAACCGCTGAAGCCATCAGCAGGAACACCATCACGCTGGTGCTCAGGGCTTCCGGAAACACGATCAGGCTCATGGAACTCACTCTGGTATTGGCGTAAGCTCCTGAGTTTCCGGTTTATAACGGGAATGTCCAGGGGACTTTCGCCGAAGAACAACAAGCAGGGTTGCCAATGAAACCGTCCGAATATCTCCGTTACGATGCCACGGCCCTGGCCGATCTGATTCGCCGGGGTGAAGTCACCTCCCGGGAAGTGACCGAGGCCGCTATCGACCGTGCCAGCGCCGTGAACCCGCGCCTGAATGCCATCTGCCACCCGCAGTTTGCGGAGGCCATGGATCAGGATTTTCCTGCACAGGGCCCCTTCGCCGGGGTGCCCTTGTTGCTCAAGGATCTGGCACAGGAACAGGCCGGGCATCCGTGTACATACGGCAGCCGGGCTCTGCTGAAGAACGTGGCCACGCGGGATTCCCAGTTTGTGCGCCGTGCCCGGGAGGCCGGGCTGGTTTTTCTTGGCCGCACGGCAACCCCGGAATTCGGCCTCAAGGCCGTGACCGAATCGGCGTTGTGGGGCCCCAGCCGTAACCCCTGGGATACCGAGCGCACGCCGGGTGGCTCCAGCGGCGGTTCTGGTGCTGCGGTCGCGGCTGGCATTGTGCCCATGGCGGGTGCCAACGATGGCGGCGGCTCCATTCGTATTCCGGCCGCCTACAATGGCTTGTTCGGGCTCAAACCGTCCCGGGGCCGGATTTCGGTTGGCCCATACGCTGGTGAGGCCTGGACCGGCGCTTCTACCGATCATGTGGTTTCCCGCACGGTCCGGGACAGCGCCGCGATGCTGGATGTGCTTTCCGGCCCGGCCAGTGGCGACCCGTTTACCATTCCACAGCCATCGGCCCCATGGGCGGACCTGATGCAGCAGTCACCGGGCCGCCTCAAAATCGGCGTATTTACCTCGTCACCCTATGACACTGAGGTGGCGCCGGAATGCGTCGCCGCAGTCGAAGAAACGGCTCGCCTGCTAGAATCCCTGGGCCACGACGTAGAATACGCGCGCCCGGAATTCGATGGACTCGCCCTTGCCCGTTGCTACCTGGCGCTGTATTTCGGTGAGGTGTCTGCCCTCATGGAGCGCGCGAAAACCGAATTCGGCGCCACCGATCGGGATTTTGAGCTGGAAACCCGGCTGCTGGGCATGCTCGGGCGCACCATGCCGCTGCCGGACTATGTTCGCCTGCGCCAGCAGTGGAACGATTTCGCCCGGGCCCTCGGGGCCTATTTCGATCGTTTTGATCTTTATCTGTGTCCCACCACTGGCCAGTTACCGGCCCGGATCGGACAAATGGATACACCTGCTCACCTGAAGCTGGTGGCGCGGCTGATGCTGGGCCTGAAAGCCGGAAAGTTGGTGCACAGAAGTGGACAGGTAGACCAGATGGCCCTGGAAAGCCTGGCCAGGACACCGTTCACCCAGCTGGCCAACCTCACGGGAACGCCGGCGATGTCAGTACCCATGCACTGGACCCGTGAGGGGCTGCCGGTGGGTGTGCAGTTCGGGGCCGCCCATGGTGGTGAAGATCGCCTGCTGCAGGTTGCAGCCCAGCTGGAAGAGGCCAATCCGTGGTTCAGTAACTACGAGCGCCTTGAGGATGCTTTCTGACGTTGAAGAAAAAACCTTCTCCGGGGGTTGTGATCCGCGGTGGCCAACTCCACGTTTATCTTTCCATGTGGAACAGGCTATGCTGTAAGTCAGGGACACCGGTTCCTGACCACCCTGATGGCATCGAGGAGGCGAGCATCTTATGAACCAATCGATGGCAATCGACGATCTGGTATCCGTAGCGCAGGCTGAAGCCATGGGGGAACTGGACGCCCCGATGATGGCGATTGTCCTGTCCAGTGATCAGAGCTACGACCTTCCCATCAACTCACTGGAGACCGATGCCGACAAGGCTCGCTGGGGGCTTATTCTGAGAGCAGCCAGGGAACATGTGGAGGCCGACGCGGTCGCGGTACTCTACCCGGCCTGGACCACCATCCGCCGCAAACCGGCCGAAGGCCAGCCCGAGCCGGAGCAGGTGGCGGCTGATGACGATGCCCAGGATGACGATAACGGCCCCATCGACACCCTGTTCGTCCAACTTCATACCCGTGATCGCATCTACTGGCGGGGTTTCGAGCAGATCCGCGACCCGCGCCACCAACGCATTATCGGCTTCCGCCGGATCAAGGCGCTGTCTACTGACTACGATCGGGACAACGCGCCGTCCGTGGCCTCCTGGCTGAGCACATTGTTCGAGCCACTGCCGGATGAGGGCGAGGAAACCGACGTGGATCGGGAACTGGCGGATCTGCTGGAAGAGCCCGAAGTCAGTGCGGCGTTATACCCAAGGCAGATGCGTTCACTGCACTAACCTTTCTTGGTGCCGGCCCTTGGCTTTCAGCGAGCCTGTCAACGCCGGAACTTTCCCCAGTCAGCGGTCGTAGGGTACGCCCTCGGTCTGCTTTCGAGGCTCATAGACGGCGCAGGGGCCATGGGGTAGCAGTGGCCCGAGTGGGCCGGTGCCGTCTTTCTTGATGATGAAGTGCTCGCGCCATTCTTCGGTGCCGCGGCCACCTACCTTGCGCGGTACCAGCAATTCGCCGGAGCGGTCAGTCATCAGCAGGGCCACGCGCTGCATGCCGATGGCCCGGTGAATGCCCTCGATTACCAGCTGGCAGACCTCGTTAATGTCCGGTTTTTCCGCCAGGGTCTGGGTCAGCTCCCGCAGAATCTGCAGTTGCAGATCGGAGTCCATGGCCTGGGCGTCGGGGGCCGATTCCTGGTTGCCCGGCAGCAGGGCCGTCACTTGCGGGATGCCGAGAGAAACCGCCACTTTGGTGGCCTCCTGGGCATTCACCTTGAGCTGGTCACGGATGGCGGCGGGTGTCTCGCCGATGTTCATCAGCAAATCGCCGATAAAGACTTCTTCAAGGGCGTGCTCGGTGCGTTTGGGCATCAGACAGCGGGCCTGTACCGCGGCATGAATCGCCATGGACTTCACGGCATCAAAGCCGATCAGCGTGATGGCCCGGCTGACCGTGCTGACCTGGGTGCGGGTCTGTCAGGTACCTTTTGGTGTAAGGGCAACTACCCACCTGCCGGCCACCGGGCGGGATTCGGGTTTGACTGCTGAATAGGCTATAATCGCCGGTTTTTAACGACGCATCTGCAGGCACTGATCGTGATTGTATTTGACCAGGTAGAAAAGTCGTACCAGGTGGCTGGCCGGGCGATCCCCGCGCTGCATCCCACCAGTATGACCATTGAGACCGGTGAGGTGTTCGGCATCGTCGGCCACTCCGGCGCGGGCAAATCGACCCTTGTCCGACTGATCAACAAACTGGAACCCTCCACCGGCGGTCGCATCCTGATCGACGACGAGGACATCACCCGCTACAGCGCCGCAGAGTTGCGGGCCTTCCGACGCAAAGTGGGCATGATTTTCCAGCATTTCAATCTGCTGTCGTCCAAGACGGTGGCTGACAATATTGCCTTCCCGATGAAGCTGGCGGGCATTTATTCCAAGGCTGAAATTCGCAGTCGGGTGGATGAGCTGCTGGCACGGGTGAGCCTGAGCGATCATGCCAACAAATATCCGTCCCAGTTGTCTGGCGGGCAGAAACAGCGGGTAGGCATTGCCCGCGCTCTGGCCTGCAGACCGACTATTTTGCTGTGCGATGAAGCCACCAGCGCCCTGGACCCACAAACCACCCAGTCGGTACTGAAGCTACTGGCGGACATCAACAAGGAACTGGGCCTGACTATTGTGCTGATTACCCACGAGATGGATGTGGTGCGCCGTGTCTGTGACCGGGTGGCGGTGATGGATGCCGGCCGTGTGGTGGAAATGGGGCCGGTCAGTGAAGTCTTTCTGCACCCCCAGCACCCGACCACCCGGGATTTTGTGTTCGAAAGCGAAAACGTCGATCGCGATGAGTTGCAGGAAGATCTGCAGAAAGCCGAGGGTCGTATTCTGCGACTGACGTTCAAGGGGGAATCCACGTACAAACCGTTGCTTGGTAGTGTTGCCCGGGAATCCGGTGTGGATTTCAGTATTCTCTCGGGCAGGATTGATCACATCAAGGACACGCCCTACGGCCAGTTGACCCTGTCGTTGGTGGGCGGCGATCTGGAGGTCGCCATGAAAGCGCTGGAAGCCGCTGAAGTTCATGTGGAGGTGGTGCGCTGATGGAAGCCTTGATGGAAAGCCTTATGGGGAACGTGGACTGGGCCGAAATTGGCTGGGCCAGTTGGGATACCCTGGTGATGGTGGGCATGTCGCTGTTGTTCAGCGTATTGATTGGCTTGCCCATAGGTGTGCTGTTGTTCCTGACCGGCAAGCGTCAGTTGCTGGAACAGCCGGTGGCCTACGCCATCCTGTCGTTTATTGTGAACGTGCTGCGCTCTGTGCCCTTCATCATCCTGCTGATTGTGATGATCCCGTTCACGGTAATGCTGATCGGCACCTCCCTGGGTGTGGCCGGCGCGATTCCCCCGTTGGTGGCCGGTGGTGCTCCGTTCTTTGCCCGCCTGGTGGAAACCTCCTTGCGGGAGGTGGACCGGGGCATTATTGAAGCAACCCAGGCCATGGGTGCGAATGTCCGACAGATCATCTTTGGTGCCTTGCTGCCGGAGGCACTTCCCGGCATTATCGCGGGCATTACGGTAACGGCCATTACTCTGGTGTCTTACGCAGCCATGTCTGGCGTTATTGGTGGCGGCGGCCTTGGTGACCTGGCAATCCGGTTCGGTTACCAGCGGTTCCAGACCGACGTCATGGTGATTACTGTGGCCCTGCTGGTGATCTTTGTGCAGGTGTTGCAGATGGCGGGCGATCGCCTGGTTCTGTATTTCAGCCGTAAATAATTAACGCAGGAGATTTGTTATGAACCTGAAGAAAACTCTGGTGGCCCTGGCCGCTGTTGCAACCTTCTCGACCGCTGCTTCGGCAGAACAACTGTCCGTGGCCGCGACTCCGGTACCCCACGCCGAGCTGCTGGAATTCGTGAAGCCGGCCTTGGCGGAACAGGGTGTGGAGCTGGATGTAAAGGTGTTCACCGACTACGTGCAGCCCAACATCCAGGTTGATCAGAAGCGTATGGATGCCAACTTCTTCCAGCACCAGCCGTACCTGGATGAGTTCAACGACGGCCGTGGCACCAACCTGGTGACTGTGACCGGCGTTCACGTGGAGCCGTTCGGCGCCTACTCCAGCAAGATCGAGTCTCTGGACGAGCTGAAAGAAGGTGCGGTTGTAGCCATCCCCAACGACCCCACCAACGGTGGACGTGCTCTGCTGCTGCTGCAGAAAGCGGGCCTGATTACCCTGAAGGACGAAAGCAAGATCACTGCGACCCCGCGTGATATTGCCGACAACCCCAAAGACCTGGACTTCAAGGAACTGGAAGCGGCGACCCTGCCGCGTATCCTGAACCAGGTGGACCTGGCGCTGATCAACACCAACTACGCGCTGGAAGCGGGCCTGAACCCGTCTGAAGATGCTCTGGTGATCGAAGGCTCCGAGTCTCCGTACGTGAACATCCTGGTCGCCCGTCCGGACAACAAGGACAGCGAAGCCATGCAGAAGCTGGCCAATGCGTTGAAATCAGATGCGGTGAAGGATTTCATTATGGAGAAGTATGAAGGTGCGGTTGTTCCGGCGTTCTGATACCGGCAGTTAAGCCTCACTCACGAAAGGACAGGGTAAAACCTGTCCTTTTTTTATACCTGGAATTGACCGAAATGACGCAGCTGCTGTCGCTTGCGTCATGTGCGCGATTGATCAAAAAAGGTACAAGTGTTCGCCGAGTTGATAAATAGCAAAAACAATAGTTCGGAGAGCTCACCATGATACGAATGAAGCAGCCTCGCGCCCGCCGCGGTATTCAGGCATTGCTGCTTGCGTCGTCTCTTGCGCTGGCCGGTACACCAGCAGTGGCCCAGGAGAACACGCGTGATGTCATTTTTGTTGGCAACAACTGGGAAGGCATGATCGATGTGATTGATGCCGAGACCTATACCAGCCTGGGGCGCATCAATGGCATCCCCGACAAGCGCCAACGTATGACTGAAATTCTCTTCAACCCGATACGACTCGTGTTCTTTAAAGCGGTACGTTACCTGATTGGCGAAGGTAACGATCAGTATGTGGACGATATGTACAGTTCTCCGGATGGCCGGCTGCTGATTGTCTCCCGCCCGAGTTTTGCCGATGTGGTTGCCATCGAAACCGGGACCGGGAAAATCGCCTGGCGTTTTCAGGTGGAGGGTTACCGTTCCGATCACATGGCTCTGTCGCCAGACGGCACCCGGGTCGCCGTTTCGGCCTCTACCGGCAATGTGGTTCACGTGTTGGATGTGAATACCGGGAACGAGATTGGTCGCTTCCCTACCGGGAATTCTCCCCATGAAAATGTCTATTCCCGGGATGGCAGCAAGATCTACCACGCCAGCATTGGCCATGTATTCACACCGCTGGACAAGAATCTGCTGGATTTCACCAAGGGTGAGCGCCGCTTTCAGGTGGTGGATGCCAACTCACTGGAGATCATTGAACAGTTCGATTTTGCCGATAAGTTGAAGGCGGCCGGCCTGGGCAAGCTGAGCCCGGCCATCCGGCCCATGGCTCATACTCCGGATGAACGTTTCTTCTATTTTCAGTTGTCGTTCCTGCACGGCTTCGTGGAGTACGACATGGAAGAAGGCGTGGTCACCCGATTGGCCGAGTTACCCAATCTTGTGCCGGACCTGCCCCGGGAACTCTACATCAATGATTCGGCTCACCACGGCATTGCCATGAATGGCGACGGAGATGCTCTGTGTGTGGCAGGTACGATGAGTGATTACCTGGCGATCGTGGACCGCGAAACGTTTGATTATCAGTTACTGACTGGCCTCGGCGAGAAGCCTTATTGGGTAACGACCAATGAAGCGGGCGACCGTTGTTACGTCTCCTGGAGCGGTACCGACCAGATGTCAGTGATTGATATCGATACTGCGACTGAATTGGCGCGGGTCGATGTCGGAGATCATCCTCAGAGGATCCGGGAAGGGCAGGTACCGGCACATTGGTAAGTGCCGGTGAAGAGGGCAGGTTTGAACCTGCCCTCCGATAACTTCAACGCAACAGAGTGGATCAGTCACCACTCCAGTTAGCACGTGGGTCTGGTGTCATCCGCAGGTAGGACTTCACGGCTTTGTAGCCTTTCGGGAAGCGTTTTTTGATCTCATCTTCATCCTGCAGGGACGGCACAATCACCACATCGCTGCCACTCTCCCAGTTGCCGGGTGTGGCCACGCGGTGTTCGTCGGTCAGTTGCAGGGAATCGATTACCCGCAGCACTTCATTGAAGTTACGACCGGTGGATGCCGGGTAGGTGATGATCAGTCGAACCTTCTTGTTCGGGTCGATGATAAACAGCGAACGCACGGTCAGGCTGTCGTTGGCGTTCGGGTGGATCATGTCGTACTTCTCGGACACCTGGCGGTCGTGGTCTGCAATGATCGGGAAGTTGACCGTGCAGCCCTGAGTTTCGTTGATGTCCTTGATCCAGTCGTGGTGAGAATCGACCGGGTCGACACTCAAGGCAATGGCCTTGACGTTACGCTTGGCAAACTCGTCTTTGAGCTTGGCAGTCAGGCCCAGCTCGGTGGTGCACACCGGGGTGAAGTCGGCCGGGTGGGAAAACAGCACGCCCCAGCTATTGCCTAGCCACTCGTGAAAGCGAATGCGGCCCTCGGTGGAATCCTGTTCAAAATCGGGTGCAGTATCTCCAAGACGCAGACTCATACTTAATCTCCTTCGACACGGTTGTTGGCAAATTCGTGTATTGCGCCGGCGTTGCCCGCCGTTGTTGTCTGATCAGTGTATACGAGTAACTGTGGTGATGGATGCGCCAGTTACAAGGGGGACTTGATCTGGCGCATCCAACGGATCGCTCACATCCTTGTGAGCGTCTTGCATAGACAGGGTATTACTCCACGCCCAGAGCCTTCTGCTTCTCGAAGTGCTCCCTGGTCAGTCGGAACACTACCGGGCTCAACAGCAGCAGGGCGATCAGGTTGGGCAGTGCCATCATGGCGTTCAGGGTGTCGGCCACCAGCCAGATAAAGCCCAGGTTGATGGTGGCGCCCACCGGAATGGCCACAATCCACAGTACCCGGTAAGGCAGAATGGCCTTCACACCGAACAGGAATTCAATACAGCGCTCGCCGTAGAAAGACCAGCCAATGATGGTGGTGAACGCGAAGATCGCCAGGGCAATCGCCACCACGTAGTTACCAAAGCCCGGCAGGCCGGTTTCAAAGGCCAGGGACGTGAGTGCGGCACCGGTTTCACCGGACGTCCAGGCACCGGAGGTGATGATCACCAGACCAGTGATGGAACAGACAATGATGGTGTCGATGAAGGTGCCCAGCATGGCCACCATGCCCTGCTTGACCGGGTTTTTGGTTTGTGCTGCCGCGTGGGCGATGGGGGCAGAGCCCAGACCTGCTTCGTTAGAGAAGATGCCCCGGGCCACACCAAAGCGGATGGCTGCCCAGACTGCAGCACCGGCAAACCCGCCCTCGGCTGCAGCCGGGCTGAAGGCATAGCTGAATACCATGCTGATGGCTTCCGGAATCTGGTTGGCGTTGATGGCCAGTACGATCAGGCCAATCAGCACATAGGACACAGCCATAAACGGCACCAGCGCACTGGCTACCTGGCCGATACGCTTGATACCGCCAATCAGTACCATGCCCACCAGTACCATCAGGATCACACCGGTTACCCAGTGGGGCAGGCCAAAATTGGTTTCCAGCACATCGGCGACGGAGTTGGCCTGAACCGTGTTACCGATGCCAAAGGCGGCCACAGAGGCAAACACCGCAAACAGGATGCCTAGCCAGGCCCACTTGCTGCCAAGGCCGTTACGGATGTAATACATGGGGCCGCCCACGTGGTTGCCGCGCTCGTCCACTTCCCGGAAGCGAACCGCCAGAACGGCTTCTGAATATTTGGTGGCCATGCCTACCAGGGCTGTGAGCCACATCCAGAACAGCGCTCCGGGGCCGCCGAGGAAGACTGCGGTGGCAACACCGGCAATGTTACCGGTACCCACGGTGGCAGACAGTGCAGTCATCAGGGCCTGGAACGGGGGAATATCGCCGTCGTCCTCGTCACCGCGGGCCCGGCCGCTCCACATCAGGCGGAAACCGGCCCCCAGTTTCATGATCGGCATCAATTTCAGGCCAATACTCAGAAACAGGCCGACGCCCAGAATCATCACCAGCATGGGAGGGCCCCATACCAGTCCGTTGATTTCACTTACAAAATTGGAAATGGCTTCCATGGGTTCTCCCACTGTTTACCACGGATGAATCAGGATTATTGAGCCCTGAAAGGGCATAACCCATTGAGTTTAGTCGACAATTATCCGATGTAAACCGTTTTCATAACGCCGGTTTTTCATTTCTGTGTGCTTTGCCTATGTTTAGGGTATGGAAGTGCTCAATCGGGCACCGTTATTCTGTCTGAAAGGAAGTTGTCGATGCGCTCATTGAAAATATCTGAAGTGATGTGGAACCACATTGAACCGATACGCTGTGGTACGCCGGTCACCAGGGTGGTGAAAGCCCTGCTGGCCAATCATGTTACCGGTTTGCCGGTGGTGGATGATCATCGCCGTGTGCTGGGCTTTGTCTCGGAACAGGACTGTATACACTCGCTGCTGGTCAGCAACTACCACCACGAAGGTGATCCCATTGTGGATGACGTGATGTTCCGGCAGCCGATGACGGTATCGCCGGACATGTCGGTGGTGGATCTGGCCCAGAATCTTGGGGCCGGTAAGCCAAAAGTGTACCCGGTGGTTGATCATGGCAAGCTGGTTGGTATCGTAACGCGTACTGCCATTCTTGCGGAATTTGCCAAGTCCGGTTTCAGTATCGACAAACCCAGCTATGCCGGGGCTGAAGACTGATCGCTAACCACATCCTTAACTCCGGGGGGGATCTATGGACCTGTTATCCACCAACGTCTGTTTCGACGGAGAACACCGCCGCTATCGCCATACCTCCGCTACCCTGGAGTGCGACATGGAATTTGCGGTGTTTCTTCCTCCTGCGGCGCTGGGTGCTCAGGCCAAAGAGGTGCCGGTGCTGTACTGGTTGTCGGGCCTCACCTGCACCGATCAGAATTTCATGCAGAAAGCCGGCGCCCAGAAACTCGCTGCAAAGCTGGGCCTGGCCATTGTCTGCCCGGATACCAGCCCCCGAGGCGTGAATCTGCCCGGCGAGGATGACAGCTATGATTTTGGCTCCGGAGCCGGTTTCTATGTCAACGCGACCCAGCAGCCCTGGGCGCCGCATTACCGGATGTATGATTATGTGGTCAAGGAGCTGCCGCAGCTGGTGGAAAACGAGTTGCCGCTGAACGGCGAACGTTCGGTCAGTGGCCATTCGATGGGCGGGCACGGGGCTCTGATTGCGGCTTTGAAGAACCCGGGGTATTACAAGTCGGTATCGGCCTTTGCTCCAATTGCCAACCCCATGGCCTGCCCCTGGGGCCAGAAGGCGTTTAGCGGATACCTGGGTGACGATCAGTCGGCGTGGGAAGCCTGGGATGCCACTGTGTTGATTCCGACGGCAAAGGAACGGCTGCCGCTACTGGTGGACCAGGGTACGGCCGATGAGTTTCTGGACAGCCAGCTGAATCCGGATGCCCTGGCCGATGTGTGTGAGAAATTTCATCATCACCTGAACCTGCGTATGCATCGGGGCTATGACCACAGCTACTTCTTTATCGCCTCGTTCATTGACGATCACCTGAACCATCATGCCCGGGCACTTGGGCTGATCTGATTCAGGAGCGGAAGCCCCAGAGCATGCTGAAATCCATGGATGGCATGATCTCGGGCTCTTCCGGCGCTCGAATGTTGTATTCCAGCAGGCTGGTATCGCGCTCAACGGTGCCGCTGTAGCGGTTGCCTCGGGGGCCGAATATCGCCTTCACGAAAGGTCCCCGGGTTCGATCCGCCCGGCGTGTAACCACCCCCACCTCGTTGTTGACCAGCCGGACCAGCATGCCCGGGGGATGATCGCCCAGTACCAGCAGCAATGAACGCGGAATGGCCGGCCGGAACTTGCCATCTGCCAGGGTGGCGATGAGTTTGCGGGCCTCGGTGATGTTCATCCGGTTGCGATAGGCCCGTTTGGTAATCATCGCCACATAGCGTTCAGACAGCGCCAGAATTTCCGCTTCTGGCAGGATTTCCCCGCCACTGAGGCCCTCCGGATAACCTGAACCATCCGCCTGCTCGTGGTGCTGGGCAATAATCCGGAGTAGCAGCTTGTTGCTGATGCCGGCAGACTTCAGCGCGTCGATACTGCGCAGGGGGTGTTTGCGAATCACCGCGCGCTGGTCGTCCGTGAGCACCTTGTTGGAGGCGTTGAGCTGGTCGGCCACTGGCACCAGCGCAAGGTTGGCGGTGAGCGCGGCAGCGGTCAACACGGTGGCTCGCTTTTCCTCCAGCCCGAACTGGCGGGCGATGAAATGGCACAGGATGCCGTAGAACAGGATCTGTTCATGGATGGTGGGGCCGATGGAGTACAGGTGCACCAGCGCCAGGCTGGCGTCGGGAGCTTCCTGGCAGGTTTTATCCAGCATCCGGCACAGGCCCAGCAGGCGCTTCTGGGCGGTGGGGTCTTCTGAGGTAATGGCCTTGAGCGTGGTTTCCAGCGTGGTCAGCAGGTCACCGTATTCCGCAAACGGATTCCGTTGGCGCAGGTCTTCAAACGCTTCCTCTTTCGGCCGCTCGATCTTTCGGGGCTTGAAGCGCCCTCTTTCAAACAGCTGCTCGAGCTGGCTGTTGGTCTGAATCACATAGCCCTGACGCAGAAGAATATTGCCTTCTGAGTCGAAAACATCCCAGGGCAGTGGCTTGCCTATGGTGAGTGCCCCGGGGGCTATTCTTATCAGTGAGTTAGACACAATGTTCCTGAATCTGCAGCCGGTGCGCGATAGTATGACTGGCCAATAGGTTTGAAGCTAATGATCGTTGCCTGGACGATTATAAAGTGGATTACATTGGAATATTAGAGAAAAGCAAAGCGTGATGCAGGTCACATTATGTCGCCTTTGGTGGTAGATTTGTTAAGAATCGTTGCCCTGGAACGACCGTTTGAAAAGCTTGGGCTACTCTTGGATGCTAAATAATACTTTTGTCGGATCCAGGGCAGCATGTTTCACCGTCCGAAAAACGATTTTCGTTTATCCATCATTACCTTGCTGGGCATCAGCGGGCTGGTGGGCATCACGCCGTTTGCGGTGCTGCGGTTTATGCAGGGCAACCTGCTGGCGGGCGTGGTGGATAGCGCGATTCTGGGCGGTATTGCGACGAGTATGGCTTACGCCTGGTTAACGGGGGATACCCGCAGGACGGGCCTGGTCATGGCGATTATTTCATCCTACGGTGCTGTGGTGGTTGGCAGCATTGTGGGTGACCCGGGGTTGTTCTGGTTGTATCCCTGCCTGGTAACCACCTTCTTCTTGGTCGGCCCGAGAATTGCGGTGGGTATTAACCTGTCCGCTATCCTGGCGATGATGGTGGTTGGGCTGGCCTTCAGCAGCCAGGAGCAGATGTGGTCATTCTCCTCTACCGCAGTGGTGGTCAGTGTCTGCGCCTATGTTTTTGCCCACCGCAACCATAGCCAGCGTCGGCGCCTGGAGCAACTGGCCACCATCGACCCGCTGACCGGCGTAAAGAACCGCCGTTCCATGGATGAAGAGCTGGATGTGGCCGCTGCGAATGCCGAGCGTTCCGGCCTGCCCTACGCTCTGGTGTTGCTGGATATCGACCACTTCAAGAAGATCAACGATGAGTATGGCCATGGTGTAGGTGACGATGTGCTCACCGAGCTGGTGGCCCTGCTGGAGAGCAATACCCGCCGTTCCGATCAGCTGTTCCGATACGGTGGTGAGGAATTTGTATTACTGCTACCAGGTGTTGATGGCGTGAATCTGCGTGCGGTGATGAACAATCTTCAGCAGGTATTGCGCAAATACATGAAACACCCCGGTGGGCCGGTAACCGCCTCATTTGGTGTGGCCCTGCTGGGCCATGGCGAGAGTGTGGATAGCTGGCTGGCCCGGGCCGATAATGCCCTGTACACCGCCAAGGAAACCGGGCGCGACCGGATTGTCTACGCTGAGGAGATCGGTCAGCTCATGCCGGAGCCGGTCCCCACGGCTGCAGGCTGAGTATCTTCATCAACGGGTGTTGGTGGCTGAAAACGAAACAGGCGCCAGCCGAGTAACAGGCTGGCGGAGGTCAGTCCGGCGGTTAGTCCTACCCAGAAGCCTGCAGCGCCCAGCGCCGGCCACAGCCAGTCGGTAAATGTCAGTACATACCCCAGCGGCAGGCCCACCCCCCAGAACGAAAACAGCATGATGAACATGGGAATGCGGGTGTCCTTGTAGCCACGCAGGGCGCTGATACAGGTTACCTGGATAACATCGGCAATCTGGAACATGGCGGCGAAGGTGAGCAGCCGAATGGTGACCGCCTGAACCTCGGCATCGCCGGAATACAGGCTGGCAATCGCGCCGGAGAACACGAACAGCAGGGTGGCAAACAGCAGGGCGATGGCCGAGGCCAGAATCAGCGAGCTGCGGGAGATGAGCCGGGCGGAATCCGGGGCCCGCGCACCTACCAGAAAGCTCACCCGCAGGGTCAGCGCCATGCCGACGCTCAGCGGCAGCATGAACAGCAGCGATACCACATTCAGGGCAATCTGATGCCCGGCAACCACCACTGGCCCCAGCGGTGCCAGGAACAGTGCAATTACTGCAAACATGCTGGCTTCCACGAAGATGGTGAAGCCGATGGGCACGCCAATGCGCAGGATGTAGCGAATGCCGGCCCAGTCGGGCTTCACCCAATCGGCAATCAGATGAAACTGGCGGAAGGTCTCGCTGCGGTTCAGGTAGATCAGCATGGCGATGGCGGCGATACCGTTGGAGATGGATGTGGCCCAGCCACAGCCGACGCCGCCCATGGCGGGAAGCCCGAGTTTGCCGTAAATGAAGATGTAATTCAGGGGCAAATTAATCAGGGTGCTGAGCACGGAAAACGCCATGATGACCCGGGTATGACCCAGGCCATCGGTCAGGCCCCGAAGGGCGTTGATCAGCAGCAGCGCGGGAATGCCCCAGGCGAATGCGTCGAGATAACCCTGGGTGATGCCGGCG
Organism: Marinobacter sp. C1S70; assembly: GCF_000475355.1. Taxonomy (NCBI): domain Bacteria; kingdom Pseudomonadati; phylum Pseudomonadota; class Gammaproteobacteria; order Pseudomonadales; family Marinobacteraceae; genus Marinobacter; species Marinobacter sp. C1S70. Next base: position 174,816 of record NZ_AXBW01000084.1, on the reverse strand, counting down.
GTGTGCGGGTCGAGTCTCAGCAGGGCCAGGACGGGATGGACATTGGTCAGCAACAGCGCCATCACTACGGTGCCGCCCGCCGCAATGTAGATGCCCTGCCAGGTTGCGGGCATGATCTTATGGGTTGTCCGAGCGCCGTTGTAGCCGGAAATGATCGGTTGCAAGGCGCCGAGCATGCCCATGAAAAACAGGAAAAGCGGCATCCACAGGCTGCTGCCGATACCCACGGCCGCGAGGTCTTCGGCACTGGCGTGGCCAGCCATCACGGTATCGATCACACCATTGGCCATCTGTGCCACCTGGGCAATCAGAATCGGGCCGCCCAGAATGGCCAGGGTTTTCCACTCGGCGAGCGTGCGCTGAATCAGCGGCTGGCGGGCTTCGGGTAATGGCTGATGGGTTTCGTCCATGGCGCTCTGGTCTTTCCGGGATAGTAACGTGGCACTCGTGCAGGACCGGCCATGGTACCTCAACCGGCAGACTCCCGCTGATAGGGGTTTCCCCGCCTGCCACCGCTGCAAAAACCACCGTAAAGCAGTAAAGTAGGCGCCCGGCATACAACAGGGGTGATGCAATCAATGGTCTTACTGGTTCTGGTTACCGTGCTCTGGGCCTTTTCGTTCAGCCTGATCGGCGAATTCCTGGCTGGCCGTGTAGACAGCGACTTTGCGGTATTGAGCCGGGTCTTGCTGGCAGCCCTGGTGTTCCTGCCGTTTACCCGCTGGCGCGGCGTTCCCTCCGGGATGAAGCTGGGCATACTGGTAACCGGTATGCTGCAGTTCGGCATCACCTATCTGTGCCTGTATCGTTCGTTCAGTTACCTGACGGTGCCGGAAGTGTTGCTGTTCACCATTTTTACCCCCCTGTACGTAACCCTGGTGGATGATGCACTGGCCCGCCGGTTTTCGCCGGTGGCCTTGCTGGCCGCGGCCATTGCCACACTGGGGGCCGGTATTATTCGATATGATGGCCTCAGTGAGGATTTCATTACCGGGTTCCTGTTGTTGCAGGTGGCCAACTTCACCTTCGCCGCCGGGCAGGTGGGCTACAAGCACGTAATGCAACGCTACCCTCTGGCGTTGCCGGGGTATCGCACCTTCGGTTATTTCTTCTTTGGGGCCTTGATTATCGCGCTGCCATCGTTCCTGATTTTCGGTAATCCGGACAAGTTGCCCTCAACGTCCTTGCAGTGGGGCATTCTTGCCTGGCTGGGCCTGGCGGCATCGGGCCTGGGGCTGTACCTGTGGAATCGCGGCGCCTGCAAGGTAGATGCCGGCACCCTGGCGGTGATGAACAATGCCCTTGTGCCCGCCGGCCTGCTGGTGAATCTGTTGATCTGGAACCGGGATGCCGATCTGCTGCGCCTGGCCGTTGGTGGTGTGGTGATAGGGTTCTCTTTGTGGGTGAATGCCCGCTATCATCCCAGGGCAAGGCTGGTTGCATCATCCTGAGTTATCTGCATTTTTTCTAAAGCGCCGTGACCTGTTGCCGTTACACGAATAGGACACGGCGTAACCTATTCGCTATTTCATTGATATATATCTATAACTAAGCTGTCGCCGTGAAATTTTTTTGAACCAACGGACAAACAGTTCCCCCCATGCGCAAGAACCTGCCTGTCACCCAGCGTGAGATCCACATACCTGACGGTATGCGGCTGATCAGTTCGACCACTCTCAAAGGGGTGATTACCTACTGCGATGATGACTTTGTCACCATCAGTGGTTACAACCGGGATGAATTGATCGGCCAGCCCCATAACCTGATCCGCCACCCGGATATGCCGCCGGCGGTGTTTGCCGATATGTGGGAATACCTGAAAGCCGGCAAGGCCTGGATGGGGGTGGTGAAAAACCGGGCGAAGTCCGGTGACCATTACTGGGTGAGCGCCTACGCTACGCCAATTTGGGAAAATGGCCAGATGGTGGGCTATGAATCGGTTCGTGTGCGGGCTTCACGGGATCAGATTGCCCGCGCTGAAAGTCTGTACAAAAAGATCTCCGAAGGTCGGTTGAGCTCCGATTGGCGCAACCGGGCTCTATCCATGGCCCGTTCAGGCTGGCCCTTTGTGGTGTCCATGGGTTTGAGCCTGGGTGCACTGGCATTCGACTCTCCGGCTTTTGCCGTGCTTCTGGTAGTGGTTGGCCACCTGCTGGGTTTTGGTTTGGTGTTTACCTCCATTTCCAACCGGCTCAAGGGCCTGCTGGCGTTGCGTCCGGATGGTTTCCAGGACCCTATCGTCGCCCGCACCTACAGCGATGAGCGTGGACTGATGTCGCGGCTGGCCTTACTGCTGGTGAGTGAGGAGGCGCGAATCAGAACCGCATTGGCCCGCATTGATGATCAGGCTGAGCAACTTCTGGAGCAGGCCAGGGCCTCCCATGGTTACATCAGCGAAGGTGCCTCTGCCATTGCCCGCCAACGGGCCGAAACGGACCAGACCGCCTCCGCCATCAACGAAATGACGGTCTCCATCCAGGAAGTGGCCGAATCCGTTAATCACAACGCCAGGGAAGCGGAACAAGCCAACCGCCAGGCCCATGAGGGTAGCGACCGTAGTGGTGAGGCACTGGGCGCCATCCAGCAACTGGTAAACCAGGTTCAGAGCATTGGTGACTCGGTGGGGCGGTTGGGCGAATCCACCCGCAGCATTGGCGAGGCGGCGGATCTGATCAGCGAAATCGCCGATCAGACCAATCTCCTGGCCCTCAATGCTGCCATTGAGGCGGCCCGGGCCGGAGAACAGGGCCGGGGCTTTGCGGTGGTGGCTGATGAAGTGCGCTCGCTGGCGCAGCGTACCCGGCAGTCGACGGTACGCATACACGAGGTGATTGAGGATTTCCGTGCCCAGGTGGATGAAACCGTGAACGCCGTGCGCGCCGGTGAAAAGATTGCCAGTGATGGTCTGAACCGGGTGCAGGGCGCGGCCGATGCGCTTAATGCCATCGTTAGCTCGGTGGATCGCATCTCCGAGAGTTTTATCACTATGTCCGCGGCGTTTGAAGAGCAGAGCCAGGTGTCGGATGAAATCAATCGCCAGGTGGTGAATATTGCCAGCCTGGCTGACCAGAGTGATGAACAGGCGGATGCGGCAAAACAGAGCAGCGACACCTTGAGCCAGATGGCCGGTGGCCTTAAAGACCTGATTGCTAGATTTGTCAGTAAAACCCGCTGATTAGCTTTCCCGGGCCGCGTCGGGAATGATGAATTCTCCCGGCGCTCGCCCCTCAGCACTGGCATCATGCCGCCAGTGCTGGCAGAATCCCGCCCCAACAGCCCGCACGTCGTGCCGGGCGATCTGACAATTCGTATTTTCCTCAGCCAAAAGCACAGGAAGCAAACACATGACTCAGTCCAACTCCGCAGCAGACAGCGGGAACGGGGCTCGCGGACTCTGGTCTTCCAAGTTCGCGTTTATTCTGGCAGCCACCGGTTCCGCGGTTGGTCTCGGTAATATCTGGAAGTTCCCCTATGTCACCGGCGAGAACGGCGGTGGTGCCTTCGTTCTGGTGTACCTGCTCTGTATTGCCATCATCGGTATTCCCATCATGATGGCGGAAGTGTTTATCGGCCGGAATGGTCGTCATAACCCCATTACCAGTTTTCGGCTGGTGGCGGAGCGCAACCTGGCGTCGCCGGCCTGGCGAGTGTCGGCCATTGTCGGCATGCTGGCTGCGTTTATCATTCTGTCCTTCTACTCGGTCATCGGTGGCTGGGCGGCCTCCTACATTGGCCACGCGGCGATGGGCGATTTCACCGGCGGCACTGCAGAATCTGTGGGCGAGCTGTTCGGTGGCCTGCTGGGCAGCCCGATTCAGCTGCTGGCCTGGCACACGGTGTTCATGGCGCTGGTGGTGCTGGTAGTTTCCCGGGGCCTGAAAGGCGGCCTGGAACGTGCGGTTACCATTCTGATGCCGGCGCTGTTCCTGCTGCTGTTGCTGGTGGTTGGCTACGCGACGACGACCGGCCATTTCGGCGAGGCGGTTAGTTTCCTGTTCACCCCGAATTTTGAGGCACTGACGGTGAAAGGCGTACTGGTTGCCCTGGGGCACGCCTTCTTCACACTGAGCCTGGGTATGGCCATCATGATGGCTTACGGTTCCTACCTGGGCCGTGATGTCTCCATCGGCCGCACCGCCGTCAGTGTGGCGATCATGGACACTGTGGTGGCACTGCTGGCGGGCCTGGCCATTTTCCCGGTGGTGTTTGCCAACGGCCTGGAAGCCGGTGCCGGCCCCGGTCTGATCTTCCAGACCCTGCCGCTGGCGTTCGGTAACATGCCCATGGGCAGCCTGTTCGGCACCCTGTTCTTCGTTCTGTTGCTGTTTGCTGCCTGGACCTCTGGCATTTCCCTGCTGGAGCCGGTGGTTGAGTGGGTTGAAGAGAAAACCAGCCTGGCCCGCACCGGCAGCGCTATTCTGGTGGGCGTGCTGTGCTGGGCGCTGGGCATTGTTTCCATTCTGTCCCTGAACGTCTGGTCTGATGTGACGCCGCTGGGCATGTTTGCCGCCTTTGAAGGCAAGACGGTGTTCGACCTGCTGGACTACTTCACCGCCAACATCATGCTGCCACTGTCTGGCCTGCTGACCGCCATTTTTGTGGGCTGGTTTGTGGCCAAGGAATCGCTGAAGAGCGACCTGGCCCTGCAGGGTGGCGCGTTCAGCCTGTGGTACAACCTGATCCGCTTTGTGACCCCGATTGCCGTGGCGATCGTGTTTGTTTACAACCTGACGGCCTGATCGCTCGCTGCTCAGGCAGCAAAAAGAAACCCCGGTGCTGGCGACAGTACCGGGGTTTTGTTTTTGGGGAGCGTGTTATTCGTAGTCGCTCTCGTCCTGCTCCATCACAGCCTTGAGGCGTTCTACGTGGGGCCTGACAGCACGTTTGTCGGCATCGCTCACTTGCTTCGCCGCACTGGATGCGCTTTTGACGGTCACCATCATCTGTTCCATCATTTCGCGCATCTGGGCTTTGGCGGCTTCGGGCATGTCGGGATTGTTTTCCATCTCGGCAATGGCGCGCTCCATCTCCGCGATATCCGGTGCCATGTCGGGCTGGGCTTCCATTTCGATGGCAAACCAGGCGCTGACGATACGGTCGCCTTTGCGGGCCCAGGCTTCCGGGCTGGAGAATCCGAAGTCATCGACCAGGTCGTCCAGGTCATCGTACATTGCGTGCCCTTTCACTTCGTCCACCATCGAGGACATCATCCGGGCGAAATCCACTTCCCGCTCATCGTCGGCTGGATCTTCGATGGATTCGATGAAGTCCTGATGCTTGTCGATCAGGGGCTGCATGGCTTCCATGCTGGCGATGAAGGAAGTGACATCGTCCTCGGTGAGGTTTTCACTGTGGGCTAACGGTGCCAGGGCCAGGCTGAGTAGCAGCAGGCCGGCTTGCAGCACGTTGAGGCGCGGTTGGGTGTTGCGGTGGTTCATGGTGCACTCCTTGCTGGTGATTTCCTGTGACTGTCAGCAAAGAGTAATCCCAGGCTGGCCAGGTTTCCAGCGGTATCAGGAGCTCAGACCTTTCCGCCCAGCAATATGCGCACGGCAGTGCAGGCATCCTCAAGCTCTTCATCGCGGGGTTCGCGGCCGCCAATGATGTCGCTGTACAGGCAGGATTCGGCGATTCGTACCATGAAGTAGGACAAGCTCTGGATGTTCATGGGTGGGCTCAGATGGCCTGCGCGCACTTCGTCTTTGAGCAGGCGGGTGTTCACTTCCACGGTGCGGGCGTGCAGCGTGGAGTGGGAGGAAGTGAGCATTTTCAGGGCGTATTCCGGGTCCTGATGCAGGAACTTTCGCAGCGGCGCGAAGTGCAGGATAGTCATGTTGATGTGGCGGAACACGCCCACCACGTAGTCGACGCCATGGCCGGGGGTAACGGCGCGGGCTTCTTTGTACAGGGGCTCGTACAGGGACCACAGGATTTCACCAATCAGCAGGTCGCGGTTACCAACCCAGCGGAACAGGGTGGCGCGGCCGATGTGGAGGTCGTCGGCGAGGGCGGCCAGGCTGATTTTTTCCCCTTTTAGCCACATTCTTCTGGCGCGGCGGAAGGCGTCCAGGGGGGTGGTTTTGGCGGTTGGTGTGGTCACTTCGGTCCCTTTGGCTGGTTTGGGGACATTCTATCGGTTGCCGGGGCTTGGGGCTATGGCATCACACCCACAGATCGCCAATGGGGGTCTCCGGGCTGAAGTGGTGCAGGATCTGGGCCTGTAGCAGTTCCGCGGTGGCGATGGCGTCGATCAGGGCGTTGTGGGAGGCATAGTGGGGCAGGCCGTAGCGTAGCCGGCTGTCGGCCAGGCGGATGGAGATCGGCTTTTTGCCCATCAGTTGCTGCCAGCGGCTGGGGTTGCGGTTTGGGTGCAGGTGCGCTTCGATGGCCATGGTGTCGATGACCGGGAAGCGGAGTTGTTCGTTCAGGCGCCATTGCAGGGCGGTGTTCAGGAACGGGCGTTCGATGTTGCGGTAGTGCACCACGGGGATTCGGCCGTTGAGGTGTTCGAACAGCGGGTCGAGTACGTCTTCCAGGTCCGGGGCGTTTTCGATTTCGCTGTGGGTAATGCCGTGGATGGTCACAGAGGTTTTGTGCAGGGGCAGTCTGGGTCGAACCACCTGGTGCCAGCATTGGCCGAGCTGGATACCTGTCAGGGTAAAGGGCACCAGGCCGATGCTGACGATGGAATGCTGGTCGGCTTCCAGGCCAGTGGTTTCGAAGTCCAGGGCCACTAAGGGGACGTCCCGGACAGGCGTGTCCGGACTGGGGCAGCCGGCTTCGTAGAAGGCGCGGATTCTGGCGTCTTTTGCCTGTTCGGCGCCTTTGCGGTAGTTCTCTGGCCAATTCTGCTTGCTGTTGCCGCTTTTGATCACGCTAGACATTCCGGGTGGCTCCCCCGGCGTTGTAGCGGAAGCGCAGGAATTTCTGGGCGTTACTGACGATCTGGAAGGCGTCTTTCAGGTGGCTGCGTTCAAACGGCGACAGGTCCTCCGGGCGCACGTTGTTGTCCGGGTCGCGGCCCTCTTCGATGGCCAGGGCCTGATGGCGGATGCGGACGATGGAGATGAATTCCAGGGCATCCCGCAGGTTGCCGGCGTCGTCGTCCAGCATGAGTTTGGTTTTGGCGATGTCGCGCAGGCGTTCGAAGGAGTTCTGGGAGCGGGAACCGCAGGCCAGGGCGTGCACCCGGATGAGGTCAGAAACCGGTGCGGTGCCGCGGCGTTTGAGGTTGAAGGTTTTCTGGTGTTTGCCGTCTTCTTCCAGGACGAAGGTGCGGAAGAAGCCCAGGGGCGGCGTGCGGTTCAGGGCATTGCGGGCCAGGAAGGTAAGGAAGCGCTGGCTGTTGCTGGCCTTGTTCACGATCAGGGTTTTCAGCTGTTCAGCATAGTCGGTTTCGCCGTAGATGCCGTCCAGGTCGAAGAAGATGTTGCTGTTGAGCAGGGCTTCGGCTTTGGGGTTGTCGATCCAGTCGGTGAAGTAATCCTTCCACACGCTCAGCGGTTGTCGCCATTTCGGATTGGTGGCCATGATATCACCGGTGCAGTAGGTGTAGCCGCATTCAGCCAGGCCGTCGGAGACAAATTTGGCCAGGGCCAGGAAGTATTCGTCGTGCTCTTCCGGAATGAAGCTGTCGTCCAGCACCATGGCGTTGTCCTGGTCGGTAACCACCAGCTGTTCATCCCGGGCCATGGAGCCGAGAGCCATAAAGCAATACGGGATGGGTGGCGGGCCGAGTTTTTCCTCGCCCAGCTCCAACAGGCGCTGACTGAAGCTTCGGCCGATGCCAGCCATGGCGCTGCCGATCATGTGGGAATTGGCGTCTTCATTCACCATGCGCACGAAGCTGTCGCGCACTTCGCGGCTGATTTTCTTCAGGCCTTTGACGTCGTTCTGGTGGTAGATGTTGCTCACCAGGTACAAGCTGCTCTGGCTCTCGTATTTGACGATGTCGGACAGCGCGATTACGCCACGCACTTCATGGTCTTCCATCACTGGCAGATGGTGCACGTTATTGTGCAGCATGGTAAGCATGGCTTCGAAGATGTAGCTGCGGGCGCTGATGGTAATCAGCCCTTCGGACATGATCTCGCTGATGGGGGTTTCTGATGGCAGTGCGTTGGTGACCGCCCGGGTGCGCAGATCCCGGTCGGTGATGATGCCCTTGAGCCGGGGCGAATCCCCACTTTCGTCCATCAGCAGCAGTGCCGACACGCCGTTGTCGGTCATGATCCGGGCGGCTTCCTGAAGGCGGACGGTGGTTGGGGCAGAGACTGGCTCGCGGGCGATTAGCCGGGTGACCTTGGCGGACATCAGTTCGTTGGATTTGTGCCGGCGCGAGACCGCCGAACGCAGACGGCTGTGGTCTTCAATCTCGACAAAATCCGCGAAGTTCTCGTCGTTTTCCCACAGATGCTGGAAGGTCTCGTAGGGGATTTTGTAGATCAGGCAGTCTTCGATGGCTTTGGCCGGAAAGCGCACTTTCTGATTGCGCAGCAGGCCAAACTGGCCAAAGATTTCGCCCTCACCGATGCGGTTGTAAAGCTCGCCCGAACGCCGGAAGATTTCCACCGCACCGCTGCGGATGTAGTGCAACCAGTAGTTCTGCTGGCCCAGCTCAAGGATCTGGGTGCCGGCCCGGTAATAGGCCACTTCGATGCCAGTGACGATGCGGTCGAGCAGTTCTTCGGGCATTTCGTCGAAGGGAGCGTGTTGGGCGATGTGGTTGCGGATGTCGAGCAGCTCGGCCTGCATGGGCTCTCCAGGGTTAATCGGTCTTGTTCTGAAGCCGGCGATTGCGGTGCCGCCGTTTCCGGAGTCTGGCCAAACTATAGCAGTTGTCTGTCCGGTTGGTGTACCTTGGCACCGGAATGGGGCGGGCTGGAGAAAGGTTTATGGTCAACAAGTTACTGGTAACCGGCGGGATTCGCTCCGGTAAGACCGGGCTGGCTGAGCAAAGGGCCAAAGCGACCGGTAACGACGTGGTTTATGTGGCGACCGCGACGGCAGGCGATGATGAAATGGCACTGCGTATCCAGCGTCACCAGGAACTGCGGCCGGACCACTGGCAGCTTGCTGAAGAGCCGCTGCGCCTGGGTCAGGTATTATCAGAGTATGCCAGCGGCCCGGGAGAACCGCCGTTGCTGTTGGTGGACTGTATGAGCCTGTGGCTGAGCAATCTGCTGTTTGCCGACGGCGCCTTGTTCCAGCCCGAACGGGCGGCCTTTCTTGAGGCGGTTGAGGTCTATCCTGGCTCCCTGGTCATTGTGACCAACGAAGTGGGGCTCGGGACCATCGGCATGGATCCGCTGACCCGTCGCTTTGCGGATGAGCTGGGCTGGCTCAATCAGGCCCTGGCCCAGCGTTGTGATGAGGTGGTGATGGCCGTGGCGGGTTTGCCACTTACCCTCAAGGCTGGTGGCTGATCAGGCTGCGAAACACACCGAATTCGGACTGGTCCACCTGTATCCGGCTGCGGCAGGCGTAAGGCACGGCAAAGCCGGTGAATGATCTCTCCAGCGGAATGCCCAATACATTGGCCAGCACCATGCGGATCACGCCTCCGTGGCAGACCACCAAGACCCGTTTGCCGGCAAGTGTTTGCTGCCATCGATCAAAACCGTCAATAGTGCGCTGGTAGAAATCCGTCACAGCCTCACCGCCGGGGGGGAGGAAGTTGATGGGGTCCTGCCAGAAGTGGTTAAGATGATCCCCATAGCGCTCCTGGATCTGCTCAGCGGTCAACCCTTCCCACTCACCAAAGCCGATCTCCCGGAGATCTTCTTCGATATGCAGTGGAATTCTGTGTTCATCGGCCAGTTGCTGGGCAAAACGCTGGCATCGTTGCATGGGTGAACTGACGATGGCGTCCCACCGATCACCCTCGGCGATGGCAGCTATCATCTGTTGCCACCCGGTGTCGCTCAAGGGGTCGTCTTTACTGCCCCGGAACATCTGGCCGCCTTCCGGTTCGCCGTGGCGTATCAGGTCGATTACTGTGGTGGTCATAGGGCTATTCTTCCGCTTTGCCACTGACGCCAGCGTCGGTAAAACTGGCCATCCGGTTATGCAGCGCGCAGGCGGCGCGTAACAGGGGAACGGCAACGGCGGCGCCACTGCCTTCGCCCAGGCGCATGCCAAGATCCAGAAGCGGCGAGGCATCAAGTGCCTCCAGCACGGCACTGTGGCCGGGTTCGGCTGACCGATGCGCAAACAGAAGCCACTCGCGCGCAGCCGGTTGTTGATGCACGGCCACCAGTGCAGCGACTGAGACAATAAAACCGTCCACCAGAACCGGGATCCGGCGCGCGGCGCAGCCCAGGATGGCGCCGGTCAGTGCGGCTATTTCGAAGCCTCCCAGAGAGGCCAGTACCATCAGCGGATCACGGTCGGGACCATGCCGTTGCAACGCGTTTTCAACCACCCTCGCCTTGCGGGCAACGCCCTCGGAGTTCAGCCCTGTGCCCGGGCCAACGAGGGTGGTGGGCTGCTGCCCCAGCAGGGCACAGGCCAGTGCTGCAGCACTGGTTGTGTTGCCTATGCCCATGTCGCCACCAATAAACAGGCGGCTGCCAACGTTTGCGGCACGCCTGGCGGCTTCGTCGCCACTGGATAGCGCGGATTCAAGCTGGCGCGAGGACATGGCCGGTGATTCTGCCATGTTGGCCGTGGAAGGCGCGATAATCTGATCTATGACGCCGGGTAACTCCGGTACTTCACCAACGGTACCCAGGTTGACCACTTCCAGACTGGCACCGAGTTCCTTGGCCATCACGCTGATGGCGGCGCCGCCGCTGGCAAAATTGGCGATCATCTGGGCGGTGACAGCCTGAGGAAATGCGGAAACGCCTTCAGCGCAAACGCCGTGATCGCCGGCAAACACCACCATTCGCACCGGATCAACGCTGGGTCTGTCGGTGCCGTGCAGGCCCGCCAGACTGATGGCGAGCTGTTCCAGCTGCCCGAGAGAGCCGGGTGGCTTTGTGAGCACCTGCTGACGCTCGGCGGCAAGCGCTGTGTGCTGAACCGAGGGCCGTGGGGGAGACGTGAGCCAGCTGTCGGGCAGTGCCATGGCGATGGGTCCTTGTGGGCGGAAAACCGAGGATGGTCTAACCGGGAGGCAAGGCTGTCAAGTTTCGTGACCGGTCGGTTAGACTTGCCGGCAATTGAATCAGGGAGACCGGCTTTGGATACGTTTGTGGTTGCAGTGCTGGTGTGCGGTGCGGCGGTTTTGTTGGACTGGTTGATGGGTGAGCCCCGTCGGTGGCACCCGCTGGTGGGCTTCGGTCGATGGGCATCCCTGTTGGAGCAACGCCTGAATGATCAGCAGACTTTCCCGGCGCAAAGCCTCTTGCTGGGGGTGCTGGCGACCCTGGTAGCGGTCATGCCAGCCGTCGTACTGGCAATTTTTCTGCAATTCCTGCTGGAGGGCTGGCTGTGGCTGCTCACTCAGGTGGCCGGTGTCTGGCTTGCCATTTCATTAAGGGGGCTGGCGGAACATGGCCGGGCGGTGTCGACTGCGTTGGCGTGCGGGGATGGTGCCAGGGCCCGGCTGGCGGTTGGCCGAATTGTCAGTCGGGATGCTGCAGTGTTGAGTGACGAAGGCGTTGCCGCCGCGGCCTCGGAATCCATGCTGGAAAACGGTGCGGATGCGGTGTTTTCAAGCGTGTTCTGGTATCTGGTCGCTGGCTTGCCCGGACTGGTTTTGCACCGGCTGGTGAATACGCTGGATGCCATGTGGGGCTACCGGACGCCACGATATCTGTATTTCGGGCGCTGCGCCGCCGGGCTCGATGATGCTATGAACTGGGTGCCTGCCCGGCTAACTGCCTTGACCTATGCGTTGCTGGGCAATACCCGGCTGGCCGTGAAATGCTGGCGTGAACAGTCCAGGGCCTGGGACAGTCCGAACGCCGGCCCGGTGATGGCAGCAGGAGCGGGCGCGCTCGGTGTCACACTGGGCGGCCCGGCGCCTTATTCCGGTGGCGTGAAGCAGCGACCGCTGCTGGGCAGCGGGCAAGGCGCCACGGCGCAAACCGTGGAGGGCGCGATTTCCCTGGTTCAGCGTGGCGTGATGTTGTGGCTGTTGGTGTTGTTGGCCTTGGCCGCAAGTCTGAATGCGTTCTGGTCAGGAGGTATCGGGTGACAGCGTTCGATGGTGCTGATTTGCCGGAGCATGGAGGTCGCCTGAGGGCAGCGGCTCAGCACTGGGGCATTCCTCCGGAACAATGGCTGGATCTCTCCACCGGTATTAATCCTGTGCCCTGGCCGGTTCCGGCAATTCCGGCGGAGGTATGGCAACGGCTGCCGGAGCCGGAAGATGGGCTGGAAGAGATTATCCGTATCTGGGCCGGGGCGCCGGAGCGTGCCTGCTGCCTACCCGTAGCGGGTTCCCAGGCGGCGATCATGGCCCTGCCAGCGGTTCGTGCCCGTAAGCATGGTTTCGGTCGGGTGGCCGTGCCCATGCCCGGTTATCGTGAGCATGGTCATGCCTGGCGGCGAGCGGGTTTCGACGTGGTGGCGATTCCTGAACAGGCGACAATGCAAGCGGAGCTGGCATGGCTGGATTCTGTGGATGTAGTGGTCTGGATACAGCCGAATAATCCGACCGGGCAGCTGATGGATCCTGCCCGTTTACGGTTTTGGCACGAGCGGCTGCGCGAGCGTGATGGCTGGCTGGTGCTGGATCAGGCGTTTATTGAGGGCGAGCCGGGCTTCGGCCTGGACCCGTGGGCGGGCGCTCCGGGGCTGATTGTGTTGCGCTCGCTGGGCAAGTTTTTCGGGCTGGCCGGTCTCCGTGCCGGTGCGGTCCTGGCCGACCCTGGTCTGGCGTGCGAGATGTCGAACGAACTTGGTCCCTGGACGGTCAGCGGTCCGGCCCGGTACCTGATGGCCAGGGCACTGCAAGACCGGGCCTGGCAGGTGGAGGCTCGTGCCAGCCTGCGAACGGCCAGACTGCGCATGGACGGCCTGCTCAGACAATATGGGATGTCGTCCCCCACCGGCACCCTGCTCTTCAGAACGGTTCAACATCCCCGCGCAGCGGGCATTGCTGACCAACTGGCTTGCCGCGGCATTCTGGTCAGGCGTTTTGACACACCCGCAGCCCTGCGTTTCGGTTTGCCACCGGATGAAACCGGTTGGCAACGGCTGGAGGGTGCGTTGTCTGAATTAACATATCTCATTGACCACCCCCACCCTGGTTGATAGTCTTGCCCGCGATTTCAGGTGCTGTATGCATTTTGTCCAGGCTGGCGATAGTCCGGAGGAGTGCCTGCAGTGAAACGGGAAGCCGGTGACATTCCGGCGCTGCCCCCGCAACGGTAATCAGGTGAAAGGCAATCCAGTACGCCACTGTGCCAATGGCATGGGAAGGTGGTTGCCCCGGAGCACAGGCTCCGCCTGTAAGCCCGGAGACCGGCCTGAAAGGCGGAACCTTGGGTTCCGGACACCAGACGTTGCGGAGGGCGACGGCGGTGGGTGAACCTGGCTCGCATTTACTGACACGCCCTCCACCCCCGTCTGAGCAGTCTGTCTTCCTCCGCAGTTAATTGATCGACCGTACGGGTGCGTGCGGTGAAACGTGAGTGAAGCTATGAGTACTGCCAAAGCCCTTCCCGCCCTGATGCTATTACCACTGGCGTTGCCTGCTGTTGCCGCCGATGAAGCGTCGGATGAACGCAAGCTGGAACCGATTGTCGTTACCGCCACCCTTGGGCCTCTGACTGCGGGTGAAAGCCTGTCATCAGTTACGGTCATCGACGAAGAAAATATCCGCGAGCAAAGCCCCTCAGAGTTCACCCAGCTGCTGCGAGGACAACCCGGCATCAACGTGACCGGCAACGGTTCCTTCGGAAAAACCACCAGTGTCTACACCCGCGGCACCGCCAACGACTCCACGCTGCTGCTGGTTGATGGTGTGCGCCTGCGTTCGGCCACATCCGGTGGTCCCTCCTGGCAGTACTTTCCCGTTGAACTGATTGAGCGGGTGGAAATTGTCCGTGGCGCCCGGAGCTCACTTTACGGTTCCGATGCTGTCGGTGGCGTTGTGCAGGCTTTTACGCTGGACCCGGAAGACACGCCGGCAGGTTGGGTAGAAGTCGGTGCAGGCAATTTCAACACGCAGAAAGGCAGTGCCGGTGCTGCTGCCCGCGCTGGAAATACCCGTTTCAGCCTGAGTGGTTTGCATAAAGAAACCGACGGTACAGCAGTGATCACCGATGGTGACGACCGGGGCTTCCGCAACACCGCCGGTATCGGACGTGTCGTCCATGAGCTGGACTCCGGCGGAGAAGCCAGCCTGGTGATGGTGCAAAGCGAGGGCAACACTGAATACGAAGGCGGCGAAATTGATTTCATGATTCGCACCATCGGCTTCGGGCTGGAAACCCCGGTGAGTGACTACTGGCGTCATTCACTTCAGTTCTCTGAATCCCGGGACGAAACCGACAACGTTACGCCCACATTCAACAGCACCTTCAATACCCGTTCACGGGCAGCGCGTTGGGACAACACCTTTACCTGGAATGTCCATGAGCTGGTGGTAGGGGCAGAGTTAATGACTGACGAAGTCAGCGGTACCACCGATTACGCCGAGACCAGCCGCACCAACACCGCCCTGTACAGCCAGTTGCGCCTGAACTTCGGCCCAACCGACCTTCAACTGAGTGTGCGCGGTGACGACAACGAAGCCTACGGCAAAAATGAAACCGGTGGCATTGCCCTTGGCCATGCTCTGGATCGATCCCACCGAGTACGGATCAGTTATGGTACGTCTTTCCGGGCACCCACCTTCAACGATCTGTATTTCCCCGGAGCCAACCCGGACCTGGAGGCAGAAGAGTCCGGAACGGTGGAGTTGGGTGCCAGTGGCCACTATCAGACCTGGTTCTGGGATGCAGCGCTGTTCCAGCTGGATGTGGACAACCTGATTGCCTGGAGCCCGACCCCCAGTGGCTTGTGGACGCCAATGAACGTCAATGAAGCCCGAATCCGTGGTGCCGAGTTCAGCGCTGGTTTTGAGCGGGATGGTTGGCGCGGTGATGCGGCTCTGACGCTGCTGGACCCGGAAGACCGGGAAACCGGAAACCGACTCCAGCGCCGGAGTGGCAAAACCCTGCGTCTTGACCTGAGTAAGCGCGTTGGTACCTGGGACTTCGGTGGCACAGTGGTGGCCGAAGGCTATCGTTACGATGACCGTGCCAACGACGACAGACTGCCCGGTTTTGCTACTCTGGACTTGCGGGCGGGCTGGCGCTTTGCCCCTGACTGGTCAACCCGGCTGACGCTGGCTAACGTGCTGGACAAGGAATACAGCACCGCTCGTTATGATCGGCAGAATGACCTGGACTACATTGCAGCCGGCCGCACTGCCATGCTGACCGTGCGTTACGATATCCGATAATAACCGTTAAACCGGGGGAGGCCTCTGTGGCAGATCTGAAGGCAATGGCTTTGATTCTGGGCGGGATGCTGCTGGCATTCCCCGCCCTGGCATCGCCGGTCTGTGCCACGGATGATCTGGGTAAAGAGATTTGCCTTGAGCAACCGGCACAACGGATTGCCGCGCTTTCCCCCGGGGCTACCGAGCTGGCCTGGGCTGCCGGAGCCGGCGATCAGGTCGTTGCAGTGGTCGCCTACAGTGACTACCCCCCGGCCGCCAAAGAAGTGACTTCGGTTGGCAGCCACACCCGCATGGATATGGAACGCTTGCTGCAACTGGAGCCGGATCTAGTGATTGGCTGGGTAACCGGTAACCCGACCGAGCAGTTGGCGACACTCAGAGAGATGGGTGTGCCTGTGTTCTCCATCGAGCCCCGCAGTTTTGAGGCAGTGTCTGACACCATCGAGCGTCTCTCTATCTTGGCCGGTACCGAAGCCGCGGGTTTTGCCGAGGCGGACCGATTTCGCAAAGGCATTACAGACCTGCGAGCCAGGTTTTCAGGTGCCGACACGGTACCGGTGTTCTATCAGGTGTGGGATGAGCCTTTGATGACGGTCAACCGTGACCATCTGATTGGTGAAATGATTGAGCTGTGTGGTGGTGACAACGTGTTTGGCCATCTGGAGAGGTTGGTGCCCAGAATCAGTGCCGAAGCCGTTATTGCGGCCAATCCCGAGGCTATCCTGGCTGGCGGGATGGGGGAGGAAAACCGCCACTGGCTGACTCGATGGCAGTCATTCCCGAGCCTGACCGCCACAGAGCGGGACAACCTGTTTTTTATCCCGCCATCTCTGGTACAGCGACCAACACCGAGAATGCTCGAAGGTACGCGCCTGTTTTGTGAAAAACTGGAGGTGGCCCGTGACCGGCGACCTTAATGGAGCCCTTGCGTGATCCGGCCGATCACTTTGCCACTGTTGGTGCTGGCTCTGGCCGGCGTGCTGGCCATGGTGATCTCGGTCGGTGTTGGCAGCGTGGCGATATCACCTGCTGATGTGCTGTCGGTGTTTCTGGGTGAAGGCTCGAATCTCCAGCGCACGCTGATCCTTGAACTCCGGCTACCCAGAACCTTGTCGGCCTTTGCCACCGGAGGTTTGCTGGCCGTGGCCGGGGCCCTGATGCAGGTATTGCTGCGTAACCCGCTTGCCGATCCCTATGTTCTGGGCCTGTCCGGCGGCGCCGCTGTTGGTGCGTTGTTGGCGATGCTGGCGGGACTTGGCGGCGCGGTTATTTCCGGTTCTGCCTTTGCCGGTGCCCTGCTCGCGACCTTGATGGTGTTTGGGCTGGCCCATGGCACTGGCAGCTGGACGCCCTCCCGCCTGTTGCTGACCGGGGTGGTGGTGGCCGCTGGCTGGGGTGCGGTGATTACCCTGATGTTGGCGATCAGCCCGGCCCGGGAGTTGCCGGGCATGCTGTACTGGCTGATGGGCGATGTGTCTTACGCCCGGATACCATGGCCCGGACTGGGATTGTTGACTGTTGTTTGTGTTCTGGTGGTGCCACTGGGTCGGAGCCTGAATGTGTTGGCTCGGGGACCGATGCAGGCGGCGGCATTGGGTATTTCGGTTCGCCCGCTGGAATGGCTGATTTACATTCTCGCCAGCTTGCTCACCGCCACGGCGGTCACCATGGCGGGCAGCATAGGCTTTGTCGGCCTTGTGGTTCCACATATGCTCCGGCTGGTGTTGGGCAATGATCAGCGACTGATTCTGCCAGCCTGTGCCTTGGCTGGCGGTACCCTTCTGGTGCTGGCGGATACCCTGGCGCGGGTGGTGATCGCACCGGAACAGCTGCCGGTGGGTGTGATCACCGCGTTGCTGGGTGTTCCCACCTTCCTGTACCTGTTGTACCGGAGTCGCTGATGAACGCCATGCAGAGCCGCCACATGCAGACCCTGAGTACCCGGAACCTGGTGATTGATATTCCCGGCCGCGTCGATGGCTACCCGCTGGATTTAACGATCGGCTCCGGTCAGATCTGGGGCGTACTCGGCCCCAACGGTGCCGGCAAGACCACTCTGCTGCATACCCTTGCAGGCCTTCGTTCGCCCCGTGCCGGTGAGCTGTATCTCGAGGATGTGCCGGTATCCGGATTAAAGCGCCGTGTGTTCTCTCAACAGCTGGGGCTGGTGTTCCAGGACCGGCAGGATGGCTTCCCGGCAACGGTAATGGAAACCGCGCTGATCGGTCGCCATCCCTGGTTGTCTCCGTGGCAGATGGAAGGGGCAGACGATCTGGCTATGGCGCAAAGGGCTCTTGAAGCGTTGGATGTCCTGCACCTGAAAAACCGTCTGGTCACTACCCTGTCTGGCGGGGAACGCCAGCGTGTGGCGATTGCCACCCTGATGACCCAGTCGCCTCATACCTGGTTGCTGGATGAACCGACGAATCACCTGGATCTGCATCACCAGGTGGCCGTCATGAAACTGCTCACCGACCGTGCGGCAGCGGGTAATGCCATTTTTATGTGCCTGCACGACCTGAACCTGGCTGCCCGCTGGTGTGATCATATTCTGTTGATGTACCCCAACGGCGAAGCCTGCTGGGGCCCGGCAGAAAGGATGCTGGTGCCGAACGCTCTGGAACGTTTGTACAACCAGCAACTGGCAACGGTGGAAGTGGATGGCGCGCCTTTTTTCGTGCCAAAACGAGTCTAGCTCAGAAGTATCGCGAGGGTAGCGGGGCAGGGCTTTCCGGGACTGTCTGCAGCAGGGATGCTGCAGTCAAGCTTACAGGGATGTATTCACAGCGTGTCCCGGAAAGTCCTGCTCCGCTGCCCGTCTGCACCAAATTCAGACGACAGGGAATAGCAACACATGCCAGACAACAAAATCCCGGCTGCCATGATCACCGCCCCGGGATCCGGCCAGGGCAAGTCCATGGTCACCGCCGCCCTGGCCCGACTGCACCGGAACGCCGGCCGTAACGTCCGGGTGTTCAAACACGGGCCGGATTACCTGGACCCCATGGTGCTGGAGGTAGCCTCCGGTAACCCGGTTTACCAGTTGCACCCCTGGATGACCGGCGAGGACGAGTGTCGGTGGCGGCTGGCCGAGGCCGCCCAGAGCGCGGACCTGATTCTGGTGGAGGGTTCCATGGGCTTGTTTGATGGCAGCCCCAGCAGCGGCGACCTAGCCAAACTGGCGGGTATTCCGGCCCTGCCCGTGATTGATGCCAAAGGTATGGCTCAGACCTTCGGCGCGGTTGCCCTCGGCTTGGCGAGCTTTGATTCCGAACTCCCTGTTCATCAGGTAATTGCCAACAAGATTGGCAGTCCTTACCACGGCGAGCTGCTACGGGAGAGTCTGCCGGAAGGCATCAGCCTGCTGGGAGCGATACCCCGAAACGATGCCATGAACATTCCGGACCGGCACCTTGGTCTGGTCCAGGCGGCTGAAATGGACGACCTCAGTGATCGGCTGGATAAGGCTGCCGAAGTCATGATGTCAGCGGGTCTGGATGTGCTGCCCAAGCCCGTATCTTTTCATTATGAGGCACCTTCCCGGCCAGAACAGCTGCTGGCGGGGCTCAGGATCGCGGTTGCCAGGGATGCGGCCTTCAGTTTTATCTATCGCGCC
The DNA here is from genome assembly GCF_000475355.1 of Marinobacter sp. C1S70. Lineage (NCBI taxonomy): Bacteria > Pseudomonadati > Pseudomonadota > Gammaproteobacteria > Pseudomonadales > Marinobacteraceae > Marinobacter > Marinobacter sp. C1S70. The sequence goes on along the minus strand of NZ_AXBW01000084.1, from coordinate 155,797 downwards.
AATCTGGATCTGCTCACAGCCATGGGCGCTGAGCTGGTGTATTTTTCGCCCCTGAAAGATTCGGAAGTGCCGATGGCCGATGCACTCTGGCTACCGGGCGGTTATCCAGAGTTGCATGCTGGGACCTTGGCGGAGAATCAGGCCATGCTCGCGTCGATTCGCGCCTTCCACCGGGCCGGTAAACCCATTCTGGCAGAGTGCGGTGGTCTGATGGCCTGTGCCGAAGAGCTGGCAGATAAAGACGGCAAAGTACATAGTCTGCTGGGCCTGGTGCCCGGGCGGGCGACCATGGCTAACCGACTGACCGCATTGGGTCTGCAAAGTCTGGAAACCCAGCTCGGCGGGTTGCGGGGCCACACCTATCACCATTCCAGTCTTGAGACCCCATGGCAACCTGCCGCCAGGGCCAAGAAACAGGCTGGCTCTGAAGGTGAGGCCGTGTATCGCGACCAGAAACTGGTGGCCAGCTATTTTCACGGATACTTCCCGTCAGCGCCTGCTTTGATTAGCGCGATCTTTCGCGGTGAGGAAGTCCGGTTTTCCTGAGCAACTCGAACGCCTTAACCCAAGGAGAGTCATCATGCGTGAACGCGCCAAAGACCCCGAACGCCATGCCAGGCGCATGGCAGCAAAACAGAAGATCATGCAGGAACGCATTGCCAGAGCCCAGAAAGAACAGGGCGTGTTGCTGGTGCTCACGGGCCCCGGCAAGGGCAAGAGCAGTTCCGGCTTTGGCATGGTGGCCCGGGCTCTGGGCCACGGTATGAAAGTGGGCATCGTCCAGTTTATCAAAGGCGCATTCAGCACCGGTGAGGAAGCGTTTTTCCGGGAGCTGCCGAACGTCACCTACCACGTCATGGGACAGGGCTACACCTGGGATACCCAGAACCGGGAACAGGATGTGAAGAGCGCAACCGATGCCTGGGAAGTTGCAGCAAGCATGCTGAGCGATGACAGCTATGACCTGGTACTGCTGGATGAACTGAATATCGCCCTGAAGTACGACTACATCGATCTCGATAGGGTGCTGGACGACCTGCAGGCCCGTCCGGAAATGCAGCATGTGGTGGTCACCGGTCGCGGGGCTCCGCAGGAACTGATTGATCTGGCTGATACGGTCACCGAGATGGGTGTGGTCAAACATGCCTTCAAGGATCAGGGCATCAAGGCCCAGAAGGGTGTGGAGCTGTAAATGCCCACCCTGATGGTGCAGGGCACCACCTCGGATGCTGGCAAAACCACGGTGGTGGCGGCGCTGTGTCGCTGGCTGGCCCGGCAGGGGGTCTCAGTCGCGCCATTCAAGCCCCAGAATATGGCCCTGAACAGTGCAGTCACCGTGGATGGCGGCGAGATTGGCCGTTCCACGGCGTTACAGGCGCTGGCCTGTGGCCTGGAGCCCCACAGCGACATGAACCCGGTGTTGTTGAAACCCCAGAGCGATTGCGGCGCCCAGGTGATCTTGCGGGGCAAGGTCCATGGCAATATGGATGCTCTGGATTACCACGCCTACAAAGCTGAGGCGATGAATTCGGTGATGGCGAGCTGGCGGGATCTGAGCGCTCGCTACGATGTGGTCATCGCCGAAGGCGCCGGCAGCCCCGCGGAAATCAACCTGCGGGCCAACGACATTGCCAACATGGGTTTTGCCGAAGCCGCCGATTGTCCGGTGTTGCTGGTAGGGGATATCGACAAGGGCGGTGTTTTCGCCCAGTTGGTGGGCACACTGGCGTTGATATCCGACAGTGAGCGGGGCAGGACGGCGGGTTTTGTCATCAACCGGTTCCGGGGCGATATTGCGCTGTTGGAGCCCGGGCTGGACTGGCTGACGGAACACACGGGCAAGCCGGTGTTCGGCGTTTTGCCATACCTGCACGGGTTAGTGATCGACTCCGAAGACAGCGTCAGTGCCGCCGGCACCAGCGAGGCCGGCGCCCTGAAAGTGGTGGTGCCGGTATTGCCCCGGATCAGCAACCACAACGATTTTGATCCGTTGCGACTCCACCCGGGCGTTGACCTGGTGTTCGTGGGGACGGATGAACCCATTCCGCCAGCGGATCTGATTATCTTGCCCGGCAGCAAAAGCACCCGGCACGACCTTCAGTGGCTGAAGCAACAAGGCTGGCCGGAGGCCATCCAGAAACACCTGCGGTATGGCGGCAAGCTACTGGGTATCTGTGGCGGCTTCCAGATGCTGGGGCTTAAAGTGGAAGACCCGGAAGGGCTGGAAGGTGAAGTCGGCACTACGAAGGGCCTGGCCCTGTTCGAGATGGTTACTCGTATGGTGCCGGGCAAGCAGCTTCGAATGGTAAATGGCGGGCTGACCTCCCATGTTGCCAGCACGGCGGTGACAGGCGCTCTGAAAGGCTATGAAATGCACAACGGTGTCACGGAAGGCGCGGCGCTGGTGCGCCCATTTGCAGAGCTGGAAGGCAGGCCGGATGGCGCCGTCAGTGCGGATGGCCAGGTGGCGGGCACCTATATCCACGGCGTCTTCGACGAGCCAGCCGCCTGCAAGGCCATTCTGGCCTGGGCAGGACTTAAAACACAGGGCGAGCAGTCGGTGGACTACCAGCGTCACCGTCTGCAGCAGCTTGATCGCCTGGCCGATCAGGTGGATCAGTGCCTGGACACGGACCGGTTAAGGAGCCTGTTGCAGTTGTGAGTAACCCGAATGATCCCTTCACCGATGCCCAGCGCGAAGGCCCCAATGTCCTGGGTGAGAATTCTGGATCAGGATGTAATGCTGGAGGATCTTGTGCATGGTAATAGCTGGGGACAGCCGATTGCGCATAAGAAACTGGAAAAGTACCTCGCCGGGGAGTGATGGGTACCATAAAAAACTATTATCGTTTTCCTCATAGGTCCCGAATTGGGTACGATCCGACCCGATTTGGGACTTCTGTTCAGGGGGTGAGATGAAGTTTTCTGTGTTTTACCAGCAGGCCTTGGCCCGGAAGGGTGGCGAGCAGGCCCTGAAATCCCTGTTGCCTCCGGTCACCGAAAAACATCGCCTGGCGGAGGTCGGCGACGACCGTTACCTGTCCGAGATCACCCGATGCATTTTCAAGGCTGGTTTTGTCTGGCGGGTAATCGAGAACAAGTGGCCGGATTTTGAGGCGGCCTTCGAAGGGTTTGTGCCCGCCTACTGGCAGCAGGTGCCGCCAGAAGTGCTCGAGCAGCTGGCTACAGACGAGCGTATCGTTCGCAACATGCAGAAGATCCGGACCGTGCCGGAAAATGCCCGGATGATCATGGATGTGGCGAAAGACCATGGCAGCTTTGGTCAGTTTCTGGCCCAGTGGCCGTCGACCGATCAGGTGGGGCTGCTGCTCTACCTGAAGCGTAACGGTGAGCGTCTGGGCGGGAACTCAGCCCAGTACTTCCTGCGCCGGGTGGGTTGGGATGGCTTTATCCTGTCCCACGATGTGGTTACCGCCCTGACCCGGGCCGGAATTCTGGATGCCTCACCGGCCAGCAAGAAAGGCATGAGCCAGGCCCAGGAGGCGTTCAACCGTTGGCACGAAGAGACGGAAATGCCCATCAGCCACCTGTCCCGGATAGTGTCCTTCACGGTGGATAACTGACGATTTCCCGAGCGTTAGAGAAACAGCAACAGCGCCAGTTCACTGAACACGACAGCTGCGCCCAGGGTGTCGCCGGTGTAACCACCGAGCTGGCTACGAAGATAGCTGCCCCAGAACACAGCAACCAGCAGGACGGCCGTTATGGCTGCGGGAATCAGTAACGGCTGCCAGAGTGATAATCCGGCTGCCAGCAACAATACAAACCCCGCGGCCGCCAGCAAACGGCTGCGGGAGAAACCGTCTGCCACCGGCTTGGATTTACTCTTATCGGGGTCAGTGACGTACGGCAGGCAGGCCATCAATATCAGTGGTGTCAGCCGGGAAACCGCAGGTGCCACCAGCAACGCAAGCCAGATCAATTCAGCCTCAGCCAGCAGAGCTACTTTCAGCAGCAAGGCCATCACCAGTGCCACTGTGCCATAGGTTCCGATCCGGCTGTCTTTCATGATCTCCAGTCGTTTTTCAACGGTATAGCCGCCGCCGAGAGCATCAACACTGTCGGCCAGGCCATCTTCGTGGAAGGCCCCGGTGATAAACAGGTGCAGAATAACTACCAGGATAATGGCCGCCAGCGGGCTGGCCACCAATGAGAACAGAAAGTAGGCGGCGCAATAGCCAAGGCCGAGCAGAAGGCCCACCAGGGGAAAATAAACGCTGCTCTGGTTCATCAGGCGCTGGGAGTAATCAATCCGAACGAGCATTGGGATACGAGTCAGGAAGCCCAGGGCCAGCCAGAAGGCCTGCCATTCTTGTGCAATCTGCGAGCGAGGGAGCAAGGGCGCCTCCTTGAGAATTCAAAAGCGCCCATTGTACGTGAGACCAACAAAATTTGCGGTGTTCTCAGGGTTGCATCAGTCCAACCACTTCCCGGGGTTTTCGGTGGTAAAGCGTGTCACCTTGTCCGGTGGTTCACAGCTGTCAGTCATGTCCTGGTCGCTCAGCAGCACGTAGGTATCCCGGTGAGCGGTGCCAATTGATTTTGCGCCGTCAGTGGTGAAGCACGACAGAGCATGCCGATCGGCCACAATGAGGTAACTGTCTGGCGTCTTCTTCATCCAGACCCATGCATTACGATCTTCCTGTTCCAGTGAACTGAAGAAGCTGAAATGAGTGAAATCCCGCTTCGAGAAAAGAATAAACTGTTCACGGAAATCAATCATGCCAATCTGCCCGCCGGCAGGCACGAACTGCTCGGCTGCGGCGAGCACATTTCTGGGTGTGCGCAATGGCTCGAGAATCCGATAACCCCAGGTTGTGAACACCAGCCAACTCACCATCAGGGCAATGAACCAGCGCCCGAGTGCCCGACAGCGCCAGAACGCCATGAGACTTGCGACCCAGATAAAACCAAGGGTGAACAACAGGGTGCCGGCTTCGTGCAGTCGAGCCGGATCCTGGGTGTAGTCAGCGACCTTTTCCACCAGACGAGGGTGGTCATTCCAGGCTAGGACGCCCAGGATGATCAAGGCTGCACCAAGCAGCAGATGCAGAACACTGATGACCGCCCCGAACCAGCGTGCCGGGTTTTGTCCACTCAATGCCGGGGCCAGGCTCAGGGCCAGTGCCGGCAAAGCCGGGAGCACATAGACCCCGCGTTTACCCGGGCTCAGGCTGAAAAATGCCACCACCAACACGACCCACGCCAGCAGAACCACCACGTCCAGCCTGTGTTTGAGAATCTCACGAATGGGCCGCAGCAGTGCCAGGAATAGCAGCGGCAGCGGAAACCACAGCGAGGGAATCACGCTGACGACGTAGTAATACCAGGGCTGAATGTGCCCCCAGGAATCGGCATAGCGCTCACCGGTCTGTTTGAACAGAATGTTGTCGCGATAGGCCAGGGCCTCGTCCGTGCCCAGGTGACTGACGGCCAGCACCATCGGCACCAGCCAGGCTGCCACAACGGCCAGCATGACCAGGGGGCCGAGGGCGCAGCGCCAGCGGAGTGTGCCCTGAAACCGAGAAGTGTCCTGCAGTTTCAGGGCCAGTATCGGAATGAACAGCAAGGCGGGCAGAAAGCCAACCCCTTTGGTAATAATGCCAAGCCCCATAAAGGCCCAGGCCACGAAATACCAACGCCAGGACGGCTGCACGAAAAAATGCCGGATCAGACCGTAACAGGCCACCATGATCCAGCAGGCCACCATGGCATCAATCTGGGCTCGCTGGGCCTGAATCAGGAACTGGGGTGCCACCATCAGCAGCAGTGCGGCAATGGCGCCGGTGCGTTGGTTCCACAAGCGTGTGCCCAGATCGAACACCAGGCCCAGGGTTAGCAGGCTGCACAGGGCGTTCGGCAGCAGAAACGCGATTTTCAGGTTGCCGGTCAGCCAGTAGAAAAAGGCGATGGCCCACATGAACACCGGTGGTTTGTCCGGGTAGAGTTCGCCGCCCCGCATGGGCAGCAGCCATTGCCCGGAGGCCACCATTTCCCGGGCGACTTCGGCGAATCGCGGTTCGTCGGCGGGCCACGGAGAGCGTAACCCGATGCCGGTCAGAATCATGAGTGCCGCGAAGGCCAGTACCACCAGTAACAATCGGTTGTACGGCAGATTGAATAAGGTGTCGGGTAAACGCCGAAGACGGAAGTCGAGTGTCATAATCGCAACTCAGGAGGGGTCAGATACGGAATCAGCAAGGGTCTGATTGCGCTGGTTGTGATACAGGTAAGCGCCAATGGCACTTGCCAGCGCGAACAGAACCGCGCTTATCACAAGCTGATCGAGACGGGCCTGGCCAATCCCTGCGCCGGCCATTGCAAAGATCACCATCTGGGGCAGGTAGCCAAGAACGCTGCCCAACAAAAATGGGACGAATCGTATCCCGGAACACCCGGCGAGGAGATTGGTGACAAGATTGCTGCCTACCGGCAACAGCCTGATCATGAGTATTTTGAGCAGAGTGCCTTCCGTGAACAGCAGGTCAAAACGTTGCATGCGATCTGAAAAACGGTTCAGGAGTGCTTTTCGCAAAAGCCAGCGTGCGACAAAAAAGCAGCCTGTCGCGCCAATGGCTGTAGCGATAGTCGATAGGATCGCACCCTGAATGCTGCCTGCGGCAAATCCCAGAACGAAAGCGAGGACCTGTCTGGGGGCTCCGAATCCAGTGAAAAGTGCACCGAGCAGCGTAATGGCTGAAAGTCCTGCCAGCCCATTACTGTTCAGGAAATCTGCCACGCGCTCCTGATCGGTCAGAAAACCGAACCAGTCCCCGCTCATGGTCAGATAGCCTGTTAATACCAGGATGGCGAAAGATAGCCAGCGCAGTCCCGAAGCCATATCAAGCCCGTTCCGTTGCCGGTCGACTGTTGTTCGGATCCTCTAGGTTTGCAATTTGAGGAACTCGTGTGCGGTGAAGTAACCACATAACGCCGATCATATCGACGATTCCGGCCCATGCACGGTTCCAGGCATTGTATTTGGAAATCCCGGCCATTCTTGGGCGATGATTGACCTCGACAATGGCGATTTCGCCTCCCGCGCCTTTCACCAGCGCGGGAATGAACCGATGGGCGTGATCGAACCACGGCAGTTTGAGAAAGGTCGATCGGGGAAACAGCTTCAGTCCACAGCCTGTATCGGGAACTCCATCATGTAGAAAGGCGTTGCGAATACGATTAGCCAGGCGTGATTGGAAACGTTTCCATGCTGTATCCTTCCGATTTCTGCGATAGCCGGCAATACAAAAGTCGGGATTGTGGAGTCTGTTCGCTTGTTGCAACAGTGCTGGAATATCGGCGGGGTCGTTTTGACCATCTCCGTCCATTGTCACAATCAGTTGGCCTGTGGCGCGAAGGATACCGGTCGCCAGTGCCCCGCTCTGTCCGATGCTCTGTTCATGTCGAACCGCCAATAGCCTGCCCCCCAAAGCCTCGGCAGTGCGACGAGCTGTTGCCAGTGTCTGGTCGGAACTGCCATCGTCCACGAGCACGACTTCAAAGCCCGGGTAATCCCTCATGACGTTGAAGGTCTCGGTCAGCAGCTTTGCTATGTTTTCCTGTTCATTTTTTGCAGGAATGACCAGTGACAGAGTGCTATGCTGAGACATTGAGGTATTCTCCAAGATGTAAACTAAACCGCGTTGCTGTGCGGTTTATGCCTTGAAGAATTATCTGCCTTAAAGCTTAACCGAATCTTAAGAGCGTTTAGTGAGCGCCGGGCATCGTGCTGGCAGCCATACTTGCACACAAAGCCCGGATTGACCGTCTGCTCTGTCTGCCAGGATTAGATGGCCACCATGGAGCTCTGCAATACGCCGAGCAATCGCCAGCCCTAGCCCTGCGCCTCCTCCTTTACGTTGATCCAGTCGCACAAACCGGCTGAGTGCGCGTTCACGCTCCTCCGCGGGAATTCCAGGACCCTGGTCACAAACCGAAATGGCGTAGCCTTCACCTGCGGGAACGAGATTGGTGGTGATTATGGTATGAGGCGGACTGTATTGGATGGCGTTGGCCAGCAAGGAGCGCATGAGGGTGTTAATCAGGGCACGATGGCAGCTAATCAGGGACTGACCTGTTTCGTCCTGGAGCACCGGCTCTATGTTTTTCTTTAGCGCCAGCGGTGCAACATCTGCGATGCTTTGTTCCAGAATGGCGGAAAGATTGTGATGCTCCGGCGGAAACTGAGCGCCGGAGTCCACCCGACTCAGTAACAGCATTTGTTCGACCAGATGAACCATTCGGTCTACGGCCTGGATAAGGTCTCCATATTGTTCGGGGTTGTCACCGTAAACTTTCTCCAGATTCAGGCGCAGCGCGGCCAATGGGGTTCGCAGCTCATGTGCCGCATCAGCGGAGAAGCGGCGTTCACGTTCCAGAGCCTGATTCAGTCGTCTCAACAGGCCGTTGACTGCGTGCACCAATCCAGCTACTTCTTTCGGAGCCTGACGATCGTCGAGGGGATGGATGTTCTCCGGTGCCATGTTCCGAACCGGTTTTTCGAGCTTTCTCAAAGGCTTGAAACTCACCTGAATTGATGCCAGTACGGCTATGGCCAGTAAAGGTAACGCCAACAGAAAGGGCAGTACGTTGCCCAGTGCAATTTCCTGGCTCAGTTCATCCCGAACGTCTTCTCGCTGGGCGGTACGTATCCAGAACCCGGTCGATGGATCTCGAATGGTAAACGTTCGCCATTGATAGCCGGCGGCTTCCTGCCAGGCAAATCCTGGCTCAAGGCCTTGGGCATCGTTAGCCCGGAGAGTGTCCAGAACAGGTTGTTGATCAGGAGACCAGACTTCGAAAGCGATTTTGCGTTCGTATTTATGCCCGGCACCGTCGGGCAGAATTTCGTCCTCTTCTTCATCGCCCTGAAATAATGCGTCCGGCAATTCGAGAGTTTTCGACAGCGTAAAGGCTAACTGCTCGATAGACTGAGTGCTCGAGAGATGTTCCACCAGCCCCTGCACAATCCGGGTACTTTGTGCCAGCTCCGCATCGAACAGTTCGTCCAACTGGTGATTGCTGACATAGAACCCCCAGCCTGCCGCGATCAGAGTGATCATAAAAACAGTGCTGGTAATTAGCAGAATCAGCTTCCGTGTCAGGCTCATATTTCTTGGCCTTCCGAGGCTGCTTTGCTGTCCAGCATGTAGCCAACGCCGCGCACAGTGCGAATGGCCTGCTTACCCAGCCGCCGGCGCAGATGGTGAACGTGAACTTCCAGGGCGTTGCTCTCGGCACCCTGATCCCAGCCGTAAAGTTGTTCCTCCAAACGTCGTCTGGTTGCCACCTGATCAGGGTGCCGCATCAGATAGTGAAGGATCTGCAGTTCGCTACGGGGTAGCACGAACGTCTCTGTGCCTACCTGCAATTGCGCAGAGTCCGGATCAAGCACGAGTCGCCCCACCTTGAGTCCTGAGACTCGTGTGCCTGAGCGGCGGCGAGTAACCGCCCTTATCCGGGCTTTCAGTTCTGACATGGCAAAGGGCTTGGTCAGGTAATCGTCTGCCCCTGCATCCAGTCCCTGTAGTTTTTCGGTCAGTTCGCTCCGCGCAGTCAGGATGATGATGGGCAACTCTACGCCCTGCTCCCTCACCTGGCGGACAATGTCCAGGCCATCGACACGGGGTAACGTCAAGTCAAGAATGGCCAGGTCAAAGCTCTCGTTCAGTAAGGCGTTCAGAGCCTGTTGGCCATCATCGACCCAATCTACGGTATTCTGGCCGTCCCGCAGCATGCTCAGCATGGTGTTGGCCAGTGGGTGATCGTCTTCGGTTAGAAGTATGCGCATTTGGCTACGCCATCCGGTTGGTTTTTAGCTCAAAGGTTGCTGGTGTTTTTCAGTGTAATGGAATGCGGGCAATTTGCGGTCCGAATTACTGTTCCCAGCCGTATTGTTGGTCATCGGTTCCAGCAGGAACAGCTTGTAACGCCGGTTTTCGTCGACCGGATCGGTAATCTGCTGCAACTGGCCAAGTAAGTCATGCTGGTTTTTTCCCACGGCCACCGCCAAAGGTCGCCGCAGAGTTCCATTCGCGAGCTGAAGACGAAGACTTTCCACGTCAATGCTATCGGCTCTGCCTGCGCTGTAAAACCTGGCCGAAAATGGCGGTTCGCCGGTGTACACAAGCCTGGCCGATGAACGCCCGGCCAGTTGGCTGGCGGTCATCACCAGCTCCCGTTCCGTTTTCAGTTGCTCCGGATGCAGGTAGACCCAGCCGCTGGCAATTGAGCCGAGTAAGGGGATGAACAGGGGGGCGGCTATGGCGGAGCGCTTTAAGCGTCGGCCGGTGTCTGCTGCCAGTAACCCGGAGGCGAGCGCAGCCACAAATGGCAGTCCCGGCAGCACATAGGTCCACAGTATGTTACCGGCCAGGGTAAAGAACACGGCCGGTGCCACCGCGGCCAGGATTACCAGCGCGCTGACATGTTGTTCGCCAGTATGCCATTGCTGCAGCTTGGGAGCGTCGCGCCAGTGGTTGCGAAGCACGCCAGCCACCGCGACAAGCCCCCAGGGCATGCTGGCAAGCACCAGATAGACCCAGATAGTGCCCCGGGGGAAATCGTGGGCGCTGCCGTACAGATCACCCTGCCAGCCGCTGACCACAAAACGCTTGATGTGCTCGCCGACAATGAAGTAATCGAGGAAGCCAGGTGTCTTCAGCTCCGCCAGAACATACCAGGGGGCTGAAATCAGCAGGGTCAGGGCCAGCCCGCGCACCCAGGGCAAACTGTGCCAGAGGGTCTGCCAACGGTTGAAGGTGAGCGCCCAGAGGAACACCGGCAGGCCAGCAAGCACCAGAACCAGTGGTCCCTTGGCCAGCAGGCCAGTAGCCAGGCCGATGAAGAACAGCCAGCCCCAGAGCGGCGGCCCCCCCTGCAGGCGAATGATCAGGCTCACCAGTGTCAGGCTGGTGCCAAGGGCCAGGAATGAATCCGTCATTACCGTGCCGGCAGACAGAAAGCCCAATGCCGTAGTGGCGTAGATTAACGCAGCCCAGAGCCCTTGAGTTTTGGCTCCGTGGCCGAGCGGGTCGGGGTGCAGGTAGCGACGCAGGTTGTAGACCAGCCAGACGATGCCGACATTGGCCAGCCAGGAGGGCAGTCGGCCGGCGAATTCGCTGACGCCGAACAGCTTGAATGACAGTGCCTGAGTCCAGAACGACAGGGGCGGCTTGCCCCAGAAAGGCACACCAATATCGAACCAGGGGGTTATCCAGTCGCCGGTTTCCGCCATAATCCGCGCCATCTCCGCGTAGCGGGGCTCGGTGGTGTCCGCGAACGGCAACAAGGCAGACAGGCCGAGCCTGGCAGCAAGCACCGAGACCAGCAGCCACAGCAAGGTGTTACTGATTCTGGTCATGGCCGGCCACTCGCAGCATGGGTTGTATGTAAGTCATGGTCTCCTGACTATCTTCCGCCACGATAAAGACCGGGCGTTGCTTGGTTTCCATATAGATGCGCCCGATGTATTCCCCCAACAAGCCGACACACAGAAGCTGGACGCCGGACAGGAAGGTGATCATGGCAATCAGGGAGGCATAGCCCGGTGTTGAAATGCCGAAGGCCAGCGCCCGGATTACCTCCCAGAGGCCAACGGTGCCGCCTGCCCCCGCGGCCAGTAAGCCCAGCACAAGAGCCAGTCGCAGTGGTCGGGTCGAGAATGAGGTGATGCCCTCCATGGCCAGGTGTACGAGTTTCAGGTAGTTCCACTTGGTGCTGCCTGCGATTCGGGGGTCGCGATCGAATTCCAGGGTTACGGTGGGCATACCGACCCAGGCAAACATGCCCTTGAGGTAACGGTTGCGTTCCGGAAGCCGGTTCAGGGCCTCGACCGTGCGCCGGCTCATCAGCCGGAAGTCGCCGGTATCGACCGGAATCGGAGAATCGCTGATCCGATTGATCAGACGATAGAAAAGGCTGGCCGTGATGCGTTTAAGCCAGCTTTCGCCGGCCCGGGATCGGCGTTTCATCAGCACGACATCGGCCCCTTTGCGCCATTCGGCAAGCATGTCGGGAATCAGTTCGGGGGGATCCTGAAGGTCTGCATCCATAAGCACCACGGCCTCGCCGCGGGCGTGCTCCAGGCCGGCCGAGACTGCCGCCTCCTTGCCGAAGTTTCGGGACAACTGCAAGACACGGATTTCTGGCTGCCGTTGCCTGGCGGCCATCAGAATTGCGACCGAATCATCCCGACTGCCGTCGTCGACAAACAGCAGCTCAAAGCTGCCGTCGAGCTTTTGCCCGGTTGTCCAGAGTCGAGCCAGCAGGGCCGGGAGCACTTCAGCCTCGTTGTGGACCGGAATAACTATGCTCAGCATAGGTTCAGGGGAGCTTGAGCGTTGTTTTTTCATGGAAAACAAACCTCTTGGCAAAGAAGTAATTGGCAACCGTGACGAGTGCCGTGGCCAGGAACTGTGCTGACAGGACTTTGAGGCCAGCCAGGCTGAGAACGGAGAAGCTGAAAAGGTTCAGGGTCCAGCCCAGACTGGCTGCCGCCAGGTATCGCGGCATCGCGACTCGGTGCGGCAGGTTCGAGGCAAACGCGTACTGATGCTGGGCCACGTAGTTGAAAACCAGTCCGGCCGTGGCTCCGGTTGCTGTTGCTAGCCTGGGGTCAAGCCCGGCCTGAACCAGCAGGCCCATCATCAGCCAATGCAACAGCGTGGCCAGTCCGCCGGCTGCAAGGAAACGGGCAAGTCGGCGTTGAAAAAAATGGCGAGCTTTGGGCATAGGTGTTTGCGTCTGTGTCGATTGTTTTCGGGATAGCCCCGAGGTCGGCCGCAATCTACCCCTCCTTTCTTAAGTGAGCCTTAACCGTGCAGGCACAGAAACCTTAAGGCGCTCTTAAGGTTTCTGTGGTGCCGTCTTAAGACTGGTTTAAGCCAGCCTTTCTAATCTGTCAGCCATGACCCTGCGTCCGTCTGGGCCAGGAAAAGCAAGCAGAGAGAAGGCAGCCATGACTGATCCGTTAACAATGTCGACCTGTTGTCCTCCGGATTCCGGGGAGTTGGTTCCGGCCGTCCGTTGTGCTGGCCGGTGGTTTTGCGAAATCCAGTCCAACACGCCATTGGCCCACACGGTGTCGGATTTCATTCGGCGCCGCTTCCTCCACGCGTACGGGGCCGAGCCTTCCCTGCGTATTCCACGGCTTCTGGCCCTGACAACCGCTCAGGGAACGCTGCTGGCCGCCGTTGGCGTGCGCAATGCGGAACAGGAACGGCTTTTTCTGGAGGATTACCTGTCGGTGCCGGTGCAAACCCTGATGCCGGAGCCGGGAACCAGACGCAGCGGTATTGCCGAAATTGCCCACCTGGCCGGGGTGGAAGCCGGGGTCAGCCGCTATCTGTTCGCCTCGCTCTCAGTGTGGTTGGATGCTGCCGGCTATGACTGGGTGGTGTGTACCGGTACCGACCAGTTGCGCAACAGTTTCCATCGGCTCGGCATCGCCACGCAGGTGCTGGCGGATGCCGACCCTTCAAAATTGCCGGATGGCGGCGCTGGTTGGGGTCGCTATTACGACCATCATCCGGTGGTGATGACCATCAAGGTCGTTGATGGTATGGCGGCCTTGCGCGCCGCCGGCTTGCTGAAGCTGGTGCAGCCGGTTGTTGCGGCCGAGGATAAACTGCAGGCGGACCTGGGAGGTGCCTATGGCCGCCTTGCCTGATCTCCTGTCTCAGCGGGTCCGGCAACATCCGGAGCGCATTGCACTGCAGGGGCCAGACGCCAGTTTCAGTTATCAGCAGCTATGGCGGGCGGCGCAGTTGGTGGCCGAGCAGTTGCGGAGCCTGGGCGTGAAACGCATCGGCCTGTGTGGCGACAACACCCCGGCCTGGGTGGTTGCGGACCTGGCTTGTCTGATGGCGGACGTGGTGTGTGTACCGGTGCCGGTGTTTTTTTCCAGAAGCCAGACCGAGCACCTGATTCAGCGGGCCGGGCTGGATGCCCTGGTATTCAGTGGCGAAGCAGAACAGGCGGAGATGATCGGTCATGGCGTCTGGTTGAGAGATTTGCCGGTGTCCCCTGCTGCCTCCTGGATGCCGGAACACACCGCCAAGATTACCTTCACCTCCGGCAGTACTGGTACCCCCAAGGGCGTGTGCCTGTCGGCGCAGCAGCTGGCGGCGACCGCCGTTGCGCTGCAGCAGCGGCTGGAAGGTGTGGAGCTGGAGCAACACCTGTGCATTCTGCCGCTGGCAACCCTGCTGGAGAACATTGCCGGGGTTTACCTGCCCCTGCTGATGGGCGCCGCGGTGACGGTTGCCCCGTTGCAGACCCTGGGCATGACCGGCAGCAGTGGCCTCGATCTCGGCCAGCTGGTGGCCGGCCTGAACCGGCATCAACCCCATTCCGTGATTCTGGTGCCTGAGCTGGCGATGGCGCTGGTCAATGCCGGCGAGCAGGGATTGCTGACAACGGATTCGTTTCGCTTCCTGGCGGTCGGCGGCGGCCGGGTATCGCCGGACCTGTTGGCCCGGGGACGGTCGATCGGGTTGCCTCTGTACGAGGGCTACGGTTTGTCTGAATGTGGCTCGGTGGTGGCGCTGAACGTGCCCGGAGCCGAGCGAGAAGGCTCGGTGGGCCGGCCCCTGGGGCATGTGCAGGTAAAGGTGGATAACGAACACCGGATTCTGGTTCGGGGCAATACCCATCTGGGGTATCTCGGTGATGAGCCGCAAGCCGATGACTGGCTGGATACCGGAGATCTGGGCGACCAGGACGCCGAGGGCTTTCTGGCCGTCAACGGCCGGGCCAAGAATCTGTTGATCACCAGCTTTGGCCGGAACATCAGCCCGGAATGGCTGGAAAGTGAACTGGTCCAGGCATTGGGGGCCACTCAGGCCGTGGTATTTGGCGATGGTGAGCCACAACCCGGTGCTTTGGTGGTGATCACGGATAACCGAAGCCCTGACGATATACGTGCGGCCCTGACGTTGCTGAATGCCGGTTTGCCGGATTATGCCCGCTTGCAGGCCGTGTACCTGCGCCGGCAACGGCTGACCCAGGCCGAGGGCCACATCACGGCCAACGGTCGCCCGGTGCGGCACCAGATTCAGGCGGACCTGCCCAGGCTCATGGCCGAATCCTTTCCCTTATTCATGAATCTCTCAGTGCCTGCGGGCACTTCTATCCGACAGACAACGCCAGGAGACTCAAACATGGCATTTTTTGACCGACTGCAATCCGAAACTGAACAGGCCCGGGCCCATGTCACCGGAGCCCCGGTGATTCAGGCTATCCGCGAGGGTCGCTTTGACCTTGAAGGCTACACCTGGTTTCTGACCCAGGCCTACCACCACGTGAAACACACCGTGCCACTGATGATGGCCTGTGGTGGCCGGCTGCCCGAACGGCTGGAATTCGTGCGCAAGGCACTGGTGGAATACATCGAGGAAGAATACGGCCACCACGAGTGGATTCTCAACGACCTTGAAGCCTGCGGCGAAGACAAGGAAGCCATTCGTCATGGCCAGCCCGATACCTCCATCGAGTTGATGGTGGCCTACCTGTATGACCGCATCCAGCGGGGTAACCCGGCGGCTTTTTTTGGCATGGTTCAGGTGCTGGAGGGCACCTCCATTGAGCTGGCCACGCCCCTGGGTGAAGCCATCCAGAAACAGCTGGGCCTGCCCAATCAGGCGTTCAGTTATCTGTACTCTCACGGCGCCCTGGATCAGGACCACTTTGAGTTCTTCCGCAACCTGATGAACGACATCACCGATCCGGAGGACCAGCAGGCCATCATCGAGGCCGCGCGCATGGTGTATCGCCTGTACGGCGATATGCTTCACAGTATTCCGCTGCGGGCCCATGGCAAGGAGCAACGTCATGAGGCTGCATGACCGTACCTTCCTGCTGCTGGGTGGTACCGGTGGCATTGGCCAGGCCCTGATCGGGCCGCTGGTGGAATGCGGTGCCCGGGTGATCGTTGCGACCCGACATCCGGAGCGGCTGGAAAAGCGCGCCGGCGTTTCTCCGGTACACCTGGAGCTGGCCAGCCCGGAGCTGGATCGACAGCTTCAACAGTTGAGTGAGGTGTATCCCGATATTGATGGTGTAATTCATTGCGCCGGCCAGAACCGGTTTGCGGCGCTGGATGCCATGGCCGTCAGCGACCTGGATGCACAGCTTATGGTCAATCTGCGTTCCGCTATGCTGGTGGCCCGGCATTTTGTGCCTCGTTTCCGTAAAGCCGGCGTGGGCGCCCTGGTGTTGGTGGGGTCCACCTTCGGCAGCATCGGGTTTCCCGGCTACACCGCCTATTGCGCCAGCAAGTTCGGCCTGCGCGGCTTCAGCGAAGCCCTGCGTCGGGAGCTGGCGGACACCCCGGTGCAGGTGGTGTACGTAGCGCCCAGAGCCACGGCCACGGCTATGAACCCGGCGCCGGTGAACGAGCTGAACCGTGCCCTGGGCAATGCCATGGACGCACCGGAAGCTGTCGCAGCCCAGATTCTTCAGGCGATGGAAAAAGATGAACGCCGACGTTTTCTCGGCTGGCCGGAAAAACTGTTTGTGGTGATCAACGGCATCCTGCCGAAGCTTGTGGATAAAGCCATGTTAAAACAACTGCCGGTGATCCGGCGCTTTCTGGATTCAGGAGTGGTGTCATGAAGTGGATCGTAATGGTGTTGGCGGGGGTCATGGCCATGCCCCTGTGGGCTCAGGACATGCGGGCTGAACTGGCACAAATCCAGCAACGCTGGGCGCAGATCCAGTATCAGTTGCCCGAAGATGATAAGGAAAAGGCATTTGAGGCACTGGCCAAAGAGGCCGAGACCTTTGTCGCTGATTATCCGGGCCGTGCCGAACCGCTGATCTGGCAGGGTATTGTGCTCAGTACCTACGCCGGCGCCAAAGGCGGCCTGGGTGCGCTGGGACTGGTGAAAGAGGCCCGGGCCTCCCTGGAAGCGGCCCTGAAGATCGCTCCGGAGGCGCTGGATGGCTCAGCCTATACCTCACTGGGTAGCCTGTATTATCAGGTGCCGGGCTGGCCGTTGGGGTTCGGGGATGATGAGGTGGCCCGGAAGTACCTGCAGAAATCGCTGGCAATCAACCCGGAAGGTATTGATGCCAATTACTTCTTTGGAGATTTTCTGGCGGAGCAGGACGAGCCTCAACGGGCACGGGTCTATCTTGAAAAAGTGTTGGCAGCCCCGTCGAGACCTGGTCGGGAAGTGGCGGATGCCGGCCGTCGGGCGGAAGCAAAGGCCCGCCTGGACAGCCTTTGAAGCGCATTCGCCGCGACTGTCGGGCTGGACTACACTAAAAAAACCAGTGTAGACAATAGCAGGGAGACCGGCCATTTATGGCAAGCCAGCCCGACGATGAGCAGCCAGAGGGCCTGTCGGCCCGGTTTTTTCAGAAGCTGGCATCCGGCGTGCCGGGCGTGCTGTTTACCTATTGGCTCAGTGCCGATCACCAGTCCCACCGCTATCCCTACGTTAGTGACCAGGTAAAAGAACTGTTCGGCGTCGAGCCGCAAAAGCTCCGGGAAAATGCCGATTCGGTTTTCCGGGTCATTCATCCTGACGATGCGGCCGGCGTTGGTGAGAGCATCCTGCACTCGGTGCGAACGCTGCAACCCTGGTGTTACCGCGCCCGGCTGAGGATGAAGAATGGCGAGTACCAATGGTACGAGGCCCATTCCGTGCCGGAGCGGCAACCGGACGGCAGCACCCTCTGGTACGGCCAGTTCCACAACATTCAGCACTACAAGGAGCTAGAGCAGCATCTTCGGGATAGTGAAGCGGAATTCTCGTTCCAGGCGGGTTTCCAGAAGCTGATTGCCCGGCTTTCCAGTGAGTTCATTCATCTCGGATTTGGCTCCATCGATGACTGCATTGATGAGTTGCTCAGATCCATCGGCGCCTTTTTCAGCGTTGATCGCGCTTACGTCTATGCCTTTTCGCCGGACCTTGCCACCATGACCAATACCCACGAATGGTGTGCTCCGGGTGTGCCATCGTTGATGGCGGATCAGCAGGCGGTGCCGATTGACGATTTCCGCTGGTGGCAGCAACAGATTCGCCTGATGGAGAGCCAGAGCCAGGTGGTGTTCATTGAGGACACTGCGGATTTGCCGCCTGATGCCGAAAATGAGCGGGCATTGCTGGAGCAGCAGGGAGTCAGTTCCATGTTCTGCGTCCCTGTCCGGATCCGCGGTCAGGTGATGGGCTTCTTTGGTGTGGATTCGTTATCCCGGCGGAGTTGGCGGCGGGATATGGCGGATCTGTTGATTATTGTCTCTGGTCTGTTGTCCGGTGCGTTGGAGCGCAACCGGCTGGAAGAGGACCTGCTTAACCAGTCGATTCGTGATCCCCTGACTGGACTGCATAACCGTCGTTACCTGATGCCCCGGCTGGACGAGATCCTTGCTGCCAGCAATCGCCATGGCGACCGTTTCTGCCTGGCCATGTTCGATATTGATCACTTCAAACGGATAAACGACAACCTGGGCCACCTGGCAGGTGATCAGGTATTGATGCGATTTACCGACGTCCTGCTTGCCCATACCAGAACCACCGATGTGGTGTCCCGCTTCGGGGGTGAGGAATTTCTGGTGGTTTTTACCGGGGTGACCGAGAGGGATGTGCAAACCCTGGTGATGCGAATCATGGAAGCAGTAAGGGAGGAGGAATGGTTGGTCGACGGCAAGGCATTAACCGTTACGGTCAGTGCCGGGGCGGTGTGCGTGTCGGAGCTGACAGACGAGCCGGCCACCCCGGAGGCACTGATTGCCAGGGCAGATGATAGGCTGTACCAGGCCAAGGATGGGGGCCGGGATTGCCTGGTTGATGCATCGGGATTATCGCGCATATAAGAAAACAGCATTTCACCTTATATATCGTTTCAGTATATCCTTAGATCAGATTAAAGAACTGGCGACTTCAGAGGTGAATACCATGACCCAGCCCATCGTTCAGCATTTTTTTGACGAACCCACTAACACCTTCAGTTATGTCGTGCGCGATCCCGACAGCCAGGTCTGTGCGATTCTGGATTCGGTTCTGGATTTCGATTATGCCGCTGGCCGCACCGATGTGCGCTCGGCCGACGAGATCATTCAGTACATTCAGGCGAACGATCTGATCGTGGAATGGATTCTGGAAACTCACGTACATGCGGATCACCTGTCAGCAGCTCCCTACCTGCATGAAAAGCTTGGAGGCAAAACCGGTATCGGGGCAAAAATCATTCAGGTACAGGAAATTTTCGGCAAGGCCTTTAACGCCGGTACCGAGTTTGCCCGCGATGGCAGTCAGTTTGACCGGCTCTTTGAGGAAGGCGACACCTTTGCGATCGGCAGCCTCGAAGGCCGTGTGCTACATACGCCCGGCCATACACCGGCCTGCCTCACCTATGTGATTGGCGACGCCGCCTTTGTGGGCGATACCCTGTTTATGCCGGATTACGGCACGGCCCGCTGTGATTTTCCGGGCGGAGATGCCCGGGTTCTCTATCAGTCCATCCAGAAAGTTCTGGCGTTGCCGCCGGAGACTCGCATCTTCCTGTGCCATGATTACAAGGCTCCTGACCGTGATGAATACCAGCACATGACCACCGTGGCCGAGCAGCGCCGGGCCAATGTGCACGTGCACGATGGTGTGTCGGAAGAGGAGTTCGTGAAGATGCGCACCGAGCGGGACGCAACGCTGGATATGCCGAGACTTATCCTGCCGTCGGTGCAGGTGAATATGCGGGCGGGTCATATGCCGCCGGCGGAAGACAACGGCCAGGTGTACCTGAAGGTACCGGTCAACCTGTTCTGAGCCGCGCATGAATCTGAAACGCTATCTGCCCATTCTGCAATGGGCGCCATCCTACGGTCGTGACCAGGCCACCAGTGATCTGGTGGCTGCGGTTATTGTCACCGTTATGCTCATTCCGCAGTCCCTGGCCTACGCTCTGCTGGCAGGCCTCCCGGCGCAGGTCGGGTTGTACGCCAGCATCCTGCCACTGGTGGTCTATGCGATATTCGGAACCAGTCGCACCCTCTCTGTTGGCCCGGTGGCGGTGGCCTCGCTGATGACGGCGGCTGCTCTGGCGCCACTGGCCGAGGCGGGCACTGCTGAGTATCTGGCCGGAGCTATTTTGCTGGCGGTGATGTCTGGCCTGATGCTCACCCTGATGGGGGTGCTGCGGCTGGGATTCCTGGCCAATTTCCTGAGCCATCCGGTGATATCCGGGTTTATTACCGCCTCGGGAATTGTCATTGCCGCCAGCCAGCTCAAGCACCTGTTCGGTATCCAGGCCAATGGCCACAACCTGTTGGAGATTGGTCACTCGTTACTGGTTTCCCTGGGCAATACCAACTTACCCACGCTGTTGATCGGGGTCGGTGCCCTGCTGTTTCTGCTGTGGTCTCGCCGGTACCTTAAACCGGTACTGCATCGATTTGGCCTGGCGCCCCGGGCGGCCGACATCCTGACCAAGACCGCGCCCATTCTGGCGGTGCTGATCACGACTCTGGTTGCCTGGGTATTGCGGCTTGATGAGCAGGGCGTGCGACTGGTCGGTGAGGTACCGTCAGGATTGCCTGCCTTCACCATGCCCAGTCTGGATCTTGGCCTGTGGTCCCAACTGGCGGTCAGCGCCTTGCTGATCAGTGTGGTGGGTTTCGTGGAATCGGTTTCGGTGGGTCAGACCCTGGCGGCCAAACGGCGCCAGCGCATTGACCCGGACCAGGAGCTGATTGGTCTGGGTACCGCCAACCTGGGGTCCGGCCTGTCGGGCGGTATGCCGGTTACCGGTGGCTTTTCCCGTTCGGTGGTGAACTTTGATGCCGGCGCAGAAACACCGGCGGCTGGCGCTTACACGGCGGTGGGCATCGCCCTGGCCACTCTGTTCCTCACTCCGGCCATAGCCTGGTTGCCCCAGGCGACGCTGGCGGCGACCATTATTGTGGCGGTGATCACCCTGATTGATCTGCCGGCACTGGGCCGCACTTTCCGATATTCCCGTACCGATTTCGGGGCCATGCTGGCGACCATCCTGCTTACCCTTGGTCACAGTGTCGAAGCCGGTATCATTGCCGGGGTGGCGTTATCGATTGGCCTGTTCCTGTACCGAACCAGTCGCCCCCACAGCGCCGTGGTGGGCCGGGTGCCGGGCACCGAGCATTTCCGCAACGTGCTGCGTCATGAGGTGGAACTCTGTCCCAAAGTTACCTTCCTGCGGGTGGATGAAAGCCTGTATTTCGCCAATGCCCGTTTCCTTGAAGAAACCGTGATGGATCTGGTTACCCGGGAGCCGGAGCTGACCGATCTGGTGCTGGTGTGCCCGGCGGTGAACCTGATTGATGCCTCAGCCCTGGAAAGCCTGGAGGCGATTAACGAACGGCTGCGCGACGCCGGGGTGCGTCTGCATTTCTCGGAAATCAAGGGCCCGGTCATGGACCGGCTCAAAGGCACGGAGTTGCTGGAACACCTGGGCGGACGCATCTTCCTGAGCACTTATGAAGCCTGGCAGGCGCTCACGAACCGGGCGGCGTTGGCGGCTTGACCTGAACGGTGTGATCCCATTGACGGTGTATGGGGTATGTGTAGACACTGCCCCGTATTTCCAATCGCACCCGCACCGGTAAATCGCCATGGGAATGACCGACAACCTGCTCTCCACCAGTCAATGGCTGATCACCGCCGTGTTGTTTGCGGTGATTCTGTTGAACGCGGTGCGTTCTGTCGACTGGTCCGCCTTGCGCAAGGATAACGCTTTTCAGCATTCGTTTTTCGGTGCTGCGGTGATTCTGGGTTTTGTCTGGCAGTTGCGGGCAGGTATTTCACCAGGATTGGCGATTCACATCTTTGGCATCACGGTGATTACCCTGATGCTGGGTTGGGCTCTGGCCGTGCTGGCGGGCCTGCTGGCTCTGGTGATCACCGTCATCACCGGGCGCGAGCCATTACTGATGTTTGCCGCCAACGGTCTGATTACGGTGATGGTCCCGGCACTGGTCAGCCATGGCATCATGTTGTGGGAACGGCGGCGCAATTTCCGTAACTTCTTCGCTTATATCTTCTTCTGTGGTTTTTTCGGGGCCGGTCTGTCGGTAGCCGCGGCCGGTATGGTGATGTGCCTGATGCTGTGGAGCAGCGGTACCTACAGTTTTGATGAACTGGTGCATGAGTATCTGAGGTATCTGCCGCTGTTCATGATTCCGGAGGGCTTCATCAACGGCACCTTTGTCACTGGCCTGATGGTTTTCCATCCGGACCGGCTCAGTACGCTGGACCAGAGCCGGTACCGTTAAGGCCCTTTTCAGATACCGTCACCCTGCTCGGAAACGGTCTGCAGTTCACGAATGTCCCTGCTGGAGTGGATTCTCCGACGCCAGTTGTCCAGCCAGCCCAGTACTTCGGCTGACGGCATGGGCCGGGCGATGCCATAGCCCTGAACCAGGTTGCAGCCCATGTCCCGCAGTGCGATGGCGTGCTCCAGCGTTTCCACCCCTTCGGCCAGTACGGGGTGGTCAAAACGCTGTGCGAGGAAAATGACGCTTTCGACGATGGCACGGTCATTGGCGTCGGTAAGCATGTTGCGGACGAAACTCTTGTCAATCTTGATGACATCCACGGGCAGGGTGCGCAGGTAGGTCAACGAGGAAAAGCCGGTGCCAAAGTCGTCCAGCGCCACCTGCAGCCCCAGAGACTGGCAGCGCGCCAGCACATTGCTGGCGCGTTTGGTGTCTTCCAGCGCCGTGGATTCCAGCACTTCCAGGGTGATTTGCCCGGGGCTCACTTCCGGATGACTTTGCAGATAGCCTTCCAGGTAGTCCGCAAACTTCCGGTCCATCAGGTGGGGCGCGCTGATATTGATGCTGACAGCCAGGGCTTCGCCGGCTTCCCGCCATCGGTTCATCTGGTGAATCGCCTCTTTCAGCACCCATTGGCCCAGGGGGATCTCCAGGTGACTGTTGGCCACCGCCGGGAGAAAGGCGCCGGGGGCAATCAGTCCCTTTTCCGGGTGGTTCCAGCGGATCAGAGCCTCGAAGGCAATCACCTGGCAGTCCGCCATGCGCAGCTGGGGTTGGAAGTAGAGTTCGAATTCCTCGTTTTCCAGGGCCCGGGAAATCTCCATCAGCTGGTTCCGGCGTTCCTTGCGGAAAGCATACTGGCCGGGATCGAAAATATGGAACTGGTTGCGGCCTTTCTCTTTGGCAGCGTACATGGCCTGGTCGGCGTGCCGGACCAGCCCTTCGGCGTCGGTATCATCTTCCGGGTACAGGGTGACGCCCAGGCTGGCGGTCAGGTTTACCTCTTTGCCCGCCAGTTCGAATGGCTCGCTGACCGACGTCAGAATACGTTGATACAGGGGTTCGGAATGATCACCCTGAATCAGCAGAACAAATTCATCGCCGCCGATCCGGGCGACGGTATCTCCGCTGCGGAGACTTCTGGTGAGCCGTTCCGCCACCATGCGGAGGGCCTCGTCGCCGAAATCGTGGCCGAGTTCATCGTTGATGCCCTTGAATCCGTCCAGGTCAAGAAAGCAGATGGCGAGTGAGCGTTTCTGCCGGTCCGCGTGCGCCTTGGCGGATCGCAACCGCTCTTCCAGAAGCTGTCGGTTGGGCAGGCCGGTGAGGTCGTCGTAATTCGCGGCCCGGTCGAGCTCTTTGGCGTGATTCTTCAGGGCAGTGATATCGGAGAACGCCGCCACATAATAATGTTTGCCGGGTTCTTCCAGGTGCACCCGGCTGATCGATAGCAGTTCCACATATTCCTCACCGTTTTTGCGGCGATTCCACACCTCTCCGCGCCAGTGATCGGTTTTTTCGATGGACTGCCACATGGAACGGTAGTATTCCCGGGAATGGCGGCCAGAGCTCAGAATGGAAGGGTTGAGGCCGAGTACTTCCTGACGGCTGTAGCCGGTAATCCGGGAAAACGCTGGGTTTACATCGATAATGTGGTTGAGGTGATCGGTGATGAAAATCGCCTCGTGGCTGCGATCAAAGACGCTGGCAGCGATGCGCAGGCCGCGTTCGCTGTTTTTCCGGTCGGAGATGTTGGTCTGGATTACCACAAAGCCGGGTTCAATGCCGTCCTCTCCATCGACGGGTGTGCAGTAGGTGTGTACCCAGTAAGGTTCGCCGTTGGCGGTGTAGTGCAGGATGTCTTCTTCAAACGCCTCGCCCCGGAACAGGTGGCGGTATATTCGGCTGACGGTATCAGGATCCGTGTCCGGCCCGGCCAGAACCTGGCTGGGAAGCTTTCCACGTACTGCACTCAGCGAGTAGCCAGTATGCTCCTCGAACGCCTGGTTGACCCATTCGATGCAGCCGCCGGCATCCAGTATCAGTGCCATGTTACGGCTGGCGGTGGCGACCAGGGCCAGTCGTTTCGGATCGATATCCGAAGCAGGCTGGGGAGAGTCCGGGGTGTTGGGCATAGATCAGGTGTTCCGGTTAACGGTGGCTTTCGGCTTCCTCCTCTCCATGTGAGAACTGTTCGCGGGAATGGCAATGATGGCTACCCGCAACCTCCGCATTTTCCGTGTACTTGTTATCCGTATATTGCAATGAGAGGTGCGAGGGATGCTACCTCATCCGGGGCTGGAAGGCATTCGACCTTGGTTTCAGAGAATTGATCATCGTCAATTCGTAACGACTTTTTACGGTTCGATGACAATCGAGGCACTATTGCCGCCAGCGGGAATGTTTTTGCAGTTTGCGCTGAAGTGTACGCCGGTGCATGTTCAGGGCCCGGGCGGTTGCTGATATGTTGCCTTCATGCTCATTCAACACCCGCTGGATATGCTCCCACTCCATTTCCTCCACCGACGGCGGTTCCTGGCGCAGTTCGGGGGCGCCTTCAATGGGCTCAAAACCGTGAATCAGCTGGCTTACGGTGACCGGTTTGCACAGGTAGTTCATGGCGCCACGGCGCATGGCTTCTACCGCTGTCGCGATACTGCCGTAACCGGTCAGCACCAGGACCTCCAGATTGTCATCAACCTGCAGCAGTTCTGGCAGTAATTGCAGGCCGCTCTCACCCGCCAGATTCAGGTCCAGCACGCAGCGGTTAAAGTGCTTCTCGCCAAGGGCCCGGAGCGCATCCGCCCGGTTACTGGCCGTCGCGCTCTCCACGCCCTGTCGTGCAAGAGAGCGACTTAGTACCTGCAGAAAGCTCTCATCGTCATCAATCAGCAACCAGCATTCGCCGTCTGTCATGTTCAGATAACTCCCGTAGAAGGTGCGTCAGACATCGGAAGGTCGATCACCATGGTGGTGCCCTGATCGCTCACCCGGGCACGAAGGTGGCCGCCCAGTCGCTGTATGGTGGCGTTGGACAGAAACAGCCCCACACCCAGGCCGTTGCGGGAATCCACCACGTCTTCGCCCGGCGCACCGGCAAAGGCACTTTCCAGACCATCGCCGTGGTCTTCGACGATGATCTCGACCCGTGCATTGTCGGCCCTCTGGCAACTGACGGCGACCCATTGCGGGCTGGCGGTGAGGGCGTTGGCGAGCAGGTTCAGTACCGCCTGATCGAGGGTGGCATCTACCGCAACCATGGCCTCGGGACAATCGTCTGCCCAGCGTATCGGCCCGGCGGGCCAGAGCAAGGTTGCAGACTCCCGAAGCCGTTTGAGCCAGGCGGACACCGGCAGGTTTTCCAGTTTTGCGTTGCGGGCTTCGACGGCCGCCTGGGTCAGCTGCTGGAGATGGCCACTGCACAGTGCCAGCTGCTGTTGCATCATGCTCAGATCATCCTCCAGATGCTTGTCGCCCTGATTAGAAGTGGCAGAGCGAATTTCATCCAGCAGTAACGTCATGGTGTTCAGGGGCGTTCCGAGACGATGGGCGACGGCCGCGGCGGACAGGCCCAGAGAAATAATCTGTTCGTCGCGAAGCCGGTTTTCCCGGAACTGTCCAAGCTGGGATTGCTGTGCTCTGAGCTGGCGGGCCAGAGTGCCCACTACCAGGAGCAGGATGGTGGCAGTCAGGGCAAAGGTCACCCACATACCCACCAGATGTAGCTGGGCCAGGTCGCCGCCGTGATGCTGATGTTCAATGGCGGGCGTATGCCAGAGCACCAGGGCGGTATACACCAGAACGCCGGATACTGTCAGGACGATACTGTGGCGCCCAGGCACCAGGATAATGGCGACCGCAATCGGCAGCAGCAGGAGCGAGACCAGAGGGTTGGTGTAGCCTCCGGTAAGGTAAAGCCAGAACCCGATCAGTACCAGATCGGCTGCCAGGGTAAGGCTGACAAAAACCGCCGAGGCGGGCGGGCGTCGGCTGAACCATAACCATCCGAGCGTGGCCAGTACACCGTATAGCAGGCACAGCAGCAGCGCCTCGGCCCGATGAGCAAGGGTGATGGTGGTTTCGGCAACCGCGACCGCCACCAGCAAGGTGACAATAATGGCCAGGCGCATGCCCAGAAGGTAGCGGGCGGCCTGCCGAAAACCGGTCTGTGAGTGTGTCAGCCATTCCATGAGGGCATTCTAGCAGCGTGTTGTCGGTGCCGGGGCGAAAAACCTCTGGCTATTGCTTCGGGTCAACCGGCCGGTAGCACACCAGTTCCTGCCGAACCACATCACCGGTCAGTTGCAGGGGTGTCTGGTCGGTGACATATACCCGGACGGCGCGCTCAATGTCACTGGCGTTGTCAGGCTGGGAGATTTCGCCGGGCATAAGGTCAGGTCGGTAGCGGCACTGGTCTGATTCAGGAAACAGCGCCACATAGGCAATACCGGTTTCCACCAGATCCTGGAAGAAATGGGAACCGTAGGACAGATCCGGCACCATGTCGCCGGCATTCTCCGATACCTCCACCAAG
The DNA here is from genome assembly GCF_000475355.1 of Marinobacter sp. C1S70. Lineage (NCBI taxonomy): Bacteria > Pseudomonadati > Pseudomonadota > Gammaproteobacteria > Pseudomonadales > Marinobacteraceae > Marinobacter > Marinobacter sp. C1S70. The sequence continues at coordinate 128,987 of NZ_AXBW01000084.1, read as the reverse complement.
GCACTGACGCCGGCAATATCGGCAAACCTGACCGGAACGCCCAGCTCCGGGCTGCTGGTGCCCCAACGTCCGGGACCGATCAGCAGGGTGCTGGCGCTGGATTCCCGAACCACCTCGCCGACACGTCGGGCCACATCGTAACGCTGATTGATATTCAGGTTGGCGTAGATCGCCGCATCTATACGGATAATCCGCGTAATCGCCAGATTGATGTTGCCGCCCATGAAGTGGCCCTGGGTGCGGAAAATCTCTCGCTCCGCGGGCAGATGTTCCGGCAGTGTGACCGGACCGGTTTCACCAATCGTGGCCAGTGGCCGGCACTGAACCAGATTGAAGGAGGGTTCGCCCTGTTCATCAATATGCAGGGTGAACTCGACATCCACGGGATGCTGATAGCCGGCCTCCAGGGTAGATAACAGAGATGACAGCCGCTGAATGAATGAGCTGAACTGAACCAGCGGCCGGAAGGTCAGTCGCCAGACCGGCCCTGGCAGCCCAATCTGTTCCGCCCGGGTACTGGCGGCCCGGTCGATTTCGCCCATCTGGGCCATGGGCAGATCTTGAACGGTGTCCAGTAACTGGCTCAGGGGTCGGGTTTCCAGATGGCCCTCCTGCAGGTCGAGCAGGTCCACCAGATGTTGGGAGAATCGATAGTGTTCGTCCGGGTTGCGGAAAGGTTGCCGGCCGGGATGATCCAGCGCCATCACGCAGGCGTGGTCGCCTTCAATCCGGTCTACGGCCCGGGTGCCCAGCCCCATAACCAGGCGGACCATGCCCGCTTTCGGGTTCATGGTGCTGTCCCAGGCAAAGGTGTTTCTGGACACGCCAACGCCCGCGGCATCGGGCAGGTAATAGCGGCCATGGAAACGGCCATTTACCCGCTGGATCAGCAGGGCCATGGGTTCCTCGCGCTGATCCAGGCCTCTTTGTTTACGGTACACCAGAGCGTCGTCACTCATGGACGAGGCGTAGACCTGGCGGATGGCATTTTCCAGCTCCGCCAGTCGCTGTTCCGGTGCCCCCTGGTTGATCAGGAAGACACTGTCGTATTTGCCGGCAAAGGCGTTGCCGAAACCATCCTCCTGCAGGCTGGATGAGCGCACCAGGATGGGATACTGGCCGTAATGGTCAAGCAGGCGTTCCAGCTCCGAACGGACTTCCGCCGGGAATTGCCCGGTCAGGATGGCCTTGCGAAGAGAGGGTGCTTCACTGAGATAACCTTCTGGTGAGCGTTGTCGCATGATTGCCGGCCACAGGCCGTTGTGGACCAGAAATGCGTAGTAGGCGTCGGTGCCCAGGTAGCTGGAATCGTGGGGTTCCAGATTCGGCTGCCAGAGTTCAGGCGCATCTTTCAGCAGAATGTTCCGGGCAATCAGCATGCCTGTGGCCTTGCCGCCAATATAACCGCTGCCAACCAGACGGCTGCGAATGGTGAGCAGATCCTCCAGAGTCAGGTAGCGCCGGGCCAGTTCCAGAATCTTGGGGTCGCGGCTGATCATCACCTGCAGAACCTGCTCCTGCAGATCAGGCATGCAGGTCTGGTCCTGTTCAAAAACGGCCCGGCTGACTTCCTGGAACAGTCTGTCCCAGTAATCCAGCAGTGGCTGGCGATGCAGGTGCCCGGATTCCAGCGAGGCCTGCAAGCGGGTGGCATCGCTGCTGTCGGTAATCGGCCAGAACTGGCCAGCCTGTTCCCGATGGGGCAGGAACATGGTCGGTGATTGCCGGCGCCAGGCCTTGATGGGATGAATCTGCACATCGTCGCCGTGGCGGTGTACATCAATCAGCACCTGGGTGGTCTGGCGAATCCGGTCCAGGGTCATCCGGGAGTGTCGGTCCGGGTGCAGGGTGAACCAGGCGACGGTATCCAGTTCGAACAGGAAGGGACACACTACCCGGAAAAAATTGCCCACCATGGCGTCGGTGGCCCAGGCATTGAGTAGCTCACTCAGGCTGTCGCAAACGTAGAAGGCGCCGCGGCCATGTTGTTCGATCAGGTGCCAGACCCGGCTGGTAAAACTCTCGAAACCGCCGAGGGCATCAATAGTGATGGTGCGCACCGCAGGGTGCTGGTCAATGATCGGCGGATGCTCGCCGAAGCGGAGATAGATGATCTGCCGGCCGGCGTCGGCGGCAGCATCCAGAAAGGGAAGAACGAATCGGCGGTAATCGTCCAGATCGGAGACCCGCCAGACAACATTGTCGCCGATTCGCAGGCCATCCAGCACCTCATCCAGACCGGGCAGTCCGGTGGACACCCGGTCTGTGGTCTGCTGAGGCTGCTGGTGCGTCATGGCGTGATCAGATCACGCCCATGGCGGTCATAGCCTTGGCTACGCGAAGGAACCCGGTGATGTTCGCGCCCAGCACATAGTTACCCTGAGCGCCAAACTCTGCGGCGGTCTCGTAACAGTTCTTGTGGATATCGATCATGATTTCCTCAAGGCGCTTCTGGGTGTAATCGAAAGTCCAGGAATCGCGGCTGGCGTTCTGCTGCATTTCCAGGGCGGAAGTTGCAACACCACCGGCGTTAGCGGCCTTGCCCGGGCCGTAAGCAATCTTGGCGTCCTGGAAGATGATGATGCCTTCCGGCGTGGTCGGCATGTTGGCGCCTTCGGCAACTGCGATACAGCCGTTTTCCACCAGGGTCTTGGCATCGCTGCCGTTGAGTTCGTTCTGGGTGGCGCAAGGCAGGGCCACATCACACGGAACGCTCCAGATGTTGCCGTCTTCCACGTACCTGGCGTCTTTGTGGTATTCAGTGTAGGCGCTGATGCGGCGGCGCTCCACTTCCTTGATGCGCTTGACCGTCTGCAGGTCAATGCCCTTCTCATGCACGATCATGCCCTGGGAGTCGGAGCAGGCAATTACCTTGGCGCCCAGTTCGTGGCATTTTTCGATGGCATAGATGGCTACGTTGCCGGAGCCTGACACCACCACGGTCTTGCCTTCCAGGGAGTCACCACGAGCCTTGAGCATTTCGTGGGTGAAGAACACGGTGCCGTAACCGGTGGCCTCGGTACGGGCGCGACTGCCGCCCCAGTCCAGGCCTTTGCCGGTGAATACGCCGGATTCGTAGCGGTTGGTGATGCGCTTGTATTGGCCGAACAGGTAGCCGATCTCGCGGCCACCGACGCCGATGTCACCGGCGGGAACGTCGGTGTACTCGCCCAGATGGCGGTACAGTTCGGTCATCAGGCTCTGGCAGAAACGCATGATTTCGTCGTCCGACTTGCCTTTCGGGTCGAAGTCGCTGCCGCCTTTACCACCGCCGATGGGCAGTCCGGTCAGGGCATTCTTGAAGATCTGTTCGAAGCCCAGAAACTTGATGATGCCGAGGTAAACAGATGGGTGGAAACGCATGCCACCTTTATAGGGGCCAAGAGCACTGTTGAACTCGACACGGAAGGCTCGGTTGATGTGGATCTCACCGCTGTCGTCCTGCCAGGGCACACGGAAGATGATCTGGCGCTCGGGTTCGCAGATGCGCTGGATGATCTTCTTGTCCGCGAACTCCGGGTACTTCACCAGCACGGGCCCCAGGGTTTCCAGTACTTCGTGAACCGCCTGGTGGAATTCTTTCTCACCCGGGTTGCGATGAAGTACGTCCCGAAAGATCGGTTCCAGCTTTTCGTCGAGTTTTGCAGTCATGGTGTCATGCCCTCGGAATACGCGTATTGAAGGTCGCAGGGAAATGCGGTGCCCAAAAAAAGGGCAGTGATTGCACCACAGCGGTGCGGTAGTTGGCAAGTGAATCCGCTGCAAAGCCCGGCGGCCTGCCCGACGGAGATACCCCCAAGGGGGTGCGACATTGTGTCTCAAGCCAGTGAAAAAGAAGCGGCATACAATTCCGGCTAATTCACGAAACACCTGATCCAAACGCTCCAAGGACCCGCCACACCATGATGAGAAAGACCCACCTGGCTCGCTGTATCAGCCTTGTGATGGCCGGCTGTGCTGTCGCCCCTCTTGCCCATGCCCAGTCTGAAACCGATGCCCTGATGTTGATCCGGGTGACCGAAGGTCAGTCGGCCGAAGCCGCCCGACTGTCGGCGGCGGCCGTTCAGACCGAGCCAGTACAGCGGTTGTCCTCGGATGCCGGGGTTTCGCTGTCGCGCATGGGTGGCCGTGGTCTGGACCCGGTGATCCGTGGCCAGAACGAAGAACGGGTTGAGGTGCTGCTTGACGGCATGCGGGTGGAAGGTGCCTGCCCGAGCCGGATGGATCCGCCCACCAGCCGTTTGAGCACAGCGCTGGCGCCGGTGCTGGAAGTGCGCACCAGCAACCGCACCCTGCGCTGGGGCCCGATTGCCGGCGGCCAGGTGGTCGCCACCACCGCCGCCCCGGAATTTGCGGATGACAACCGCACAACCGGCCACCTGACCGTCGGCGGTGCCGACAATGGCGAAGGCAAGCTGGTGAATGGCAGCGTGGCGGTCGGTGACAAGGAAACGTTTATCCGCCTCGCTGGCGGCTACGACGAAGCCGACGACTATGAAGACGGCGACGGTAACGAAGTCCGTAGCGCCTACAAAAACTCTGAAGGCCGGGTGGATGCTGCCTGGACCGCTGATAATGGCTTCTACATCAAGGGCCTGGTCAGCCGCCAGGAAGAGCGGGATGTAAAGTTTCCCGGCCGGGGTATGGATGCACCGAAAACGGATACCGACCTGTACCGGCTGGAGCTGGGAGCGCCGGTCGCCAGCGGCGGCTGGAACCTGATGGCCTGGCAGGCAGATGTGGATCACGTGATGGATAATTTCAGCCTGCGTGAGCCGCCGGTAAATATGGGTATGCCCATGAAAATGCAGACCAACTCGGAAACCCGTACCCGGGGCGCCCGACTGGTGCTGGATCAGACCATCAACTACACCAAAGATATTGCCTTTGGTGTGGATGTGGAAAGCAATGAGTGGGACGCCACCATGTACAACGGCATGAATCTCGACCACGAGGCCTCTTTGATGTGGCCGGGCGTTGAGCGAGACCGGGTAGGTGTGTTTGTGGAAGCCTTCCACCAGATCCGCGCCAACGCCCGCCTCGGTGCCGGCATCCGTTATGACCGTGTGGAAATGGATGCCACCCGTGCCGATCAGACGTTTACTCCGATGGCCGGCGGTATGATGACGTTCTCCCCTTCCGGGCTTTACGCCTCGGCCTATGGTGCAAGCGATACCGAAGCCAACGATGACAACGTAAGCGGTTTCCTGACCGGAGAATGGCGTGTTTCTCCGGTCCAGGCCCTTGAGGTTACGGCCAGCCACAGCGTGCGCTCCCCCAGCGTGAATGAGCGCTATGTTGCTCGAAAGACCATGAAAGGCAGTTGGATCGGGAATCCGGATCTGGATACCGAAAAACACCACAAGCTGGAAGTCAGCCTGCCCGGCAACCAGGGAGAGTGGAGCTGGCGCCCGGCTGTCTGGGTGGACCAGGTGGATGACTATGTTTACCGCTTTGACATCCGCAATCCCAATAACACGACGGATACCCGCTACGAAAATATCAGCGCCCGCCTCCTCGGCGTAGAGGGCATGCTGGGATGGACCAACGGTACCTGGAGCAGCACCAGCAAGCTGGCCTCGGTGCGCGGGGAAAACCGCGATGCCGATAAGGCGCTGCCGCGGATTCCGCCCATCCAGTTTATCCAGACGCTGGGCTGGCACTACCAGGGACACACCCTGGAAGCCGAATGGCAACTGGCCCGTCGCCAGGATCGGGTAGACCTGGAATCCGGACTGGACCCCAGTACTTCACCTGGATACGGCGTATTCAACCTGTCCGGCACCCATCCGCTCATGGCCAATCTGAGCCTGACCTGGGCAGTGGATAACCTGTTCGACAATACCTGGGCGAACCATGTCAGCAAGGACAACCTGGCCGACAGCGGGGTGTTCCGGGTCAATGAGCCGGGGCGCACCTTGCGCGCAGCGCTTACGGCCCGGTGGTAAAACGATTATGGCGGTTGCCCGCTTCTCATAGCCGGCGGGCGACATTGATGCCCCGGGTGGTGCTAACGCTCCACTCGGGGCTTTTTTATGGCCGATCAAGAATTGCGCTACCTCAACTTCGGGCCCCATTTCATGAACTATGCTGTAGCCATGCAGATTTGTACGAGTGGCTCATAACCGCCGGGAAACTCCAAGCCTGTTGGGATCCCCGAAAAGGACTTGTCTGCACCATGCGATTACGGAAAGGAGACGCATCGTGACCGAAGACGAACAGTTGCCAGAAAATCCTGAAACCGACCTCGCTTCCCGCTTCCCCACCGCTTATACAATCCTTTTCGGCCTGATTATTCTGGTGGCCGCGCTGACCTGGATCATTCCTGCGGGGCAGTACGAGCGAGCCATGAATGAAGAGGTTGGGCGGGAAGTGGCGGTGCCCGGCACCTATCAGATTGTTGACCCGAACCCTCAGGGCTTCGTTGATGTAATGCTGGCCCCCACTGGCGGTTTTTATGACCCGGACAGCTATGCTGCCAATGCCATTGACGTCGCTCTGTTTGTGTTATTTCTGGGGGGCTTTCTCGGTGTGATGAACGCCACGGGCGCGATAGACACTGGTATTCGAAGTGCGATGCGGCATCTGAAAGGTCACGAGATCTGGATGATACCAATATTAATGGTGCTCTTCGCGATCGGTGGCACGACCTACGGAATGGCCGAGGAAACCCTGGCCTTTTACGCCATTCTGATTCCCGTGATACTTGCGGCCGGGTACGACGCCGTAACGGGGGTTGCCATTATCCTTATCGGCGCCGGTATTGGCGTTCTGGGTTCCACGATTAACCCGTTTGCCACCGTGATTGCAGCCAATGCTGCCGGTATCCCTTTCACAGATGGAATCGTATTGCGGTTTATTCTGTTGATTGGCGGTCTGGTGATCTGTATCGGCTACGTGATGCGGTATGCTCGCCGGGTAAAAGCCGATCCGTCGAGATCCGTGGTTGCCAGGCAGTGGCCAGCGCACAAGAAGCTGTTCCTGGAGGATCACGAGCAAGAGATTCACAGCGCCAAGCTGACTACCACTCAAATTATTGCCCTGATTATATTTGCCCTGACCTTTGCCGTGATGATCTGGGGTGTGTCATCCCAGGGATGGTGGATGGCCCGGATGGGCTCTTTGTTCTTTGGTGCGGCCATCGTCATCGGCATTGTTGCGCGGCTGGGCGAGAAGAAACTTACTGGCAGCTTCGTTGATGGTGCGCGGGATCTGCTTGGGGTTGCCCTGGTGGTTGGGCTCGCCAGGGGCATTGTTGTGATCATGGAGCAGGGCATGATTGCCGATACCATCCTTCACAGCGCCGAAACCTCGCTGGGAGGTTTGCCCGAGCTGGCCTTTATCAACCTGATGTTCTGGATCGAAGTTGGCATGAGTTTCTTCGTACCATCTTCTTCCGGTCTCGCCGTTCTCTCCATGCCGATCCTCGCCCCGCTGGCGGATTTTGCCAGCGTCGGACGAGACCTCGTCGTGACGGCTTACCAGTCTGCCAATGGCCTCGTAAATCTGATCAACCCCACCTTTGCGGTTGTCGTCGGCGGGCTTGCCATCGGGCGGGTGTCCTACGATCGTTGGCTCGCCTTCATCTGGCCCTTGCTGCTTATCCTGACCGTGTTCATCACGATAGTCATAAGCCTCGGCGCTATGCTGTGAACACTCGACAAAAGGAGCTTTGTCATGTCTGAACACACTCTTGGAGTGCACTCTGAGACCGGAACCCTGCGCCAGGTCATCGTTTGTCGGCCTGGGTTGGCGCACCGTCGCCTGACGCCCTCCAATTGCGATGCGCTGTTGTTCGATGATGTCTTCTGGGTCAAGCAGGCCCAGAAAGACCATGACGTGTTTTCAGGCCTCATGCGTGCCCGGGGCGTTGAGGTGCTGGACGTCAACGAGTTGCTGGCGGAGACGCTGGATATCGCGAAGGCTCGCAAATGGATACTGGATCATCGCATTACCTGGAACGAAATCGGTGTCGGGATGGTCTCGGATCTACGTGCCTGGATGGACGAACTGCCGGGGACCAGGCTGGCAGAGTTTCTTATTGGAGGCCTTGAAGTAGCCGATCTGCCTTTTGATCCGGTTGGCCTGTTTGGCAACCATCTCGGTCATTACGGCTTCGTGTTGCCGCCACTGCCAAACTTCCTGTTCACCCGCGATAACAGCGCCTGGATCTATGGTGGCGTCACCCTGAACCCCATGTACTGGCCGGCGCGGAAGCCAGAAACCCTGCTTATGGCGGGTATCTACAAATTCCATCCCAAATTTGCCGGCAAGGTTAATGTGCACTGGGGCGATCCTCTCAAAGACCACGGTCTTGCCTCCCTGGAGGGTGGGGATGTCATGCCGGTGGGTAATGGTGCCGTGTTGGTGGGTATGGGGGAGCGCTCGTCCCCTCAGGCTATTGGTCAGTTGGCCAGGTCGCTTTTTGAAAGTGGCACAGCCGAGCGCGTCGTTGCCTGCCAGATACCCAAGTCCCGATCAGCGATGCATCTGGATACCGTCTTTACCTTCTGTGGCGGCAATGTGGTCACGACGTTCAAGGAAGTGGCCGATGAAATGGTCTGCTATGACCTGCGCCCCGGAGAGGGCAAAAAGCATCTCGCATTTCGTCAGGACCCGCGTCCGTTGTTCGAAGTAGTAGCCGACGTACTGGGTTATAAGCAACTGGAGATCGTTCCCACCGGCGGTTATGACCCGGCGGAGCGAGAGCGTGAGCAGTGGAACGACGGCAATAACGTCCTGGCGTTAAGCCCAGGGGTCGTCGTTGGCTATGATCGCAATGACGATACCAACGCTGCTCTGGAAGCTGCAGGCATCGAAGTGTTGGCAATACCGGGAGCGGAACTTGGGCGTGGCCGGGGCGGCGGTCGCTGCATGAGTTGTCCAACCATTCGGGATGCTGTCTGACAGTAAAGGAGAGGCTCAATGGCTTTCAATCTCAAGAACCGGCATTTTCTGACACTGCGGGATTTTAGCCCCAGGGAAATCGCCTTTTTGCTGAAGCTGTCGGCGGATCTCAAGACCGCCAAGTATGCTGGCACTGAAGTGCCCAAACTCGACGGCAAGGACATCGCGCTGATCTTCGAGAAAAACTCCACTCGAACCCGGGTCGGGTTTGAAGTGGCTGCCTTCGACCAGGGGGCGCGGGTCACCTACCTGGGGCCGACCGGAACCCACATTGGCCATAAGGAATCGGTGAAAGACACCGCTCGGGTGCTTGGCCGGGTTTACGATGCCATTGAGTACCGGGGGTTCGGACAATCCGTTGTCGAAGAGCTGGCGCAGTACGCAGGCGTGCCGGTCTACAACGGGCTCACCAACGAATTTCATCCCACCCAGATACTGGCGGATTTCCTGACCATGCAGGAGCATGTGGAGAAGCCATTGCGGGATGTGGCCTACGTGTTTATCGGCGATGCCGCCAACAACATGGGTGACAGCCTGCTGATCGGCGGTGCCAAGATGGGTATGGACGTGCGCTTGTGCGCACCTAAGGCCTGCTGGCCCAATCAGGCCGTGCAGGAGGAAGCGCGAGCGCTGGCGGCTGAAACCGGAGCACGCATCACCATTACAGAAGATATCGGCGCCGCGGTTGCCGGAGTCGACTTCGTGTATACCGATGTCTGGGTCTCCATGGGCGAGCCAAAGGAAAAGTGGGCCGAGCGGATCAAGCTGCTGATGCCTTACCAGGTCAATGCGGCCCTGATGGCCAAAACCGGCAACCCACGGGTTCGGTTCATGCACTGCTTGCCGGCCTTTCACAACACCGAAACCGTGGTGGGCAAGGAGATTCAGGAAACCTATGGAATAGACGCCATGGAGGTGACGGAAGAAGTGTTCGAAAGCCCTGCTTCGATTGTTTTCGATCAGGCCGAGAACCGGATGCACACCATCAAGGCCGTCCTCGTGGCGACCCTGGGAGGCTGACATGCTGGTGGTGGCAGCCTTGGGTGGAAACGCCCTTCTGAAACGTGGTGAGCCGTTGACCGCAGAGGTTCAGCGAAAGAATGTGCAAGCCGCGGCGGTTTCGCTAGCAGCTATTGTCCGTGCCGGTCACGATCTGGTTGTCACCCATGGCAACGGTCCGCAGGTGGGGTTGCTGGCCTTGCAGGGCGCCGCTTACAAACCGGATGAGGCCTACCCGCTGGATGTCCTGGGTGCGGAAACCGAGGGCATGATCGGCTATATGATCGAGCAGGAACTGGAAAACGCCCTCGGACACGACCGACCGGTCGCGACTTTGCTGACTCAGGTGGTGGTGGATCCCAAGGACCCAGCTTTCGAAAATCCGACCAAATTCGTGGGACCGGTCTATGAACGCGAGGAGGCTGAGCGCCGGGCAGAGGGTGCGGGCTGGAGTATTGCGCCGGACGGTAACAAGTGGCGCCGTGTGGTGGCGTCGCCGAAACCTCTGGAAATACCGGACATGCGCGTGCTGAAACTGTTGCTCGATCAGGGGGTGGTCGTGGTGTGTGCCGGTGGTGGTGGAATACCGGTGCTGCGTCGGGAGGATGGCAGTATGGTCGGCATTGAAGCGGTCATCGATAAGGATGCCGCCAGTGCCTTGCTGGCCAGCCAATTGGGGGCGGACGCCCTGCTCTTGCTGACCGATGTGGATGCTGTCTACAGGGACTTCGGCACCGACCGGTCGAGACCACTTTCCGAACTGACCGTGGGCGAGGCGCGGGCGCTGGACATGCCTGCCGGATCCATGGGCCCGAAACTGCAGGCCGCCTGCGGGTTTGCCGAGGCTGGCGGAATCAGCGGCATTGGACGGCTGCAGGACGCCTTGGCCATTCTGGAAGGATCGGCGGGCACTCGCGTGTCGGCCGGGTAGACCTGCTCTCGTGTTTTCCGGCTGCGAATTTTGATAATCTCCGGTTATTAGGTAATAACCAAAACGATTTCCCGGAGGGCCTCATGGGGCGAATGGCTGCTGCAGGATTGATGATCACTCTGGGCTTGCTGGCCCCAACGACGCAGGCACAGCAGGCGTCGCCTGCCCAGCCGGTGACAACAGCGGTCGCCGAGCGAGGCGAACTGCAAGAGACTGTGCACCTCGATGGCATTATTGAGGCCGTACAGCAAAGTACTGTTTCCGCGCAGACCAGTGGCACCGTCCAGAGCCTGCCTTTCGACGTTGATGATTCCGTGGCCGCCGGGGACCTGATTGTCCAGCTGGAGGACAGCGAGCAGCGGTCCCGTCTGCGCCAGGCCGAGGCCGGGCTTGAGGAGGCCGAGGCGGCATTGGCGGATGCGGGGCAGCGCTTTGAGCGTATTGAAGCGGTACACGAGCGTGGCCTTGTGTCCAGGCAGGAATTCGACCAGGCCCGCAACAACCTTGCCGCTGCCAGGGCCCGGGTCGAACGCGCCCGGGCTTCGGTTTCCGAGGCCCAGGAGCAACTCTCCTATACCCGTGTGCTGGCACCCTACGGTGGCATTCTTACCGAACGGCATGTCGAAGTCGGAGAAGCGGTCAACCCCGGCCAGCCGCTGCTCAGCGGCTTGTCCCTGGAGCAGCTCCGGGTTGTGGTGGATCTTCCCCAGAAGTATGCCGAACTGGCCCGTATGGAGCGTCAGGCCCAGGTCACCCTGGCTGATGGCCGGGTGCTGGAAACCGGTGAGATGACCTTCTACCCCTATGCCGATCCGCAAACTCACACCTTCCGTCTGCGGATGCGACTGAGTGAGCCCAATGGCTCGCTGTTTCCCGGCATGCTGGTGAAGGTCAGTGTGCCGGTTGCCAGCCGCGAGACCCTGTGGGTTCCGTTCAGCAGCCTGATCCAGCGCAGCGAGCTCCGGGCGGTATTTGTGCTCGATGATCAGGATCAGCCCAGGCTGAGGCAGGTTCGCACCGGGGTGCGGGACAATGGCCGGCTGGAGGTTCTTGCGGGCCTGAGCGAGGGCGAGCGGGTAGTCACAAACCCGTCTGTCCTGGTGGGCAGCGAGCGCCTGAGTCCGCTTGAAAGAACGGGCGAGGAGTCGAACCCGTGAGCCGTGATTTGCCGCCTGTTGGCCCCTCCGGCGCCATTGCCCGAGTCTTCCAGGACAACCACCTGACACCGTTGCTGGCCATTCTGGCGATCATTCTTGGCGTGCTGGCTGTGGTGGTCACACCCAAAGAGGAAGAACCCCAGATTGACGTCACCATGGCCGATATCATGGTGGCGTTTCCGGGCGCCAGCACCCGGGAGGTGGAAAGCGCGATCGCCACGCCGGCCGAACAGGTGATGAGCGAGATCAAGGGCGTCGAGCATGTCTATTCCGTGTCCCGCCAAGGCCAGGCGGTGATCACGGTGCAGTTCGAGGTGGGCATCCCGCGGCAGGAAGCCCTGGTCAGGCTCTACAATCAGGTGTATTCCAACCAGGACTGGTTGCCGCCCAACCTGGGCGCTGCCCAGCCGGTGGTCAAGCCCAAGGGCATTGATGATGTCCCGGTGATGACACTCACTCTCTATGATCCGGTCAACGGGCATACGGGGGAGGAACTGACTCGCCTGGCGCACATGCTGGAAGTCGCCCTGAAACGGGTCCCCGGCACCCGGGATGTCTATACCACCGGCGGGATCCCGGATCGGGTCGATATCCGGTTCGATCCGGCGTTGCTGGCGGGGTTCAACCTCACCATCGATGACATCCGGAACGCCCTGATGGCGGCCAACACCAGCAGCCAGGAGGCACGGATTGCCCGGGACAACCTGTCGATACCGGTCCAGGCCGGAACGCTGCTGGAAACCGTGGAGGATGTCCGGCGCCTTGTCGTGGGCATGCACAATGGCTCCGCGGTGTACCTGGAGGACGTGGCGCAGGTCCGCCGGGGAGGCACCGTGGCGGACCAGAGTGTAATGACCGGATTCGGGCCGCCCCGGGAAGCCGGCGTGGCTGGCCAGCCCGGCGAGGTTTATCCGGCAGTTACCCTGGCCATCGCCAAGAAGCCGGGCGAGAACGCCATCAATATCACCACGGCCATTGAAGAGCGTCTGGACCAGCTGCGCAACCGGGCCCTGCCGGAATCGGTGGAAGTGCTGGTCACCCGGGACTATGGCGTAACCGCCTCCCAGAAAGCCCGCAAACTGATTACCGATCTGATCTCCGCCACTTTGTGCGTTGTGCTGCTGGTGCTGGCGGCCATGGGCTGGCGCCAGGCCCTGATTGTCGGCATCGCGGTTCTGATTACCCTGCTGCTGACCCTGGTGTTCTCCTGGGCATGGGGATTTACCCTGAACAGGGTGTCCCTGTTCGCGCTGATATTCTCCATCGGCATCCTGGTGGACGACGGCATCGTCATCACCGAGAACATCAATCGCCGGATCCAGAACTCCCGTCGTGCGGTCAAGGACATCATCCCGGTGGCCGTGGATGAAGTGGGCACGCCTACCATCATGGCCAGTCTCACCATCATGGCGGCGCTGATTCCGATGGCGTTTGTCAGTGGCCTGATGGGCCCCTACATGAGCCCGATTCCGATCAATGCCTCCGCGGGTATGGTGCTGTCCCAGGTTGTCGCCTTCGTGGTGGCCCCCTAGCTGGCTTTCAGGCTTCTCAAACACAAGAAGGGGCAGCAGGCTGCCGAAGCCGAGGAGGCGTCCAGCTCTGCGGATGGCGTCAGCCCGTTATCCCTGCGAATTTTCCGGACCGTGCTCGGGCCATTCCTGGGGGATCATCCCTGGCGGCGCCGTTTGCTGGCACTGGGGGTGGTGGGTCTTACCCTCGTGGCTTCGTCATTGCCGGTGTTCCAGGCGGTGATCCTGAAGATGCTGCCGTTCGACAACAAGTCGGAACTTCAGGTTGTGGTCGACATGCCCGAGCGCACGCCCATGGAGCAGACCCAGCGGGTGTTGCTGGATATGGGCAGCTACCTGGAAACGGTGGACGAAGTGGCCAACTGGCAAACCTACGCCGGCACCGCCTCACCCATCAATTTCAATGGCCTGGTGCGGCAGTATTACCTGCGTGGCGATCCCTACCACGGGGATATACAGATCAATCTCATGGATGAAGAGAGTCGGGACCGGTCGTCCCATACGATTGCACAATCCCTCCGGGACCCACTGACCGAAATCGGTGACCGGTACGGAGCCAGTGTGAAGATTGTCGAAGTGCCACCCGGGCCGCCGGTACTCTCACCCGTGGTGGCCGAGATCTATGCGGTGGATGAAACCCGCCGGGCAGAGCTGGCCCGGCAAGTGGCCGAAGGCATGACCAGCGTCGATGGCTTGGTGGATATCGACACCACCCTGGAGGCACCCACACGGCAGTGGGAAGTGGTGGTGGATCGGGACCGTGCGGCACGCCTTGGTGTTTCCCAGGCCCAGGTGGTCGGTGCCCTGCAGACCGCCCTGGGGGGAACCGGGGTCAGCTTCCTGCATGATGATCATGCCAAATACCCTGTTCCGATACGGGTGATTCTGGGTGAAGGCGACAAGGCCCAGCCATCGGTGCTGTTATCGCTGAAGGTGCGGAGCCGCAGCGGCGCACTGGTCCCCCTGGCAAGCATTGCCGACGTTCGCGAAGCCGACTGGATGGGCGCGATCTACCACAAGGATCTGCTGCCGGTGACCTATGTGACGGCGGACATGGCGGGGGAGATAGATTCGCCGCTGTATGGCATGTTTGCCATGGTCGAGCGTCTGAACCAGCAAGCGGGGGCCCCGGAGCAGTATTTCATCGACCAGCCCCCATTGCCGGAGAAGGGCACCCTGAAATGGGACGGCGAATGGCAGATCACCTACGAAACCTTCCGGGACATGGGCGCGGCTTACAGCGTGGGTGTGTTTATGATCTTCGTTCTGCTGGTGGCGCAGTTCCGTTCCTATATTCTGCCGCTGGTGATCATGGCGCCCATACCGCTGACCCTGATCGGCATCATGCCCGGCCATGCGCTGCTGGGGCGCGAGTTCACCGCCACCAGCATGATTGGCATGATTGCCCTGGCCGGGATCATCGTGCGCAACTCGATCCTGCTGGTGGTGTTTATCCGGCAGCTGATCGACGAAGGCGTAGAGCTGGACGAAGCGGTGGTCCTGGCGGGCGCGGTGCGCATCAAACCCATCGCGTTGACGGCGATCTCGGCGATGGTGGGTGCTTACTTTATTCTGAACGATCCGATTTTTAACGGCCTGGCGATATCGCTGGTCTTTGGCCTGGCCATGTCCACTTTGCTGACGGTTCTGGTGGTTCCGCTTCTGTACTACACACTTGCGCGTTGCCGGTGGATTTGACGCCGGGTCATTTGCTACCGGGTTGGCCAGTAGCGCTGCATTTCCAGGAACAGGAAGGACGCGCTCCAGGTAATCAACAGAAAACCAGTAAGCGCTTCAATGCCAGTAAGGTACCGGAGTTGGCCAATCGCCTCGATATCGCCATAGCCCAGGGTGGTGAAGGTGGTGAAAGAAAAATAGGCACAGTCCAGCATGGTGCCGCTGAAGTTGCCTGTTAGCTGGCCCCAGCCCTCGGCATGGTGCATGAAATAAAAGGCCGTGGCAAATATCCAGACCTGAAGAGCATGGGCGGTAAGGCAGCCGAGCACTGCGACGATCAAGCGGAAGTGGTGGCTTTGCCGCATTCGTCCCAAGAGGCTACTCAAACGGATCAGGACTTCGTTATGTATCACTACAACGGCACACACCAGAAGGATGTTCAGCAGGGTGACGTTGATCAGAGTATCGTGAGTGGCGTCCAACGGAGTCGGTCCTGAAGCCGGGAAACCTGCCGGAGTAATCCGGAACCTGTTGAAAATTGTATAGTAAATTCGTTGCCTTCGCGCACTTTCATTTAATCAGAGTATTGACTGTCCATGTCCAGAAAACTGCTTCCCCTGTTGATGATCGCCCTGGGTATTGCCGGCTTCCTGCTTTTGAAGGCAACCCGGCCGGAACCGGCGGAAGTATCCGCCACTGAGCGCAGCTGGCTGGTGCAGGTGCAGGAGATCAATCCCACTCAAGCGACCCCGGTGTTGCCTCTGTATGGTGAGGTAGTAGCGCCGGATCTGCAGACCATCACCGCGACTCTGGCCGGGCGTATTGACCGGTTACCGGTACGGGAAGGGAAGCAGGTGAGCGAAGGTGACTTGCTGATCGCGCTGGATTCCGCCGATATCGAGCCGGTACTTGCCCAGGCCCGGGCCCAGGTCGCCGACCTGGAGGCGCAGGTGCGGTCCGAACAGGTGCGATACCGCAACGATCAGCGATCCCTGGAAAGTGAAAAGGCCATTCTGGACAACGCCCGTCGCCAGTTTGAGCGTATTCAGTCGCTGGTTGAGCGTAACCTGGCCTCCCGCGAAAGCCTTGAGGCTGCCACCGATGCGCTGGCGAGGGCGGAGTTGACCCTTCGTATCCGGGAGCGGGCCATAGCCGAGCATCCGGCCCGGCTGCAAAGCCTGGAAGCCCGGTTGTCGCACGCCCGGGCCAGTCTGAGTTCGGCAGAACTTGACGGTGAGCGGGCGGTATCAACAGCGCCTTTTGACGGTATGGTCACCAACCTGCAAGTGGCGGCTGGCGATCAGGTATCCCGCAATCAGGCGTTGTTGAGCATCTATCCGATACAGGGGCTGGAAGTCCGGGCGCGGGTGCCGCAGATGTATCTCGGCGAGTTGGTGGATGCCCTGGCCAAGGGGGCAACACTAACCGCTACCACCGAGGATTCCGGCCAGCGCTTTGAGCTGGTCCGGTTTGCTGGCCTGTCTGATCCGGCCGGTACCGAGGCGGTGCTGGAGCTGAACGGGGAATCGGGAGCCTTGCGGCCCGGGGCCTTGCAGCCACTGCTGCTGCAGCGGCCAGCAAGGGACAACCTGATTACCATACCCTTCAGTGCACTGTACGGGGCCGACAGTGTTTACATCATGACTGATGATAACCGTATGCAGCGGGTGACGGTGCAACGGGTTGGCGAGGCACTCAGTGAGAATGGCGAGCGCCGGTTGTTGATCGCCAGTGAACACCTGAAACCGGGCATGCGCCTGATCACCACCCACCTGCCCAATGCGATCACCGGCCTGAAAGTAAAGCTGGCGGATAGCAAGGGAGCACCGGCCTCATGAGTCGCAAAAAGGGTGTGATCGGCTTTTTTGTCCATCACCGGTTGGCCGGCAATCTGGTGATGCTGGTGATGTTGCTCGGTGGCGTAATGGCCCTGACTCGTATGAATATCCAGTTCTTCCCTACTTTCGCCCTGGATGTGGTCAGCGTGCGGGTGGTGTGGAGTGGTGCGTCGGCCGAGGATGTGGAGCGCGGTATTACCGATCCGCTGGAGCAGCGTCTGCGCAGCGTCGACGGCCTCAAGAAGATGACCTCCACGTCGGCGCAGGGGGTGTCGTCCATTACCCTGGAATTCCATGAAGGCACCGACCCGATACAGGCAGTGGATGACGTGCGCCAGCAGGTCGACGAGTTCAATAACTTGCCGGCGGATGCCGAAGAACCGCAGGTGGCCAGGGTTGAACGGTACGAACCGGTGGCCCGGCTGCTGGTTTACGGTGATGTCGACCGGGCCGAGTTGCGCCAGCTGGTGTACCGGTTTGAAGATGAATTGCTGGACCGGGGCATCGACCGGGTCACGCTCCGGGGCCTGCCGGAGCAGCAGATCAGTATTGATGTGCCGGTGGAGCGGCTGGAATCCCTGGGCCTGTCGCTGGAACAGATTGCCGATCGGGTGGCGTCGCTGTCCCGTGACCTGCCGGCGGGGATGATGGCTCAGCAGGATGCCACCCGAGAGCTGCGGGCGGTGGAACAGCGACGCAGCCCCCAGGCCTTCGAGACCATTCCGGTACTCAGCGGTGATCGCATCCGCATGCAACTGGGTGACATAGCCATCATCCGCCAGGAAGCCCGGGACAACCAGACGGTCATGGAAAACAACGGCATGCCCGCCGTAGAGCTGCAGCTTCAGCGGGCGGAAAACGGCAACTCCCTGACCGCCGCGCGGGTGTTTGAGTCCTGGCTGACGGATACCCGCCCGACCTTGCCGGCCACCGTAAATATCAAGGTGTACGACGAAACCTGGCAGCTGATTGAAGACCGGATTTCCCTGCTGGTGAATAACGGCCTGGGTGGTCTGGTGCTGGTGGTGGGGCTGCTCTACCTGTTTCTTCCCGGGCGGGTCGCCGCCTGGGTGGCGGTGGGTATTCCCACCGCCTTTCTCGCCGCCCTGGGGGTGCTATGGCTGATCGGCGGCTCCATCAACATGATTTCCCTGTTTGCCCTGATCATGGCCCTGGGGGTGATCGTTGACGATGCCATCGTGGTGGGGGAGGACGCGGACGCCCATGCCCGTATGGGAGAGCAGTCCATCTATGCCGCCGAAGGCGCTGCCAAGCGTATGGTCTGGCCAGTACTGGCTTCGTCCCTGACCACGGTGGCGGCGTTCATGCCACTGCTGGTGGTGGGAGGTGTAATAGGCAATATCCTGGGCGATATTCCGGTGGTGATGATCTGCGTGTTGATTGCCTCTCTGCTGGAGTGTTTTGTGGTCTTGCCAGCCCATCTTCGCCATGCCTTTGTCCGCAAGGTTTCCGAGAATCAGCCAGAGCGACGCCCTCACGCCGTGGCCCGTTTGCGCCGGGGATTTGAGCAACGGTTCGATACCTTCCGCGACGGCCCTTTCCGCCGGTTCTCCCGCTACAGCCTGAAGCACCGGGGCATGACCGTAGCCTCGGCACTGGCGTTGGCCATTGTCACCGTCGGCCTGCTGGCCGGTGGACGGCTTGGGTTCAATTTCTTCCCGACGCCGGAACCATCGGTGTTCTACGCCAATGCCAGCTTTGTGGCGGGCACGGACAAGGACACGGTGGCGCGCTTCATCCGGGAAATGCAGCGCTCACTCACTGAAACGGAGGAGGCCCTGGGTGGCGATCTCGTACTCCATGCCGTGACCACCTACGGCGCTACTCAAGGGGCTGAGGGCAGTTCCCGGAACGATGACGAGCTTGGCTCCATGCTGGTGGAGCTGGTGCCTTCGGACAGCCGTTCTGTGCGCAATGCCGAGTTCATTCGGGAATGGCGCAGCCGTATGACGCTGCCGGCCGGACTCGATGCCCTGAACATCAATGAGCGCCAGGCCGGCCCGCCCGGGCGAGATGTCAATGTGCGACTGACCGGTGATGACGCAGAGGCCCTGAAGCGGGCAGCGGATGAAGTGGCCCAGGCACTGGATACCCTGCCGGGCGTGCTGGATGTGGAAGACGATATGCCCTGGGGCCGGGAACAGTTGCTCTATCAGGTCAGCCCTTATGGTGAGGCTCTAGGGCTGACCACTGTGGATCTGGGCCGACAGTTGCGGGCGGCATTTGATGGCCGGATCGCCCAGATCTACCAGGATGGTCGCGATGAGGTGGAAGTCCGGGTGCAGTTGCCGAGGGCGCAACGGGAACAATATTCCACCCTGGAGCGCATGACCATCCGCATCCCCGATGGCCGTTTTGTACCGCTGACCCAGGTGATGAACCTGGATCACCGCCAGGGATTCCAGGCCCTGCGCCATGCCGATGGCAAGCTTGCGGTGGAGGTCACCTCGGCGCTGAATACCCGGGTTGCCACCACCGACCAGATTCTTGAAAGCCTGCAGTCCGGGCCTTTGCCGGAGATCGCCAGTCGCCACGGTGTGCGCTACAGCTTTGAGGGCCGCTCGGCCGATCAACGCGAAACCATGGCGGACATGCAAACGGGGCTGCTTATCGGCCTGGCCCTGATGTATGTGGTGCTGGCCTGGGTGTTTGCATCCTGGAGTCTGCCCCTGATCGTCATGGCGATTATTCCCTTTGCCCTGGTCGGTGCCCTCCTGGGCCACTGGATCATGGGGCTGCAGCTCACCATACTGTCGCTGTTTGGGTTGTTCGGCCTGTCCGGTATCGTGGTGAATAACGCCATTATTCTGGTGGCTTTCTACAATCAGCAACGGCAGAAGGGGCTGGACATCACGGATGCCCTGAATGAGGCCGCCGTGCAGCGGGTTCGCGCGGTGCTGCTGACGTCCTTGACGACCATCGGGGGGCTGACACCGCTGCTGTTCGAAACGTCGTTGCAGGCCCAGTTCCTGATTCCCATGGCAACGTCGATTGCCTTTGGCTTGGGACTGTCCACCTTCCTGGTGCTGCTGGTGATTCCAGCGCTGTTGTCCTGGGTCGAGCAATTCCGGGAATGGCGTGCCCAACGCAGGAACGGTGCGGCAGAACCTCTGGGGGCTGCCGACTGAATACCGGGAGAAAACATGGCCGATAACCTGATCAGTGTCACCGGTCTGAGTAAACAGTTCGAGAGCGGCGACCAGCATGTGACCGTGTTGCGGGAACTGAGTGTGCATCTGGGGCGAGGCGAGTCGCTGGCGCTCACCGGCCCGTCCGGTTCCGGGAAAAGCACGCTGCTGAATGTTCTTTGTGGTCTGGAGTCTCCCGGTTCCGGTCGGCTGGCGATGTTGGGACAGCCTTTGGCCGGGGATGGCGCGCCAACGGGCAAGGCCCTGGAGCGGACCTGGTGCGAATTGAGGCAGAGCCGACTCGGCGTGGTCTTTCAGGATGCCAACCTGATGCCGACCCTGTCCCTGCTGGATAATATCCGGTTGCGAGCGCGCCTGGCTGGCCGGGACGACACCAGCGCTGGCGACTGGCTCCAGAGGTTGGGCATTGGTGAGCTGGGCCAGCGTTATCCGGATCAGGTTTCCGGTGGCCAACGCCAGCGGGCTGCGCTGGCCATGGTATTTGTTACCCGGCCGGCACTGATTCTGGCGGATGAGCCGACCGGTAGCCTGGACCGGAGGACGGCTGAGACTGTCGCCGATGAGTTGTTCGAACTCCAGGCCCGCCATGGCTGTGGGCTGGTGCTGGCGACCCACGATGCGGACCTGGCAGCCCGTTGCCTGCATCAACTGGACCTCGGGCACCAGGGCGGGCCCTGAAGACCTATGTCTCCCCGCATCGCATTGTTCAGTCATTATCGTCGTCACCCCCTGCAGCTGGCCGCGCTGGCTGCCATGATCCTGCTTGCCAGCGCGCTCTGGACCGGGATACATCACCTCACCAGCCAGGCCAGGACCAGCCTTGAACAGAGCGAGCGTGCTGTCGCCGAGCGACAGCAATTGGTGCGAGAGGACGGTAATCCGGTTTCGGTACAGGACTTTGTTAACCTTCGGCGCCAGGGCCTGTGCGTGATGCCTTGGCTGGAAGTGCCGGTACCGGGGCGCGGTCGGCTGGTGGGCATTGATCCGCTGGCGGCCCATTGCTTTGCCGAGCCGGGACACACGCCAGCACCCTGGCAGGGCGAACTCGATGGCAAGCCCTTCGTCGATATCAGCGAAGCCGCCGCCCAGGCCTCAGCCGAAGCATCGGCCCTGGTTCTGCTGGTGTCGCAAGCCGACGGTCAGTCGCCACCACCGGCGGGCTACCGCTATCAGGCATTCGCCGTTGCGCCTGACACGGCAGAGCTGGGTGACAGTTTTCTGCTCAACCTGGATGCGCTCGGAGTGCTGGTCCTGCTGATTACCTCGTTGTTGTTGCGCAGTGTGTTCCTTCTGGGTCTGGCTCAACGCCGGGAAAGCCTGGCTTTGCTGTATCGCTATGGCGTGAACAGGAGCCAGCTCAGCCGACTGTTGCTGGTGGAAAACCTGCTGCTGGCGTTGGTGTGCATACTGCCCGGGGTTTGGTTGGGGCGGGCGCTGTCACTGGTTTTGGCAGATGGCTTTGGGCAGGCCCTGGAAGGCCTGTTCGACCGTCCGCTCTATGCCGGTGGAGGGGAGGACTGGTGGCTGCCAACCCTGACCATGGTGGCGGTGATCGTGGCCGCTTGCCTGGCGGGCGTTCGGGACTCGTCGGGGCCGCTCCTGACTCGGGTGCAACCGGCATTTTTTGCGGTGCTACTGGCCCTGGGGCTGGCAGTATCTCTGTGGGCACCAACTCTGATCTGGCTGTTCCTGGCGGTGGCACTGGTTTTTCTCGCTGCCGGTTGGCTGGCCCCGCTGGCGATTGCCGGGGTTGTCCGCTGGCTGGCCCGTAACACCGGGGATCCGCTGATTCGCTGGCGTCTACAGGAAGTCGCAGTCCTGGTGCGTCGGCTGGCGTTACCGCTGGTGGCCCTGCAGTTTGCCTTGGCACTGGTGCTGGCGGTTCATGCCCTGGTAACCACGTTCGAGGACACCTTTGATCAGTGGCTGGGGCAACGGCTGGAAGCGGATTACTACATTGAAGTACCGCAAGGGGCGGATATCACCGCTGCCGTAAGCTGGCTGGCGGCAAAGCCGGAGCTGGTGAGCCCGGAATTGTGGCATCAGGTGATTCGTGGGCGGGCCAGCGTGCAGGCAGCATCAGGCAGGGAGCCGGTGCCTGTCGATGTGTTTGCGCTCGGGCCGGTCAGTCACCTGGTGCAAAACTGGCGCCTGCTGGCGCAAACAGAAACGCCCTGGCAGGCGTTGGCGCGGGGTGAGGGGCTAATGGTCAATGAGCAGTTGGCCAGAAGGCAACAGCTTGCAGTAGGCGACCGTCTCATTGTCAGGCTTGGCGCCCGTCGGTTACAGGCTCCGGTGCTGGCCGTTTATCCGGATTACGGGCGGCCCTCCGGTGAGGTGCTGGTGCCGGCGAGTCTCTTGCCCGAGGACTTTGAAGCCCGCTTTCGAAGCCTGTCGATAAGCGCGGGCATCGAAGAGATCAAAGTGGTTGAGGCGCAACTGGCCCGGCTTTGGCATACCCCTCAGCTGACCGTGAGGGATAACCAGGCCATCCGGACCCTGGCCACTGATGTTTTTGATCAGACCTTCTTGCTGACCCGGGCCATGACTACCCTCACGCTGATTCTGGCCGCCGCCGCGTTGTTGCTGATGGTGTGGGTCTTTCTCTCTACCCGCGCCTGGTATTTTCGCCTGCTGATCGTCTGGGGTATGCCCCAACGCCAGGCCGCGACTCAGCTCACCCGGGTCTCCCTGGCTCTGATTTTTGCGGTATTGGTTTGTGCACTGCCACTTGGCGTGTGGCTCACCTGGATTCTGGTCCAGCGCATCAATCCGCTGGCTTTTGGCTGGTCACTGCCGATGGCGGTGTACCCGGGGTTCTGGATCGAGCTGGCCGTGTTGGCTCTGATCATCGGCCTCAGCATTGCCTTGCTGATGCGCCTGCAGCTGCGTCGCCCGGCCTCGGCGCCGGAGTCCGCACACGGGCTGCAGGGAGGGGAACGATGAATCGTTTCGTTATCGTACTTCTGGCGCTGCTACTCACCGCCTGTGATCGAGCAGAAGAGCCGAGCGGATTCGCAGGCCTTGCCGGTGTGGCGGAATCTGAGCATGAGATTCAGTTCCTGCAGCCCGGGCCCGGAGACCGGCTGTCCTTCCCCGCCGATTTCGGCCCTCATCCCCAGCACCGCATTGAATGGTGGTATCTCACCGCGAATCTGGAAACCGAAAACGGCGGGCCGCTGGGTCTGCAATGGACGCAGTTCCGGCAGGCCTTGACCCCGAGGTCCGTTGAATCCGAACCGCCGAAGCCGGCACTTTGGCCTCTGGAGGCTGCCTGGATGGCTCACGCAGCGGTGAGCTACAGCGGTCAGCACCGCTTTGCCGAAAAGCTGGCCAGGGGTGACGTCGGGCATGCCGGGGCCACCGCCCAACCCTTTTCAGTCTGGCTGGATCACTGGCGCCTGAGGCCAGCGAGCGGACACGTTGGCTGGCGGCTGTCGGTCGCTACAGAACACTGGTCCTACGATCTGTTGTTGCAGCCGCAAGGTGATCCTGTGGCTCATGGTGACGACGGTTTCAGCGCCAAATCCGCCAGTGGCGAAGGCTCCATGTACTTCAGCCTGGTAGATCTGAAAATTGAGGGAACGGTTACCCTTGAGGGTGACACGTTGAGGGTGGCGGGCACTGGGTGGTTCGACCGGGAGTGGAGCAGCCAGTTTCTCAAAGCCGGACAGCAGGGCTGGGACTGGTTTGCCCTGCATCTGGATTCGGGGGACAAGCTGATGCTGTTCCAGTTGCGGGAAACACAACAGGCATTCCGCTCGGGTACCTGGATTCCAGCCACGGGCGAGCCGGTGGCGCTGGGGCCGGAACAGATCGGGCTGACCTCTGTGGGCCAGCCAGCCGGTTATCCGCGCCGTTGGCAGATAACCCTTCCGGCTTTCGACGTGAACCTTGAGGTCTCCGCGCCGGCAGGGGATTACCGGAATTCCGGGCTCTATCCGTATTGGGAGAGCCCGGTTTCCGTCACCGGAAGCCATTCCGGCGTGGGTTACATGGAGCTTACCGGTTACCAGGCACAATAAGGCCCGGAAACTCACTCAACGGCATTGGCACCGATACGGTGAATGCTGAGGTCGGCACCGTTGAACTCTTCTTCCTCTGTCAGTCTCAGGCCGCTAATGGTTTTGATGGCACCGTAAACGATGAGCCCGCCGGCAAAGGCCACGATCACACCGGCCACCGAGCCAATAATCTGCGACATCAGGCTGACGCCACCCAGGCCCCCGAGCGCTTCCTGGCCGAAGATACCGCAGGCAATGGCGCCCCAGACACCGCATACGCCATGCAAGGGCCAAACACCCAGAACATCATCCAGCCGCTCGATTTTCGCCTGTGCCCACTCGAACAGGTAGACAAAGATGGCGCCGGCCACGCCCCCGGTAATCAGGGCGCCAACGGGGTGCATCAGGTCTGAGCCGGCGCACACCGCCACCAGTCCGGCCAGCGGACCGTTGTGAATGAAGCCAGGGTCTTTGCGGCCGAGCAGCATGGAAACCAGAATACCCCCCACCATGGCCATCAGGCTGTTGACCGCGACCAGGCCACTGATGCCGTCCAGAGTCTGGGCCGACATGACGTTAAAGCCGAACCAGCCCACGGTCAGAATCCAGGCGCCGAGGGCGAGAAACGGAATGTTGGAAGGGGCAAAGGCCACGACCCGACCGTTGCGATAGCGACCGGTGCGGGCGCCGAGCAGCAGCACCGCAGCGAGAGCAATCCAGCCACCGACAGCATGCACCACAACGGAGCCGGCGAAATCATGGAAGGACGCACCAAACTGGTTCTCCAGCCAGGCCTGGAAACCAAAGTTCCCGTTCCAGATCAGGCCCTCAAAGAAAGGATAGACGAAGGCCACGATCAGGCCCGAGGCAATCAGCATGGGGTAGAAGCGGGCACGCTCTGCGATACCGCCGGAAACGATCGCCGGAATGGCCGCGGCGAAGGTCATCAGGAAGAAAAATTTGACCAGTTCATAGCCGTTGGCGGAGGTGAGTTCGGCGGCGCCATTGAGAAAGTGCCCGCCATAGGCGATGTAGTAGCCGATGAAAAAATAGGCGACTGCGGATATGCCGAAGTCGGTCATGATTTTAACCAGGGCATTGACCTGATTTTTATGGCGAACAGTGCCCACTTCCAGGAACGCAAAGCCGGCGTGCATGGCCAGCACCATAATGGCGCCAATCAGAATGAAGAGCGTGTTGGCGCTCTCGGTCAGGGTGTGTACGGCACTCGTGATATCCACGGGTTTTTCTCCTGAGTGTTTTGATTACGCGGCTTCTGATGAGCCGTTGTGCATTGTTGGGGTGCGACTTAAGCAAGTGCTGTTCCAAAACAATGCATATCAAGTACTGCAGGGGGGTTGGAGAACCTGAGGGCGCCGAGGGAGGTATTTATCTGCGTCAAAGTGCACCAGAGGCGTGCGCATCAAGGGCTTGTGCACCAATCTGGATAGGGCGCGAGGCAAGGTTTTACTACCAGGTAATCTCGCTGGGCGTATCCCGACCGGGCTCAATGCCAATAATGGCTTCCTGCGACTCGCTTTCGGAACGAATCAGCTCGCGAAGGCGCAGTTCCTGCTCTTCCATGGGCTCTGACAGATCGATAACGATTTCAACCCGCCGGTTCTTGGCTCGGTTTTCCGGCGAGGTGTTGGGTACCCGTGGTTCGGTGTCGGCCAGACCGGTCACCCGGATGCGGTCCGGAGTCACCTGCTCCCGAGCCAGCAGAACATTAGCCACCGCGGCGGCACGGGCTGCGGACAGGTCCCAGTTACTGTAGAAACGTTCGGTGCGGATGGGCACGTTATCGGTATGGCCTTCAATGGCGAGGTCGCCGGGCATGTCGGCCAGAACCTCCGCCATATCCAGAAGCAGGCCTTCGAATTCCCAGGTCAGTTGGGCTGAACCTGAGGCAAACGAGCCCTTCTCCTCAATGCGAATGATGATGCGGCGCTGATCTTCCGAGACGTTGATCCGGCCATCCATAATAGCCGGTTCCAGCACTTCAAGAATCCGGGCCATGTTGGCGTCCATCTGTTCCTGGATGGATTCCTCAATGGCTTTCTCTTCGGGGCTTTTCAGAGTCTGGATTTCGGGCTGTACGTCGGTGGTGGTCTGTTTGACTTCATTGACCACAGTGGGCTCTGGCGGCGCCGGCGAAAACTTGTCGAAGATCGGGCTGGTGCCCTGAGGGATCTCAAGCGCAGGCACTTCCCGCTGCACCCCGAAGGCCTTGGAGAGTTCACCGGCGATCTGTTTGAACTTCTGGGCGTCGATTTCCGAAAACGACAGGAGCAATACGAAAAAGCACATCAGCAGCGACATCAGGTCGGCAAATGTGACAACCCACGCAGGAATCCCGGGCTTTTCCTCTTCTGGCAAATCATCCATGTTTAACCGCCTGCCGTTTCCGCATCGCCGTTTCTGGCCCGCTCTTTGGGCGAAAGATAGCTGGACAGCATCTGCTCGATAATGCGCGGGTTGGTGCCTTCCTGGATGGCGACGAGGGCATCAATATAGAGCGATTGCATGCGGGCCTCCTCCGTCATGCGCAGGGACAGCTTGTCGGCAATGGGGGTAGCGATCATTGTGGCGATCATGGCGCCGTAGAGCGTGGTCAGCAGGGCTACGGCCATGGCCGGCCCGATAGACTTGGGATCTTCCATGTTGGACAGCATCTGCACCAGGCCAATCAGCGTGCCAATCATACCCATGGCCGGAGCCACATCTGCCATGGCGGTGAACACTTTCGCGCCCGACCGGTTGTGTTCCAGTGTCATCAGGCGTTCCTTGTTGAGGAGCTGCTTGATGGTGTTGCCGTCCTGTCCGTCCACCAGCATCTGAATACCCTGGCCCAGGAAAGGGCTGCTGACCTCCCTCCCTTCGATACCAAGAACGCCCTCTTTTCGAGCGATGCTGGCAATCTCCACCAGTTCTTCGATGCTGGCCTGAGTTTCGGGCAGTTTGAATTTGAACGCTCGGGCTGCCACCTTGAAGGCATCAAAAAACTGGGCAAGACTGAATTTGGCCAGAACCACCAGCAAGGTACCGCCGATCACAATCAGCAGGGATGGCGGATTGATGAACATGCCTGGCGATGCGCCCAGGATAATGGCCGAAGAAATCAGAAGAATGGCGCCGACGAGGCCGATAAGGGTGGCGAAATCCACAGTAACTCCAGAACTGTGCAGGTGACGATTAAGGGGGCGGGAGAATACTCCCTGGTTGATTATTAATCAATGCCCGGTTGGTCCCTCATCCTATGATGAGTGAAGCTCCTTCCATGCAGCGTAGCGGTGCAGATCGGATTCGACCAGTTTAAGGCACAAGGCAACCACACCGGCATCATCAACCAGGCCGAAGCCGAAGATCAGATCCGGAATCAGGTCCAGCGGATTCAGCACGTACAGCAACGCTCCGGCTACCGCAGCGACGGACTTCCAGGGTATGGCCCGGTAGTGGCCGTACCAGTAATCGCGAATCAGCGAGAACATCAGCTTGATATCGGTAGAGAAACGATTCAGCCTGCCGCTGTTTTTGACTTTCTCTTCAACGGCTTTTTGTCGTTCAAGCAGGGCCTCAAGGTCGCCTCTGTGAACCTTGGCACTTTGCTCTCTCAACTCGTTTGCCGCTGTTTTATCTGAGATCCATGCCATAAATTGTCACCACTTTGCTCAGCGATTGCCTCAACATAACGAAATCGTGCAGGTTCGTCACCTTCCCAGGGCATTTCAATAATTCGTGAGACTTCCTGGGAGTTCAGGATCGGGCGCTTCATGGTCTTTGGTTTTGTGGTGGTCCGGAACGAAGGCCAGCCGTTTTCGAATCAGTACGTCCTGAGCTCTGAGTAATGGCTCGGTATCTGTGGCCGGTTCGGTCAATGTAAAAAGGTAGGCGACGGCCTCTGCGGTTGAGAGTTGCCCGGCCTTTGGGGCCTTTCGGATACGGTAATGTGAAGCTGGTGGATCAGCGAAATGAAAGCAGGGCAACTGCCGGAGCTGCGGGTTCAGGTGCAGGATTTTCGCGGCTTTACGCCAGGTGCCATCCAGAACCAGCCACTGGTCGATCTGGCCTGCCGCGTTGCTCTCCACGGGCTGACTGTCAGCACATGGAAACAACAGTCCGGTGCGGGTTCCGGTTAACAGGCGCTCCAAGCCTTGTTGGGAAAAGGAGGCAGGGCTCTCGCCAACCAGTACTTCCACCCGGGTCAGGCACTGCTGAAGTACTCGCACCGTACCCTTGCTGTGACCGACTTCTGACGGGTGTTGCAAAATGATGACGCGATGGCGGTTGTCGACCTGCTCGCAAACCTCGCATACGCAGGTGTTCGGGTGCAAGCCACAGCGGGTACACAGTGCTCTGGCCACGCTTAACCCACGAAAATGCGCTTGGCCAACCCCGCGCCTTTCAGGCCGCGAACGGCCAGGGTTGTGACCAGCCCGCCGATCATTGCCCCGACTACGCCACAGGTAAGAATATCCTGACCGGTCAGGTACAGTCCGGGGATGTCGGTTTTCGGCCTCAGCCAGCGTTGCTCGAAACGTTCTGGCGTGTGGTCCAGGCCGTACAGCTCACCCTGCTCATAGCGGCAGAACCAGGCGGTCGACAGTGGTGTGGAGGTTTCCACATAGTCTACTTTGCCTCGAAGCTGGGGCAGTTTTTCGTACATGACTTCCAGAAGCTGCTCGGTGATCCGAGCCTTCAGAGCCTCATAATCCTCGCCCCGTTTGCCCCAGGTGGAGCCCTGCCACGGCTCGAACATTTCCCAGGTGGTGGGCGCCACAATCTCGATGGTGGAGGTTCCGGGCCAGCGGTTCTGGTAGTCCGGGTCTTTGGCTGCCGGGAACGAGATGTAGACTACCGGGAAAGATGTGTTCCGGGGATCTTTCAGGAATTGCTCCACGTTGCCATCGTGGTCGGCGCTCGGATAAATCCAGAAGTTGGTGCGCGGCAAGCCGAGCTGGTCGGGCGTGCCTTTCAGGCCTATATACAGGCCGATATGGGGCATCGAGGGTTTGATGTGTTCCCGGCTGCCAGGATAGCCAATGCTGTCTGCGGCAGACTCGGGTAAAAGCCGTTCGAAAGTATTGATCACACCGGCGTTGCTGATCACCAGCGGTGACCGGATATCATGGCCATCGGCCATGCGCACACCCACGGCTTTGCCCTTTTCGACCAGGATCTCTCTCACGTCGGCGTAGGTGAGCACGTCACCACCGCCGGACTGAATCACCGGGATGATGGTTTTGGCAATTTCCGAGGCACCGCCTACCGGGTAGAAACCACCGTACAGGTAATGCTTGGCAATGAGCGCGTGCACCATGAAGCTCGACTGTTTCGGGGTTACCCCGCAATCGCCCCACTGACCGGTAATGGCGCCAATCAGCTCTTCGTTGGCGGTGAGTTCCCGCAATACGTCATAGGTGGTGCGGTTGAAACAGTCCGGCAGTACCGTTTTCAACCCTCTGGAAACCAGTGGCGCAGCCAGCGCGGGCGAGAGTTTGGACAGGGTATACCATTGCATGCCATCGGCCACTTTGCCGAGCAGAGCCAGGTAACGGTCGATGGCCTCTTCTTCGTCCGGGAAGGACGCCAGTAGCGAGTGCCTCAGGCCTTCCTTGCCGGCCCTGAGGTTGACCACTTTGTCGCCCAGAAAGAACCGGTCGTAGTTCTCATCCATCGGAGCCCATTCGAGCTTGCCGTCGGTGATGTAATCGAACAGCCGGCGGCCGAGGGTGTGGCGCGCGCCCATGTCGCCTATGTAGTGCACGCCCACATCCCACTCGTAGCCATTACGGGCGTAGCTGTGGGTGTAGCCACCGGCGGTGTAATGCTGTTCCAACACCAGTACTTTGTAGCCGGCTTTGGACAGGCAGGCGGCAGTGGTCAGACCGCCGATACCGGAGCCGATCACTACCGCATCATAGGGCCCATCGAGCCGGCTCGCGCGGTAACGGGTACCGATTCGGATTGTACTGGGCTTCAAGGATTTCGAATTTGTATCTACCACCACGCTTTTCCCCACATTTCCGGATTGGCCCAGTTATCGGGATTGTTCCAGGCCCGTTTATGATTGTAAGTATCCAGATTGTAGGTATAGAGCGTGAGTGCGCCGTTCTCGCTTTCGATATCGGCGTGACGCTGAAAGCCCAGGGCGATGAAGTCGGTAAAACCCCAGTCTGTGGTTTGGGGCACCAGTACCGCAATCTGGTGGGTGCCATAGTTGCGTAACTGGCCCAGTAAAAGCGCCCCTTCTTCGTAGGGGAGGTGTTCAAGGGTGTCTGTGATGATGGCCAGGTCGGGCACGGAATCCAGTGGCAGTCGGGCGTTCGGGTCCGCGGTGTCCAGCGCCAGCAAGCGAACGGCTTCCCGTTGCCCGTGCCACACCTCGCTGACCCGGCTGGCGGTGTCGCCGCAATACAGAAGGGTGTCTGGCTGGCTGGTATCCAGAATCCGGGCCAGTACTCTCTCTGGTTGGCTAACAGGTATTGTCATGATATTGGCCAGTCTGCTGCGTCTACGGTATGCAGGCCCACTGGTTGTTGAGCCTCTCCCTGCCAACGATGTACGAAGGCTCCCTCAGGATCGTACTGTTGCGCCTGCTTGTCCAGATTGAACTGCCGAAGCCCGCGGGGATCGGCGCCGACGCCGGCCAGATACTGCCAGTTTCCGTAGTTACTGGCCACGTCGTAATCCACCAGTTGCTGTTCGAACCAGGCAGCACCGTAACGCCAGTCCAGTTCCAGTTCATTGATCAGGCAGCTGGCCACCAGTTGGCGTGCGCGATTACTGATGTAGCCGGTTTCCCGTAACTGATTCATGGCCGCGTTGACTATCGAATACTGGGTATTGCCCTCGCACCAGGCCTTGAATCGATGGCCATAGAAGGTCACCGGGCGGCGTTTACGTTGCACGCCATCGCGGCTAAACAACCGCCCCCCGTGTTTAAGGGCATACCAGAAGAAATACTCGCGCCAGAGCAGCTCAAACCAGAGCCAGTAGGTCGAATCGTTACGGGTGTGCTGACGTTCGTATTGTTCGATGGCGGCAACCACCTCCCGCACTGACAGGCA
The DNA here is from genome assembly GCF_000475355.1 of Marinobacter sp. C1S70. NCBI lineage: Bacteria > Pseudomonadati > Pseudomonadota > Gammaproteobacteria > Pseudomonadales > Marinobacteraceae > Marinobacter > Marinobacter sp. C1S70. The sequence goes on along the minus strand of NZ_AXBW01000084.1, from coordinate 97,705 downwards.
GCCGTTCGCCAGCCAGGGGGAGAACTTGGAGGATGAGCCCCAGTCGTCCAGCGCATTGCGGGTTTCCTTGTAGTTGGCAATGCGATGTTGTCCGAATACGAAGGCTTGCAGCTGTGCCAGGCCGGCTTCCTCACCGCCGGTGAATGGTGACCGATGTATCGGTTCCGGTATCGGCGGGCACAGGCCCCGGTTGTCTTCGGGGAATCCCGGGGGTGGTGGCAGTGCGCTGACGGTTCGAATCCTGAGGGTGTGGTCCGGTTGCTCAGCTTTCTCCACCTGCTTGCGGAATTGCGAGAAGGTATCGGGCAGCTCTGCCAGTTCCATGGGAAGCTGGCCTTCCGCAAACATGCCCAGGGTTTCGAACTGCTGAAACGTCACTTCCGGCAGGCGGGTTTTGAGGGCCTGCCACTGCGCGGCTTCTTCGGTGCCGGGTAGGCGTGAGCGGATCAAACGCTGCACGCCGTGCTCACGGGCCAGCTCTGGCAGAACGATTTCCGGTTCGCCCCAGGCGATATGAAGTCGTTGCCCCAGGGGCCGCAGGCTCCGTTCCAGTGCCATCAGACTTTGCCACAGGAAGCGCCAACGATGATCACCCAGTGCACGGCACTGAAACCGGTCACCGGTAAACCAGCGCGGGTCTACGACAAAGACACACAACAGCATGTCTGAACGGGCCGCGGCCAGCAAGGCCGGGTTGTCGTGCAAACGAAGGTCGCGGGTAAACCAGTAAAGGGTATGCAACGTATACACCTCTTCGTTAGATAGTAAACCGTTTAGTGGTACGCCTGCTGATTCGAAAAGGATCTGAAAACACGATGAAGGAATACCTCGGGGCGCCGATATAACGCTACCCACGGAACAGGATGTCAGTGGTTACCGATCAATGTAAGAGTAAAACGACGATGTTTCTGACCCGAAAGCAAAAGCAAGACATGGCCGATTGCCAGGCCCGTGCCAGCCAATGCCAGGCTGTGTACAGTGCTATCCGCCACGCGGTGGCGACGATTGAATTTACCACGGACGGGCTGATCGTGGATGTAAACGATCTGTTCCTTGACGTGGTGGGCTACCACCGGGATGAGGTGGTGGGGAAGCACCACAGCCTGTTCTGTGATCGTGAAGTGGCAAACTCGGCCGATTACCGGAGGTTCTGGGATGCAATCCGGGCTGGCCAGGCACAGACCGATACCTTCCCGCGCCGGCGCAAGGATGGCGGCAAACTCTGGCTGGAGGCAACCTACTTCCCGGTTTATGGGAACGATGGCCGGGTGCAGCGAGTGATGAAAATTGCCTCGGATGTCACCGCGAAACAGGAGCGCCTGCGGGACCAGCAAGCGGTCTTTGAGTCCGTTGACCGCTCCATGGCAATCATCGAGTTCGAGCCGGACGGCACCATCATTACCGCCAATGCCAATTTCCTTGCCGCGACTGGTTACCGGTTGAGCCAGGTTGAGGGCAAACACCACCGGATGTTCTGTGATCCGGGCTTTTACCGGGATAATCCCGATTTCTGGAAGGGTCTTGCCAGTGGCCAGTTCCGCAGTGGCCGTTTTCATCGCCTGCGCTCAGACGGCAGCGACCTGTGGCTCGAAGCCAGCTATAACCCGATACTGGACGAGCGTGGCCGTGTCACTAAAGTGATCAAGTTTGCCAGTGACATTACCGAACGGGTGGAAAAATCACTGCAGACCCAGGATGCGGCAGCGATTGCATCATCCACCGCCACCCAGACCGCGAATATTATCGGCAAGGCGGATGAGGCCCTGCGCCAGTCCAAAACCACTGCCGAACGCATTGAAGCGGGCGTCGACAAAGCCCGGGCTCTGATTGCTGATCTGAACGAACGGTCGCAAAGCATCGAGAAAATGGTCGATACCATTGCCGGCGTCGCGGATCAGACCAACCTGCTGGCGTTGAATGCGGCCATCGAGGCCGCCCGCGCCGGAGAACATGGCCGGGGCTTTGCCGTGGTGGCCGACGAAGTACGCAAGCTGGCGGCCAGAACCGGCACAGCCACCGATGAAATCGCTGATGTGATTCACACCATTCTGGAGCTGTCTGGTGGCGTGGAAACCCAGATTGCCGAGGTTCTGGCTGTGGCGGTCGAAGGGCGCCGGCAATCCGAGGATGCCGAGGCGGTGATCGCCGAAATCCGCGATGGCGCCAGGGCGGTGCTGGCCGCCATTGATGACATCGGACGGTAAGGCCCGGAAGACCGGGGCGTGCTAGAGTTGTGAACTGTATCAATGTCGGCGCTGGCCGACCGAACCGGACAACAGGAGACTGAACGTGATCAAATCCCGCGCAGCTGTGGCGTTTGAGGCCAACAAACCGCTGGAAATTGTGGAAGTGGATGTGGCGCCGCCCAAAGAAGGCGAAGTACTGGTGAAGATCGTGGCCACAGGCGTGTGCCATACCGATGCCTACACTCTGTCCGGCGCCGACCCCGAAGGCCTGTTTCCGACCATTCTCGGCCACGAGGGCGGCGGCATTGTTGAAGCTGTAGGGCCGGGTGTGACCGGCCTGGAAGTGGGTGACCACGTGATCCCGCTGTACACCGCCGAATGCGGTAAATGCAAGTTCTGCACCTCCGGCAAGACCAACCTGTGTGGCGCGGTGCGCGAAACCCAGGGCAAGGGTGTGATGCCAGACGGCACCTCCCGGTTCTCCTACAAGGGCCAGCCGCTGTATCACTACATGGGCTGTTCCACGTTTTCAGAGTACACCGTACTGCCGGAAATCTCCCTGGCCAAAATCCCTAAGGAAGCCCCGCTCGACAAGGTGTGCCTGCTGGGCTGTGGTGTAACCACCGGGATTGGCGCGGTGCTTAACACTGCCAAGGTTGAAGAAGGCGCCACGGTCGCCATCTTTGGCCTGGGCGGCATCGGCCTGGCAGCCATCATCGGCGCGACTATGGCCAAGGCCGGGCGCATCATTGCGATTGATATCAACCCTGGCAAGTTCGACATCGCCAAGCAGTTGGGCGCCACCGATGTGGTCAACCCCAACGACTACGACAAGCCGCTCCAGGAAGTCATCATCGAGATGACCGATGGTGGCGCCGACTATACCTTCGAGTGTGTGGGCAGCGTGAAGCTGATGCGTGCGGCGCTGGAAGCCTGTCACAAGGGATGGGGTGAAAGCACCATCATCGGTGTGGCCGGTGCCGGTGAAGAAATCAGTGCCCGCCCGTTCCAGTTGGTGACCGGCCGGGTCTGGCGCGGTTCCGCCTTCGGTGGCGTGAAAGGCCGCACCGAGCTGCCGTCTTACGTGGAAAAAGCCGAGAAAGGTGAGATCCCGCTGGATGTGTTCATCACCCACGAGATGAAGCTGGAAGACATCAACAAGGCGTTTGACCTGATGCACGAGGGTAAGAGCATCCGGACTGTGATTCACTTCTGACCACTGCTGACCAGAAGTGAACTCCGGGTCACTTCTGGTCAGACCCTTTCGATGAGGGTAGCAATACCTTGGCCGACGCCTACACACATGGTGCAAAGGGCATAGCGGCCACCGGTGCGCTGAACGTCAGTACCAACGCCGCACGGGTGGATATCAATACCCTGATGAACATCTACCTGTCACGCCTTCAGAACGTTGCGGAGAAGATTCGCCAGGCCGCTCGCGCCTGAAAGCGCAGAGGTGGGCCTGGAAACCAGAATTGCATGGATGAGCTCTGCTGTGACCTTGAGGGAAACAGACAGAATGTGACGGTCAGCCTTCCTGCAGCGCCTGCAGCACAGCCTTGGCAGCGCCTTCGGAAGACGCCGGGTTCTGGCCGGTAATCAGCTTGCCGTCCACCACAATGTGCGGTGCCCAGTCATCGCCCCGGCTGTAACGGGCGTTGTTCTGCTTGAGCATGTCTTCCAGCAGGAAGGGCACAATATTGGTGAGCTGCACAGCGTCTTCTTCGGTATTGCTGAAACCGGTGACTTCACGGCCGCCCACGATGTTCTGGTCCGGTTTTATGAACACATTCTTGAACACGGCAGGAGCATGGCATACGGCGCCGATCACCTTGTCTTGCTCGTAAGCGGTTTTGATCAGGGCTATCGACTTGTCGTCCTCGGCCAGATCCCACAGCGGGCCATGGCCACCGGGGTAGAAGATGGCGTCGTACTGATTCATGTCCACGTCGGCCAGTTTTCTGGTGCTGGCCAGCATTTCCCGGGCATGGGTGTCTTCACTGAACCGCCGGGTGGACTCGGTCAGTGCATCTTCAGCCTCGCTGTTCGGGTCAACCGGTGGCTGGCCGCCTTTAGGGGATGCGAGGGTGATGTCGGCGCCTGCGTCTTTGAATACGTAGAACGGCGCAGTGAATTCTTCCAGCCAGAAACCGGTTTTGTGGCCGGTGTCGCCCATCTGGTCGTGGGAGGTTAGTACCATCAGAATCTTCATGCCAGTCGACCCTCCTGTCGGGAGTCCGGGTGTATTTCGTTCGTCTCACTACATCAAATTGTGATGATCGCTCGGTTTTCAACCGTCAGTACGTTAGCACTGGCATATTGGATGCTCATTAACGGCTATACTGCGAGGGTAGTTATCGCACATGTAACGTCATGGACCAGGACGGATTTATATGAGGTGGATTGCCTTGAAAGGCGTGCTTGCCGGCATTCTGATGCTGCTTTGGGCGCCTGGTGTTCTTTCACAACAGGGCACTGAAACAGTAGAGCCACTGACGGTGACCGTTGGCGTTGACCACTCGCCGCCCTACCGTATTCTCGAGCCGTCGCAAAAATCCGGTCTTTATCTTGAGCTATTCGAGGAAATTGCCGACCGGCTAGGCTGGCGTGTGCAGTACCGGGAGGCGCCATTCCGGCGCATCCTGCTGCTGATGCGCAGGGGTGAGGTGGATGTCATGCTGGGGCCGCTGCGTACCGAAGAACGGGAAGAATTCATGACCTTCGTGGCTCCGGCTTTTCCGCCGGAGCGGCGTCTGTTTTTCTACGTGAGCGAGAGTAACCGTATTGAGCGATACAGCGATCTGCCGGGAAAAGTCATCGGTATTCTGGAGGGCGCCCGTTACTTTACCCGGTTTGACAACGATCAGGCTCTGCATAAAGAGTCTGCGGCCCACTACGAAAACCTGATGATGATGCTTCAAAGAGGGCGGGTTGATGTCGTGGTGGCCCCCGAGCTGGTTGGTTTGTATACGCTGAGAGCCCAGGGGATAGACGCGAACATTTCACCGTTATTCGTGCCGGGTGACCGCTCCTGGATTGCGGTTTCGAACCAGTCTCCTGCCCGCCGGTATGCAGAAGATATAAGGGCAGCCCTGAAATTGATTGAACGCGAGGGGATTCGAGAAGACCTGGTGCTTAAGTACCAGGAACAAAAAGCCTATTGATCGATTTCCATGTTCTATACCGATACGCGCCTGCTAAAAGGAACTTAGGGTGCTTACCTTTGTCTGTGATCGTTTGACAAGTTTTGGCAAAGGGACTGGTATGAAGACCATTCGATTGTGGGATCTCCCCACCCGGCTGTTCCACTGGTTACTGGTAATTGCTGTGGTTGGGGCAGTGGCGACGGTCAAACTGGGCGCTGGCTGGATGGCCTGGCATGAGCGTTTTGGACTGGCGGTTGTAGGCTTGCTGGCGTTCCGGGTGGTCTGGGGGCTGGTGGGCTCCACATACGCGCGCTTTAGTCAGTTTATATCGGGGCCAGGGGCGATGATCCGTTATCTTAGGGGTCAGTGGCAGGGCGCAGGCCACAATCCCCTTGGTGCCTGGTCGGTGCTGTTGTTACTGGGACTGTTCGGTTTTCAGGCGGTTACCGGTTTATTTGCCAATGATGAAATTGCCTTTAACGGCCCACTCTATCGGCTGGTGTCGTCGGGCTGGAGCGATACCCTGAGCAGCTGGCACCGTCTCATGGAATGGGGGCTGTACGCCGTGGTTGCCCTTCATGTCCTGGCGGTGCTGTTTTACACCCACGTGCGTAAGGATAATCTGATAAAGCCGATGGTGACTGGCCGAAAGCAGGTTAAGAGCTCAGAGCTGAAAGACGCCAGCGGCGGTGGCTGGCTGGCAATGATCATTGCACTGGCGATTGCCGTTGCTGTGGTCTGGGCGGCGAGTGGCGGACTGATTCCGCCACCGCCGCCACCGCCCCAGAATCTGGGTTGGTAAGCCCCTTGGCCTACTTGGCGCGGAAGTTGTCGTGGCAAGCCTTGCAGGTTTCACCGACTTTGGCGAACTGGCGTGCAATCGCGGCCTGGTCGCCGGCTGAAGCCAGTTCCTGCAGTGCGTTGGCTTCACGGACGAAGCTGACCGCAATTTCCTGAACCTTCATCGGCTCCTCAAAGAAGTTGGGCTTGAGGCGGGTGTTCTCGGCCCGGTCATTGGCGCTGTCACGGCTGTAAAGCACGCTCATGCCGGAGTTGGCCACGGCTGCAATGGCTTTGGCGGCTGCGGCAACCTGGTTCTGGTCAAACGCTACGGAGCCATCCACGGTCTGGGCCTTGATTTTGCCCATGTTCCAGGACGCAAACTGGTAGGCGGCCTGGCGGGTTTCGATCTGGTCTTCCACGCTCATCTGGGCCACGGTCGGGGTTGAGATCGCGGCCGCAAGCACCGCAACGGAAACAAAACGTTTATTCATTCCAGGTCCCTCTCTTGGTGTGATTGGTGATAATGCAAAAATGCTCTATAAAGGCGTGGTTATAAGCATGCTACCTGTATAGACTCATTCCTGACAGCTATAAGAAACGAAAGTTCAATCTGAGGAGTTGCACGATGTCGATCTGGACGGTTACCCCTAATCTTGAGCAAATGACAGAGGCCAGCAAAAACACCGCGGTCAGTCATATGGGCATTGAATACCTCGAAATCGGTGACGATTATGTGAAAGGCCGGATGCCGGTGGATGAGCGCACCGTCCAGCCATTCGGGATCCTGCATGGTGGTTCCTCCGTTGTGTTGGCGGAAACGCTGGGCAGCATGGCTGCCAACTGTTGCCTGAAAGATAAAAATACGGTCGCTGTGGGGCTGGATATTAATGCCAATCATATTCGGCCTGTTACCGGGGGATGGGTCTATGGCACGGCGAAGGCCATACACATCGGCAGTGCAACGCAAGTATGGGAAATCCGCCTGGAAAACGATCAAGGCAAGGTGACCTGCATTTCCAGGTTGACCATGGCGGTAACCCGCCGCTCGTAAGAAAACAGGGAGCGATGGCTCCCTGATTCCGACCTTGCGCGTCGATTTGCGAAATAAGCTCGCCATCCTTGATTAATATCAAAAGAAAATCGTTTGCCGGGACTGTCGCCCTGCTATACTTAAAATAGTTGAGGATGTTAACTAAATGCCATGAGGTTATTCCTCACGGGAAGGTTTCACTGTGCTGAAAATTCGTTGTAACAGGGTGTCTTCGAAAGCGCACAAGTCCTGGTATGCGTTGCTCTTTTTGCTATGCGCATCCTTTGGTCTGCGAGCTGCCCCTTTGTCTGAGTGCTCAACGCTGAGAGTGAGTGGTAATCCGGAGTATCCGCCTCTCCTATGGCCGAGCGTGGCGTCGCCGGATCTTTTAGATGGCGCGGTTCCTCAGTTCCTGCGGGAATTGGCTGAGCCCCTGGGTATCAAGGTCAGTGTCCGCAACATTGGGTCCTGGGCGCGGGTGCAGCGGTTGGCAGAGTTGGGGGAGATCGATCTGGTGGCCGGGGCCTTTATCACGGCAGAAAGATTGGGCTACCTGGATTATATTCTGCCGCCCATGATGCACCTCGATACCAATGTCTGGGTGCCGCGGCGAAGGATGTTTGAGTATCGGCACTGGCCGGACCTGGAGGGGAAACAAGGCAGCACCCTGATCGACAACAGTTTCGGTGAGCGGTTCGACAGCTTTGCCGCCGATCACCTGGATATCCTCGGCGTCCGCTCCATTCACCAGTCCTACCTGATGGCCGATATCGGTCGTATCGATTATGTACTGTACGAGTTGTTGCAGGGGCGGGCGAAGCTGGCCCGGTATGGCATGTCGAATGACTTTGTGGCGCTGGAGCCCCCTGTGAGTAGAGAAGGCCTGTTCTTCGCGTTTCCGAAACTTTCCCGCTGCAATAGCAAAGCCTTGCGAGAGGCTTTTGCAGCCAGGTTGCTGGAGTTGACGGAGCAGGGCAGGCTGGAAGAGTTGATTGAAGAGTATCTCATCCGGTATACCGAGGAGGGCCGTTAGCGAGGCCTTCTTGGGTTTAGGTGGCCAGTGTCACTCTGCTTCTTCCTTTGGCCTTGGACTGGTACATGGCCTCGTCTGCGCGACACATCAGATCTTCCAGTCTGCGGTCGCCGTTTCCCAGGCTACTGATTCCGATACTTGCCGACGGCGAGATTCTGCTTTTCTCGTACGACACCACCAGATTACAAAGCAAGGCCAGCAAGCGGCTCGCCAACACGTGTGCCATCGTCATGTCGGTGTCCGGTAGCAGAATGGCGAATTCCTCTCCGCCCATTCTGGCCACAATATCGCAATCCCGAATCCGGGCTTTCAGTAGCCCGCTGACCTGCTTCAACACTTCATCGCCCGCCTGGTGACCGTAGGTATCGTTGATGATCTTGAAGTGATCCAGATCCATCATGACCAGAGTCAGTGGTGTCTGATGCCTGGCAGACTGGTTCAGCAGTTGCTCTCCGAACTCGAAGAACGCGCGTCGGTTATGCAGCCCGGTAAGTTCATCCTCCAGCGCTGCTGCCCTGGCTTTTTCGTGGGCTGCCCGCAGCTCCAGCTCCATCTGTTTACGTTCGGTAATATCAGTGGCAATCTCCAACCTTACCAGGCGGCCATCGGTCCAGCGGATCGCCTGGTCACGGCACTGGTACCATCGTTGGTCCAGTTGATTCTGGAACTCCCAGACATGGGGTTTGTTGGGCTCGCCCTGATCATTGATCAGCAGGTGATTGGTGCAGAAGCTGCATGGGCCGTCACCGTTCTGAAGCACCTGCCAGCATTTTCGGTTGCCAACGTCACCCCAGATCTGCCGGCCGTAAGCGTTCATGTACAGCAGATCGTGTGTTGTAAAATCGGAGACGTACACCAGGGCATCCAGATTATCGAGTACGGCCTGAAGACCTTCCGGGGGTGTTTCCTCGGTGGCTGGCGGTGTCTGATCCCGGTGAACGGGCAGATTCAGTGACGGAATGCCGGATTTCATGGGGTGTGCGCTGTCTGTTTTTTATTCAGTTTAATTTCCAGTATGGCTTTTGTCATACGACGCTGTCTGCAAAAGCGTGTAAGGTTTGCGGACATTACCTACGTTGGCCGGACAGCCGGGCCAACGAAATTCTGGCTTCATGAGGGTTTGGAAAGGGATGAAGGTGTCCGGGGAAAACTGCCCCTGCGGTAGCGGGAAAGCCTACCTGCTGTGTTGTCAGCCCTGCCATGCAGGCGCGCCTGCCACCACACCGGAGGCGTTGATGCGTTCCCGGTTCAGTGCCTTTGTGGTGAAGGATGCCGATTATCTGCTCGAGACCTGGCATCCGGAGACCCGGCCGGCGGAACTGGACCTTTCCGGCTCACCGGAATGGGTTTCGCTGCAGATACTCTCCTCCAGTGCCGGTGTCGACACGGGCCGGGTTCACTTCCGGGCGGTCTATCGTGCCGGTGGTGGTTGGGGTTATCTGGAAGAGCGATCAGACTTCAGCAAAGAGAATGGCCGCTGGTTCTACCGGGAGGGCGAAACCCGCGAGGGAATGCTGAAGCCCGGTCGAAACGACCCCTGCCCCTGTGGCAGTGGTCGCAAGTTCAAGGCCTGTTGTCTTTAAACGTTCTATTCGAATTTCGGCAGATCCGGCTGAGCGACCTCTTTACCCGCTTCCAGCCAGGCGTCAAAGCCGCCTTCAATGGATTGTACGTTCATATAGCCCATCTCTTTCAGCGCTTTGGCGCTGAGTGCTGCACGGCCGGAGGTTTTGCAGTAGAGCACAATTTTCATCTGCCGGTTCTCCAGCGCGGGGTCGTTGGTGAACTTGAATTCGAGCATGCCCCGGGAAATATTCACGGCGCCCGGAATATGGCTGGAGCGGTATTCATCGGCGTCCCGCACATCCAGCAGCAAATCGGCATTTTTAATGGCCGCCTCGGCGTTGGCCAGCGGCACCTCCTGAATCTCTTTTTTGGCTTCGGCAACAAGGTCGTGGGCAGTCTTCATGGCAGTTCCCTTTGAGCGTGGGTGTGTCTTTTCAGGTTACGGCATTTACCACGGGCGAGTCACCTATAGGTTGTCTGTGACTAAGGCATGAGCCTTTGCCCAGCGGGTTTGTGCTAGATTGACGGGCCTGACAATGAGGAAGCTATGAAACCGCTGAATGACACCACCAAAGGCGTGGTTTACGGGTTAGGCGCCTACACCCTTTGGGGAAGCTTTCCCCTGTATTTTGCCCTGTTCAAGGGGATCCCTTCCTGGGAGGTGCTGATCCATCGGGTGATCTGGTCCTGCCTGTTTCTGGCCGTGGTCATCTCGATACTCAAGCGCTGGCCGCCGGTGGTGGCGGCACTGCGAAAGCCGCGCCGGCTGGGGTATGTGCTGGGTTGTGCCGTGTTTATTGCCCTGAACTGGGGTATCTATATTTATGCCGTGGAAACCCGCCATGTGTTGCAGGCCAGTCTGGGCTATTTCCTGACGCCGTTGGTAAATGTGGCCATGGGGCTGCTGATCCTGGGTGAGCGTATTTCCCGGCTGCAGGCCGCGGCGGTGGGTCTGGCGGCGGTTGCGATTCTCTATCAGCTGTTTCTGCTGGGCGAGCTGCCGTGGATTACGCTGGTACTGGCGTTCAGCTTCGGCACCTATGGCCTGATGCGCAAGAAAGTCGAACTTGATGGCCTTTCCGGTCTGTTTGTTGAAACGCTGTTATTGCTGCCGTTGGGCTTGCTGACCCTGGCCTGGCTGTCATCGCAGGGGCTGTCGCACTTTTCGGACAGCACCTACAGCGCATTGTTACTGGCCTCCAGTGGCGCGGTGACCGCCATCCCGCTGCTGGCTTTTGCCGGGGCTGCGCGCCGTTTGAAGCTGTCTACCGTGGGCTTTCTTATGTACATCAACCCCACGATCCAGTTTCTGATCGCGCTTTATATCTTCCATGAGCCGCTTAGCACCGCCAAACTGGTGAGCTTTGTGATGATCTGGGGGGCGTTGGCAATATACTCGTGGTCGGCCTGGGTGGGCCGATCGAACAGAGAGGTTTCGGCATGAAACAACCCATCAGCGGCTATCACAAAGACGGGGAAAACCACTGGGTAGCGCAGCTGGCGTGTGGCCATAACCAGCACGTGCGACATGATTCGCCCTGGGTAAACCGGCCCTGGGTTGTCACGGTGGAAGGTCGGCAATCCATGTTGGGGGTTAAGCTGGATTGCCGGAAATGTGATGACGATGCGCCTGCGGATGTCCGTCCGGAGAGTCCGGAAGGACCTCAGTCTCCCGATTAGGCCAGGGTTTCCAGATAGGCTTCCAGTTCGTTGGCGAGCCAGCCCACCACGGCGCCCCCTTGCGCCTGCTCCGACTCCAGCGCACTGAACACTTTCCACCAGCGGGCGCTGCGGTGGTGGATGGTTTTCAGCTGTTCCTTGCGCAATGCCTCAGCAATCAGGGGTAAGGGTAAATCCGCCCAGCCGGCGCCATCAATCACCGCATCACGCATCAGTTCGTATTGGGTAAAGGCGAGGTAGTTGGCGGTTTCCGGGGATTCGGCCACCAGTTGGGCATCGAGCATGTAGGCCAGGGTGATTTCCGTGTGGCTGACCAGGTCGTCCTGAGTGACCCGTTTCAGTTGGCTCAGGGGGTGGTCCGGAGCTGCCACGGTGAGCATGCGCACATCAGCCAGTTCCCGAAACCATTGATAACCTTCGTTCAGCAATTCCGGCATCAGGCCATAGGCCACATCCACGGACTGGTTGCGAACCAGCGGCGCCAGTTCCCGGGGCGAGGCAAGGTAAACCGACAGGCTGGTCTGGGGGAAGCGTTGTTTCAGCCGGCGCAGAATGTCCCGCCAGATATCTTCCGGAATGGCATCGTCCCGGGCAATGCGCAGGACCGATTCGGCACCACTCAGGTGGTGCTGGCAGCGAGCCCTGATCTGGCTGGCAACCTGGTCGAATCGCCGGCAGTCGGTCAGGATGGACTGGCCGATGGCCGTCAGGTGCAGTTGATTGCCGCTGCGTTCAAACAGCTCCACCCCCAGTTCATCCTCCAGGGACGCCAGCACGGTACTGACGGTGGTGCGGCTGCGGTTCAGTTCCCGGGCCGCCGCGGCCACGCTGCCGTTGCGCACAACCGAGAGGAAGGTCTTGATCTGTGACGTTTTCATGGTTTGCTCTTTGCGACGGATTTTCCGTCGCTCAGCGACTCACACCTGTTGAATGATGCCGCTAATATGGCAGCAATTCTCAGGAGGTCAAAATGTTTACTTCTCTGGCGCGGGAAAACCTGGCGCTGACATTATCAGCGGTGGGCGCGGGCCTGTTTGCGCTCGCCGGTATTACCTGGGGTCTTTGGGTCGATTCCCTGGTTATTATCTTCGATGGTGCCTATTCCCTGATCAGCCTCGGGTTGTCGCTCCTGTCACTCTATGCCGCCCGCCTGGTTCGCCGGCCGGCCAATGACGATTACCCATTCGGGATGGGGGCCGTGGAGCCGCTAGTGATCGCCGTGAAAGGTCTGGTGATTGCAGTGGTGTGTATCTTGTCGCTGGTATCGGCGGTGGTGTCGCTGCTTCAGGGCGGCCGTGCCGTGGCGGCGGACATGGCAATGATCTTTGGTGCGGTGAACGTGGTGGGGTGTCTGGCGGTCTGGGCGTATCTACGGTGGTCAAGTCTGCGCAATGGTTCGGGGCTGGTGCAGGCGGAACAGCGCCAGTGGCTGATGGACAGTGCCCTAAGCGCTGCCGTAATGATTGGTTTTGGCGCGGCCTGGCTGCTGGAACGCAGTCATTGGGCGGAGCTGGCCGTGTATGCCGACCCGGTAATGATGCTGGTGATTTCGGTCTACTTTATGACGGTGCCGGTGAAGATGGTTCTGGAGTCAGTTCGGGAGCTGTTGCTGGCGGCACCGAAAGACGATGCACTGGACGACATCCATGAGACCCTGGAAGACCTGGGCCTGAATCCGGAACAGGTCCGGGTGGCCAAGCTCGGCCCGAACCTTCTTCTTGAGGCCTCAGACGTTCAGTCCACCCATAGCCAGTATTTGCCTGCGGGTATTGGCTTTCTCTTGCTCAAGTTTGCCAGTCAGTGACACCCCGTCGCACTCCGGATGGTCGGCGAGGAATCGTCGGGTCAGCTCGATCTGGACATGCAGATCCTGGAAACGGCCGTACAGATCCTGTCGCTGGCGTAGCTCTTTCCGGAATGGCTTGCTGTACCGGGCATCCAGTTCCAGAAGATAGCGGATACGCTTGAGGTTCTTGCGCAGCTGGTGCAGGGCTTCATCCGGAGCGGTGTGCAGCAGTTCTGCGGTTTTTCGGTTGAACTGCTTCAGGCGGCGGTTTGTCGCGGCCTGGATGTCTTTTTTCCGCAGGTTTGCAGCCAGCTTATGAAAAGATTTGGACTCAATATAGTCTTGCCAGCGCGACAGGCTTTGCTGGTAGCGTTTCTGGCCAAGGCGTTTGGCCAGTTTGCGCTGTGCTTTAGATGCCCTGAGCCGCGCCCAGTCGGTCAGCGTGGTGCAGAGTTGTGGGTTGTCGTGGCACAGCTCGGGGATATCCTGAAGAAATACGTGCAGATCCCGCAGGGCGCTGGTGGCCCGGGCATGTCGCTTCAGTTCTCGGATATGCTCCTGTAGTTGGCGATCGCCGGTAATCTCGGCCAGGGGTTCGGCAATGGCCCGACTGCGGCGAAGGGCAATGCGGTATTGGTGCAGGAATTCGTCATCCAGCCCCAGCATCACCCCAGGGGTCAGAAGTTCCAACTGGTTGTTCAGCTGCTGTAAAACCTCCGGGAGCGTGTTCTGGTCCAGATCAGTGGCGTCGGGACTGGCTTTTCGGTTCTTGCGCCGGAATTCGTTGTAACTGAAATCACGAGGCGTCAGGAAGGTTTCCAGTGCACCCTTGTTTTTGTCCACTTTCTTCCAGTGCCTTACCGGCAGCCGGATCTCCAGGATACTGGCGGTTGGCAATTCGAACGGAGCCTGGGGTACCAGAAAGGCGGCCAGTTCGAGTAATGCCGGGTTGTGGCCGATGAGGGTGATGCGGTTCTGAGCGTTATCCAGATTCTGCAGCCAGCGTAATAGACGCCGGAAGTCGAAGGTGTAAAGCTCGTTTTCGGTGCGGACATGGGCCGGCTGGTCGTTGACGCTGAGTGCACCTGCCAGCGTTTGCTGGGCTCGCACAGCGGGGCTTGCATAAATGGCACCGGACAGCGCGCCCAGGCATTTCATTGCCCGCGCGAGCGGCGCAAGCTGGCTTTGGCCTCTGTCATTCAGTGGGCGTTCCTGGTCGCAGAGGCTGTCGTCGTTCCAGCTCGATTTGGCGTGGCGGATAAGAAAAAGCCGTTTCATGCATGCTTGCTCATGAGCTGAATGTTCAGACCTTAGTCTGACACAGCCTCAAGTCGTTTACATGACGGCCGATACGTATTTAGACGTATGACACTGATATGACGGGCTTGTTTACATAAAAACCTGTTCCTGACCTGCGTTTGGTATACAGCTTTTAACAAACTGCAACGGAGTGCGGGTTGCGTTTGTGCATAATCAAAGGATTACAAGAAATGACCCCGGAGCGAAGACCATGACCTTCATGAGCAACCTGACCATCAGAACACGGCTTCTGATTGGTGTATTGGTGCCTGTACTGATTACGGCTGGAACAGTTGCATGGATTACGGCGAACCAGATCCGGGCCAATGGAGAGGCAGAGTTGCAACGCCTCGAGCAGGAACTGTTGGAAGCGCGCAAGGAAGGTTTGAAAAATCTGGTTGAAACCGCGAAATCCGTGGTGCTTGAGGCCAAGTCCACTCCCGGTTTTTCGGAGCAGGAGGCGCAGGAAGAGGCGCGAGAGCGGTTGCGGTCAATCAAGTTCGGTCAGAACAACTATGTCTTCGCCTACGATCGCAGTCTGTTCAATCTCGCCTATGCACCGGACCCCTCCAAGGAAGGCCCGACTACCAATCCGAACACCCAAAAGCTGGTTCGCGGGTTGTTTGACGCGACAGGTGACGATGGCTTCATGCCTTATGAGTGGACCAACCCTGCTACCGGCCAGGTGGAACCGAAAGTCTCCTACTCCACTATCATTCCGGGCTGGGACTGGATGATAGGTTCCGGCGTGTATGTAACCGATGTTCAGAGAGCGGTGGCCGCTGCCCGGCAAGAAATCGATGCAACCATGACGTCTGCTATGGGCTTCATTTTACTGCTGACCATTGTGGTGGTGGTGATTTCGTTGGTAATCGGGTTGGTCATTGGCCGCACCGTGACTGCGCCGCTGAACAAGGTCAGCGACATGATGCGGGAGATTGCCGACGGTGAGGGCGACCTGCGCCAGCGCCTGCCGGAAGATGGTAAAGATGAGCTGGCCGTTCTGGGCCGCCGCTTCAACCACTTCGTCATCAAGATTCAGGACACCATCCGTGAGGTCGGCTCTACCACCGACCAGGTGGCTTCGGCGGCTGAAGAACTCAGCCGGGTGGCGAATGAAACCCGCCAGTCGGTTCAGGAGCAGGGTTCGGAAACCGACCAGATTGCTTCGGCCATCAACGAAATGGCGGCAACGATTCAGCAAATCTCCGGCAATGCAAATGAGGTGGAAGGCGCAGCTTCCGATGCGGACCGCATGGCCAAAGAGGGTGGCGAGACCATTAATAGCGCTCAGGGGGCGGTCAATCAGCTGTCCCAGGAAATGGAAGACACCGCTCGCAGCATCAATGCCCTGGCCGAGAAGTCGAACGATATTCAGCAGGTGCTGGATGTGATTCACGCGGTTACTGAGCAGACCAACCTGCTGGCCCTGAACGCTGCCATTGAGGCAGCCCGGGCCGGCGAGCACGGTCGCGGTTTCTCGGTGGTTGCCGACGAAGTGCGCCAGCTGGCCAAGCGGTCAGCGGAATCGGCTGATCAGATCCGGGAAATGATTGATGGCTTTGTGGCGGAGTCCAAGGCTTCGGTGGAACGTATGAACAACTCCCGCAAGAGCTCGGAGGCGACGGTTGAACGCATCAATCATGCCACCAGTGCACTGAACACCATCGTGACGTCAGTGACCCAGATCCACGATCAGGTGACTCAGATTGCGACCGCCGCTGAACAGCAGAGCCAGGTGGCGGAAGAGATCAACCAGAACGTGGTGCGGATTGTCGACGCGGCCCAGCGCAGCGACACCGGCGTGACCCAGACCAATGAGGCCAGCCACGAACTGGCCCGGTTGGGAGAGAATCTGCGCGAGCTGGTTGGCCAGTTCAAGGTCTGATTACCCTCATAAGAAAGCCGGCCCGCCACATTGGCGCGGTCGGCTTTCGTCGTTATGATGGATCATTCAGGCATATTTGAATCAAAAACTGATAACAATGGAAGCCAACACTATGTCCCTGCGTAAAACCCTGCTGGCGGCGGTCAGCACTCTTGGCCTGCTGGCCAGCCCTTTCGCGGTCTCTGAAGAAACCTTTACCCTGCGTCTCGCGGAAACCTGGGGGCCAAATTCCGGCCTGCTGGGGGATGCGCCCCGAAACATGGCGGCCATGGCTGAGGAAATGTCCGGCGGTCGGCTGAAGATCCGGATTGATTCCTCCAACAAGCACAAGGCCCCTTTCGGTATTTTCGATCTGGTCCGTAACGGCCAGTACGACATGGGCCACACCGCCTCTTATTACTACAAGGGCACCATTCCCAACGCCATGTACTTCACCACCATACCCTTCGGCATGATTGCGCCGGAGATGTATGCCTGGTTCTACCACGACGACGGCATGGAGTTGATGCAGAAGGTATATGAACCCTTCGGGCTGCTGTCCTTCCCGGGTGGCAACACGGCCAATCAGATGGGTGGCTGGTTCCGGAAAGAGATCAAGTCTCTGGAGGACCTGAAAGGCCTGAAAATGCGCACCCCCGGCTTTGCCGGCGAGGTTATGTCGGAAGTGGGCGTGGCGGTCACCAACCTGCCGCCGGGCGAGCTGTATACCGCGCTTGAGCGCAACACCATCGATGCCGTTGAATGGGTTGGCCCGGCGCTGGATCTGCAGATGGGCTTTCACCAGATTGCCAAGTATTACTACTCCGGCTGGCAGGAGCCCAATGCCGAAGTGCAGTTCCTGATCAACAAGAAAACCTGGGACAAGCTGCCGGCTGATCTGCAGGCTATCCTGCGGGTCTCCATGCGTACTGCAGCGTATGACATGTATATCCAGAGCACCCACGAAAGCGGTGTGGCCTGGGAGAAGATGAAGCAGGAATACCCGGATGTGACTCACAAGGTGTTTCCACCGGAGGTTATTACCGCCCTTCGAGAAACCACCAATCGCCTGTTGGATGAATTTGCCGAGAAAGACGAACTGGCGAACGAAATCATCACCTCACAGCGTGAATACCTCAAGCAGGTGCGCCCCTGGACTAACATTTCGGACAAGGCGTATCTGAACAGTGTCGCGGAGCAGTAAAACCGCTGCGTGACAATCGGGCCTGACAGGGCTGGAAAACAGGAGGGGCGTGGTCAGGGAATATCCGCACGCCCCTTTTTGTTTGCGTCTGTTTCTGGAAAAATACGCCGCTCAAACTTTGGGCAGGGCCGATGAAACAGACACTGCTATCTCTGAGCAATCTCACCAAACAGTTCGACGGCAAAAAAGTGCTGGATTCACTGGATCTGGACATTTTTGACGGCGAGTTCATTACCCTCCTGGGGCCCTCCGGTTGCGGCAAGACCACCTTGTTGCGGATGATGGCGGGTTTCGAGCATCCGGATGACGGCACCATCGCGCTGGGCGATCAGGACCTGACTCACACCCCGCCGGAGCACCGCCCGCTGAACACGGTATTCCAGAACTACGCGCTGTTTCCTCATATGTCGGTCTTCGACAACGTGGCCTATGGCCTGAAAATGGAAAAGCGGCCGAAGCAGGAAATCCGGGAGCGGGTCGAGGATGCCCTGGCCATGGTCCAGCTCGAGGACTTCGCCCGGCGCAAGCCGCATCAGTTGTCCGGCGGCCAGCAGCAACGGGTGGCCATTGCCCGTGCAGTGGTCAAGCGCCCGAAGGTGCTGTTGCTGGATGAGCCGTTGTCCGCCCTGGATTACAAACTGCGGCGCACCATGCAGGTGGAACTGAAACGCCTGCAGCGGGAGCTGGGTATCACCTTTGTGTTTGTCACCCATGATCAGGAAGAAGCCCTGTCCATGTCCGACCGGGTGGTGGTGTTGAAAGACGGCCTGATCCAGCAACTGGGGACGCCGCGGGAAGTCTACGAGCGCCCGGCTAACCTGTTTACCGCCCGCTTTGTCGGTGAAACCAATTTCTTCCCGGGCCGGGTGGACAAAGCCAACGGCGACGACACTATCACCGTGGATGTGTTCGGCCTGAAGCGTACCTTCCGCAAGCCGGATTTCCCGGTCTCCGGTGGCCAGTCCCTGCATGTGCTGTTGCGCCCCGAGGATATCCGTGTACTGGCGCCGGACGATGAGGATGGTGTGGCTGGCAAGATCGTTGAACGTAACTACAAGGGCAGTACCCTGGATTCGGTGATTCATCTTGAGGATGGCACCGAGGTGCTGGCGTCGGAATTCTTCGACGAAGACGACCCTACCTTCGACTATCGCCTTGGCGAGCCGGTCAAAGTGAGCTGGGTTGATGGCTGGGAATGGCTGTTACCCACTGAGCCGGAAGCTCTGCCAGAGGAAGAAGGCACCGATGCGTAGCCTGACACAGCAGCCGTTCCGTGCGGCGGTGCTGGTGCTGGTCTGGGGCTGGTTGCTGTTTCTGGTGCTGACCCCCAACCTGTTGGTGGTCGGTGCCAGTGTAATGACCCGGGACCCGGGCTCCTTTATTTCGCTGCCGCTGACCCTGGATGCCTATCGGCAACTGCTCGATCCGCTGTACCTGGAAGTGTTCCTGCACTCCCTGTACATGGCAGCCATGACGACGCTGGTGTGTCTGTTGATCGGCTACCCGTTTGCGTGGGCGTTGTCCAAGGTCGGCAAACGCAATCAGGTGCTGCTGATCTTCCTGCTTATCGTGCCGTTCTGGACCAATTCCCTGGTTCGAACCTACGCCCTGAAGTTGATCCTGGCCACCAACGGCCTGCTCAACAATGGTTTGATGTCGCTTGGTGTGATCGATGAGCCCATGCAACTGCTGTATACCGAGGGGGCGGTGATTATCGGGCTGGTGTATCTGTTGTTGCCGTTCATGATCCTGCCGCTCTACTCCGTGTTTGAAGACCTGCGGGAAGACTACCTGAGGGCGTCGCACGATCTGGGCGCGGGGCGCCTGTCCACGTTTATCCATGTGATCGTGCCGCTGACCCTGCCGGGGGTGCTGGCGGGCATCATGCTGGTGCTGTTGCCGGCCATGGGGTTGTTCTTTGTGCCTGATATTCTGGGCGGTTCCCGCAACCTGCTGGTGGGTAACGTCATCAAGAACCAGTTTCTGGATGCCCGCAACTGGCCCTTTGGTGCCGCTGCCAGCATCCTGCTGACCCTGGCCATGGCGTTCCTGATGTTCGCCCACCGCCTGAGTAAACGGCGGATCGGGGAGGACGGTGTATGAATCGCTGGCTGCCCCGCACCTACCTGACGCTGGTGTATCTGCTGCTGTACGTGCCTATCGTGGTACTCGTGGTGTTCTCCTTCAACGATTCCCGCACCGGTTACGAATGGGGTGGCCTGAGCCTGCGCTGGTACGAAGCCCTGTTGAACAACCGGGCCATGGTGCAGGCCATGTGGAATTCCCTCTGGCTGGCGCTCTCCGCGGCCACTGTGTCGACGTTGATCGGCGCGCTCACCGCACTGGCACTGCACCGATACCGGTTCCGGGGCAAGAAAGTACTCAATGGCATGCTGTTTGTGGTGATGATGTCGCCGGAAATTGTCCTGGCGATTTCGCTGCTGGCGCTGTTTCTGCTGGTGGGGCTGCAGCTGGGGTATGTATCCCTGTTGCTGGCCCACGTTACCTTCTGCCTGCCGTTTGTGGTCATCACCGTGATGGCCCGGCTCAGCGGGTTTGACGAACGCCTGCCGGAGGCGGCCCGGGATCTGGGCGCCAACGATTTCACCATGACCCGCACGGTACTGATTCCGGTGATCATGCCGGCCCTGCTGGCGGGCTGGCTGCTGGGGTTTACACTGTCACTGGACGACGTGGTGGTCAGTACGTTTGTCAGTGGCCCGAGTTATGAAATTCTGCCATTGCGCATCTATTCGATGGTGCGGGTGGGCCTGAAGCCCGAAGTGAATGCCCTTGGCACCCTGCTACTGGTATTCTCACTGGTCATGTTGATCTTGTCTCAATGGATACTGTTAAGGAGCAAACGATGAAGAAACTGGCACTGGCCGGCCTGCTGGCGGTGGGCCTGACTGGCTGCAGTGGTTCTGAGGAGCCCAAGGTTCTGAACCTGTACAACTGGTCTGAGTACATGCCCCAGGAAGTTCTGGATCGCTTTACTGAGGAAACCGGTATCCAGGTGGTCTACACCACCTACGACAGCAACGAAGCCATGTATGCCCGGCTGAAACTGCTGGATGAGAGCGCCGCCTACGACCTGGCCGTGCCCTCCACCTACTACGTGAGCAAGATGCGGCAGGAAGACCTGCTAATGCCCATCGATCGCAGCAAGATTGAAGGTTTCGACAACCTGGATCCGGAACTGGTGAACCTGGATATCGATCCGGAAAACCAGTACAGCGTGCCCTACCTGTGGGGCACCACCGGCCTGGCCGTGGATACCGCGGATGTGGAAGGCGAGGTTACCGCCTGGGCCGATCTGTGGGATGAGCGTTTCGAAGGCCGGGTCATGCTGACCAACGACATGCGTGAAGTCTTCCATGTGGGCCTGCGGGTACTGGGTTATTCCGGTAACAGTACTGACCCTCAGGAAATCGAGGAAGCCTACGAGAAGCTGACCGAGCTGATGCCGTCGGTGCGTACCTTTAACTCGGATGCCCCTCGCATGCCGTACCTGGAAGGTGAAACCGACGTGGGTATGATCTGGAACGGCGAAGCCGTCATGGGCCGCGATACTCTGGATTCCCTGGAATACGTGTATCCGGAAGAAGGCATCATCGCCTGGCTGGACAGCTTCGTGATTCCCAAGAACGCCAAGAACCCGGAAGCCGCTCACCAGTTCATCAGCTTTGTGCTGCAGCCGGAAATCTCGGCCCTGATCAGCGAAGAGATCGGCTACGCCACGCCCAACCTGGCGGCCCGGGATCTGCTGGATGACGCCGTTGCGAACGACCGGGCCAGCTACCCCAAC
The DNA here is from genome assembly GCF_000475355.1 of Marinobacter sp. C1S70. NCBI lineage: Bacteria > Pseudomonadati > Pseudomonadota > Gammaproteobacteria > Pseudomonadales > Marinobacteraceae > Marinobacter > Marinobacter sp. C1S70. Next base: position 76,317 of record NZ_AXBW01000084.1, on the reverse strand, counting down.
GCCACCGACATGATCAATGCCGAGTTCCAGACCGACATTGGCGACGAGGCGCTGCAGGTGTATGCCAAATACTGGGAAATGTTGAAGTCCGGTCAGTAACCGGAAGAGCATCATGAACCTGAAAAACGGAGGCTTCGGCCTCCGTTTTTTATTGTCCAGGTTTCACAAAACTGAAATACATGGTCTATAACTTCCTGATAACAAAACCTTAGCGAGTTCGCATAACACCGTTTCAGGGGAATGAACGACCATGGCACTGCGCAAGACACGGATATCAGCACTGGCCACCCTGCTGGCCGCAACCACAGCTTCCGGCAACCTGCTGGCGGAAGAACTTCGCCTGATTACCTGGGGTGGCTACGCCCCGGATGAGGTGGTCGCCCAGTTCGAGGAAGAAACCGGAATTGATGTAAAGATCACCTTGTCCAACAACGAGGACATGATCTCCAAGCTTCGGGCCACCGGTGGCGCCGGTTTTGATCTGGCCCAGCCGAGCCAGGATCGCATCGTGGGTGTACAGCGCCAGTTCAACATCTACAAGCCCATTGATTACAGCCGCATCAATACCGGCCAGTTGCAGGCGTCGATGGTGAAGGCGGCTCAGGAGTCGACGGCTCTGGATGGTCAATCTTACGGTGTGCCCTCGGTCTGGGGTACCAGTGGCCTGATTGTGCACAGTTCCGTCGCGGACACCGTTACCGATTACACCGACCTGTGTGACCCGGCAGTGGCTGGCAAAGTGAGTTACCGCCTGAAGCGGCCGACGCTGATCGGCTTTGCCTTCGCCATGGGCATGGATCCATTTGCGGCCTATGAAGACCGGGACGAGTACCAGTCCATCCTGGCGAAAGTGGAAGACAAACTGATCGACTGCAAAGACAACGTGAAAACCTACTGGACCGGTGGCGACCAACTGCTGTCGCTGCTTCGTACCGGAGAAGTGACCGCTGCCATGGCCTGGGATGCCGGCGGCTGGAAGCTGAATGCGGAGAACCCGGACATCCGCTTTGTGGCGCCGGAATCCGGAGCCCTGGGCTGGATTGATACCTTTGCTATCCCGCGCCGCAGCGAGAACGAAGAGGCCGCCTACAAGTGGATCAACTTTGTGATGCAGCCGGAAATTGCGGCCAAAATCACCAATGCCTCCGGCAACTTCACGGCCTCCAAAGGGGCCGATGAGTTTGTGAACGCTGAGCTGCGGGACGCCTATCGCCTGAGCTTCGATGAAGAAGCCATCAACAACATCAAATGGTATCCGCCGGTACCACCGGGGCTGGAAGCCATGGAAGGGCAGGTGCTGGATCGCGTCCAGGCGGCGAACTGATCCTTATGGCAACAGAGTCTGACCTGTCCTGCAGCGGACTGGTCCGCCGCTTTGGTAATAACGCGGCGGTGGACCATGTGTCGCTGGATGTTCCTGCGGGCACCTTTTTTTCCATTCTGGGGCCGTCGGGGTGTGGCAAGACCACCCTGCTGCGGCTGCTGGCAGGCTTCGACAAGCCGGATGAAGGAGATATCTTCATTCGCGGCCAGCGCATGAATGAGGTGCCGCCTAACAAGCGCCCGGTGAACATGGTGTTCCAGCACCTGGCGCTGTTCCCCACCATGTCCGTCGGTGACAACATTGGCTATGGCCTGAAACGCAAGAAGGTGCCCGCGGCCGAGCGCCGCAAGCGGATTGCACGGGTGCTGGAACAGGTGGGGCTGCCGGAACTGGAGAATCGCAATCCCCAGGAATTGTCGGGTGGCCAGCGCCAGCGCGTGGCCCTGGCCCGCTGCCTGGTGCTCGAACCCACCTTGTTGTTGCTGGATGAGCCTCTCGGTGCCCTGGATCTGAAACTTCGGGAGCAGATGAAGGTCGAGCTCAAACACCTGCAAAAGCAATTTGGCACCACCTTTGTGTACATCACCCATGACCAGTCCGAAGCCATGGTGATGTCGGATCAGGTGGCGGTGATGAAAAATGGCCGCTTCGAGCAGGTGGCGCCGCCGGAGGAGCTTTACCGGCATCCGGCAACGCCGTTTGTCGCGGGGTTTGTCGGCGACAACAATCGCCTGGCGGGGACGGTGGTGTCCGTGGCCGATGATGTGGCGGCTGTTCGTCTGAGCGATGGTGCGGTGGTACGCGGTCGGTCTGCATCGGCGGGCCTGGCACCTGGTGCCCAGGCAGAATTGTACATTCGGCCGGAATCATTGTCGTTTTCGCAAACGGCTGCGGTCGCGGGTTCCTCCTCACTGCAGACCCGAGTCCGGACCACGCTGTTTGATGGCGCCAACAGCCGGGTTGAAGTCGAAAGCAATGGCCAGGCACTATTTGCACGACTCCCCCAGGACGGCTCGGCGCCGGCGCTGACGCAGGACGGCCACCTTGAGCTGTCGTGGGATCCGGACCTGGCCCGGGTATTTGGAGCTGCGCACCAGTGAATAGCTCGGTTAGCCGTTTCTCGCTGTGGCTGTTATTGGCGCCTTTCCTGCTCTGGATAGTGCTATTGGTGCTGGTGCCCCATCTACAGATGTTGCGGGTGTCGTTCCAGGTACGGGAAAGCTGGGATACCCTGGCCTGGGGGCTGGAGCAGTACCAGAATTTCTTCAGTGAATCCTACTACTGGCGTACCTTCGTGCGTACCGGGCTCATGTCCCTGTTCACCACCTTCCTCACCCTGCTGATTGCCTTTCCCATTGCCTGGTACATTGCCCGCCTGGCCCGTGGGAGGAGCAAGGGTATTCTGTTCCTGGCTTGCCTGATCCCGTTCTGGGCCAGCGAGTTGGTGCGTACCTACGGCTGGATGATCCTGTTGCGGGAGAGCGGCCTGTTCAGTTCCTGGCTGCAGGCGCTGGGCTGGGTGGATGGCCCGGTGGAGATGCTCTACAACGATGTCGCGGTGATCATCGGCCTGGTCTACAACGGCCTGCTGTTTATGGTGGTGCCGCTGGTGACCACGCTCGACGGCATGGACGAGAACCTGGTCGAGGCCGGCTACGATCTGGGTGGCGGCCACGGTACCGTGCTGCGGGAGGTAGTGATTCCCTGGGCCATGCCGGGCATTGTCTCCGGCTGTATTGTGGTGTTCATGCTCACCCTGGGCAGTTACCTCACGCCGATTCTGATGGGGGGCAAAGACAGTGCCTGGTTTACTCAGCAGATTTTCACCCAGTTCATCACCCGGTTTAACTGGGAGCAGGGGGCGGCTTTGGGGGTCTTGCTACTGGTATTGTCGTCGCTGCTGGTCTGGCTGGGCCTGAAGCTGACCGGGCAATCCCTGCGCAAGGTTATGGGGTGATGTCATGATCCGTTCTGTACCTCGGTCCCGGTTGTTTGATGCCCTTTACCTGAGCTATCTGTTGGCCTTTTTCCTGTATCTTGCGTTGCCTTTGCTGGTGACGGCCGTGTTCGCATTCAACGACTCGCCGTTCCCGTCATTACCGTGGCAGGGTTTTACCCTGGACTGGTATCTGGCCGACGGCACCGACGGGCGTACCGGGCTGTTTCACGACGACGGATTGCTCAGTGCGCTCTGGGTCAGTACCAAAATTGCGTTCTGGGTGACGCTGGTCAGTGTGGGGCTTGGCTGCGTGAATGCAGTATTGTTCGAGCGGGTGGAGTTTCGCGGCAAGGAGCTGCTGTACCTGTTGATGCTGCTGCCGCTGGTGATTCCGGGCGTGATTCTCGGGGTATCCATTCTGGTGTTCTACAGTGGCATGGCCAACGATGTCTCCCGCTTGTGGGGTATCGAGCTGGACCTGTTCCGGCCGGGGCTGACACTGGTGGTGATGGGGCAGGTTACCTTCATTACCACTCTGGCTACTCTGGTGATTGCCGCCCGGCTGCGCAAATTTGACCGACAGCTGGAAGAGGCCGCCCTGAATCTGGGGGCCACGCCGCTTGTGGCGTGGTTCACGGTTACTCTGCCGTGGCTGCTTCCCTCCATCCTCGGGGCCGCGGCGATGGCGTTTTTGATGTCCTTCGAGAACTTCAATACCACGGTCATGCTCACCGGTAGTGATACCCCGCTCACCGTGGCCCTGTTCAATCGTCTGCGGGAAGGCTCAACGCCGGTGTTGAACGCGGTGGCGCTGTTTCTGATGCTGGTGTCTGCGTTGCTTGCGCTGTTTACCCTCCGACAAAAAAGTTGAGAAAGTTCTGTATCTGGCGTTTACGGTTTATACTGGAACGATCACTCCTGAAAGCGGGTTCTGCTTTGCACGCGTCCACTTGTCGCATCAGATTTCTGCTGGTGATCATCGCCCTCGGGGTCTGTCTGTCCCAGCCTGGATTTGCCGCTATCCAGCCGGTGGATGAGGGATGGCAGTATCGCTGGGGTGATTCCCCGTTTTTGACTGATGGCACGCCATTGTGGATCCTTGAAGACTCTCCACAACACTGGCACGACATTGGTTTTCCATCGAACCCTCCTGGCCGCGATGGTCGTGAGCATGCCTGGTTCAGGGTGCAATTGCCGGAAGGTAGCTGGTACCAGCCTGTCCTTTATGTTTATAGCGTCGACATCATTGTGCAGGCCTGGTTTCGGGGTGAATTGCTCTATCAATATGGCACCTTTGACCAAGAGGGAAGGGGCCGTTTTGAGGGATGGCCCTGGCATGAAATACGGCTACCCGAGGATTATCAGGGAGAGACGCTCTATTTCCGGATATTCTCGAATTACACCGACATAGGGTTATGGGGGGAGGTCGGGATTACCGATCATGCCGATCTGACGGTATACCTCCTCGGGGGAGCTGCTGAGGAACTGGTAGTCTCGGCATTGTCGGCTCTGATAGCTTTTCTGGCTCTGGTGTTCGCCGTAATCCAAAGGGGCCAGCGCAGTTTCGCCAGCATTGCTCTGTTTTCATTCCTGACCTCGGTGATGCTGTTGGCTGAGAGCCAGGCGAGCTTGTTGATTGCTTACAAACCTTTGTTGTGGGACTACCTCGCGGCCGGCTCTTACTACCTGATTCCTATGGCGTTGGCCTTGTTGTTGCGGCAATGGCTAGGCGCTGCACGTCCGGTGCTGATCAGCTGGCTGGTGTGGATTCATCTTGGATTGGCGGTGAGCGCCCTGGCCCTGGCGTTGGTCGGCGCGGTCGACCTTTCTTCGACCTTCCCGGTGTTTGATGTGTTGCTTCTGGTCTCGCTGGTGGTGATGGCTGGCGCTGTGTTGCCACGCTTTCGTGTGCTGTTCGGGGAGCAGCAGGTGCTGGTGGTGGCTTGTGGTGGGCTGGCGGTGCTGCTGATTGTTGATATGGCCGTTGCTCACGGGTTCCTGCCCTGGGGCCGGGTGCCGGTGAGCTGGGGAGCGCTGGGTTTCTCGCTGGCGGTGGTCAGTATTTCGGTCTGGCACTACGGCAAGACCCAGAAAGAGCTCCAGCAACTGAACGTCCGGCTGGAACAGAAGGTTCGGGAGCGCACCGCCCGCGCTGAGTCGCTGGCAGAAAGAGAAGTCGCCAGGGCCCGCTTGTTGGCACTGGAAAGCAAGAAAAGCCAGAAACTGGCGGATGTGATTGCGGCTCTGCAGGATTGCGCCGGCATTGAGGAAGCGTTCGAGCCCCTGTTAAGAGCCATGCCGGAGCTCTACCTGCCCATGACCGGTTGTTTCTATCGAAGAGGCATCGATGGGCAGTACGACCGAGTGGTTCACTGGGGCGGTACCCCGGAGGATGTGTTCCCGGCGTCACTGGGGGCGAACCTGTCCGTCCTGACCGAAACCGTACTCCCGGTACGCAGTTACGATTTACCGGCTCAGATGTGCTTTTTCCTGCGGATAGAGTCTGCCCGCTCCGGCAATCGGCCTGAAGGGGTGTTGATGCTGGAGCGCCCGGACCTGCCGCCAGTGGTGAAAGACTATGGCATCGCAAGGGTGATTTCCTGGGTATACCAGTCGGTTGAGAAAATTGGCATTACCCTGTCTGGGCTGGCCTTGAGGGCTGAATTGCAACGATTCTCCTATGAGGACAGCCTGACCGGACTGAAAAATCGTCGCTACTTTGATGAGCTCTTTCGCCATGAGCGGGAAGTCTCGGCTCGTTCTGATCGGCCGCTATGCCTGCTGATTTTCGATATTGATCACTTCAAACTTTTCAACGACTGTCATGGCCACGAGGCCGGTGATCAGGCGCTGAGAATGGTCGGTGACGTGCTCGCTACCTGTTTTCGCGGCAGTGATACCGTTTGCCGTTATGGTGGTGAGGAGTTTTCGGTGCTGATGCCCGGGGCGTCCCTTGATGAGGCCCGGCAAAGGGCCGAGCAACTGCGGGCGGCCATCTCAGCCGAGCCAGTGGAACATCGGGGTGAAAACCTGGGGAGCCTGACCATTTCAGCAGGCATTGCTTGCTGGCGGGAGAATTGTCCGGAGTTCGACGAGCTGTTCCGGGCCGCCGACCAGGCTCTGTACCAGGCCAAGGAAACGGGCCGCAACCGAGTAGTTGCGGCCTCGCTCTGACATCAATGCCAGATATTGCTGTCGATTTTTTCGTGCAGCTCAGGATAGTCCTTGGACTTGAAGTGCGGCACCAGGCCTTCCTTGCGCTGAGCCAGGTAATCTTTGGTCAGCTTCACAACCGTGCCGGACAACAGAACGATAGCAATCAGGTTGATGGTGGCCATCAGCCCCATGGATGCGTCCGCCGCATTGAATACCGTGACCACCGCTTCGTAGCCACCCCAGATCACCATGCCCAGCGCAGCGAGCCGCAACAGGGTCAAGCCCAGAGTGTTGCCGCCGCGCAGGTAGATCAAAGCGTTCTCGGCGTAGGTGTAATTGGCGACAATGGAGGTGAAGGCGAAGAACAGAATCGCGATGGCGATAAAGTAGCCCCCGAACTCACCCAGGTGTACTTCCATGGCCTGTTGGGTCAACTGGGTGCCGGTCACGCCGGAACCCGGCTCCAGAACGCCAGCCAACAGGATCATCACGGCCGTCGCCGTACAGACAATGATGGTATCGATAAAGACACCGAATGCCTGAACCAGACCCTGTGAAGAGGGATGATGCGGAGCCGGGGTTGCGGTCGCGGCAATGTTGGGTGCCGAGCCCATACCGGCTTCGTTGGAGAACAGGCCGCGTTTGATGCCATTCAGCATGGCAGCGGTAATGGAGCCTGCCGCGCCGCCGGCGGCCTCTTCCAGGCCAAAGGCACTTTTTACGATCAGCGCCAGAATGCCCGGGACTTCGGTAATGTTCATGGCCATCACGCCCAGCGCCAGGAGTACGTAGGCGCCGGCCATGAACGGCACGACAAACTCAGCGAAGCGAACGATCTTGCGCAGACCGCCAAAGATGACAATGCCGGCAAAAGCCGCGATGACCACGCCGACACCCAGCTTGGGCACACCAAAGGCGCCCTGCATGGCATCGGCAATGGAGTTGGCCTGTACGGCGTTGAAAACCAGGCCGAAGGAGATAATCAGGCAGACCGCGAAAATGGCCGCAGCCCAGGGCGCTTTCAGGCCTTTGGCAATGTACACCGCCGGGCCTCCCCGGTACTGGCCCTTGCCGTCGCGAACCTTGTACAGCTGGGCCAGAGTGCTTTCAGCGTAACCGGTGGCCATACCGACGAGGGCTACCATCCACATCCAGAAAATGGCACCGGCACCGCCCAGGTACAGGGCAACCGCAACCCCGGCAAGGTTACCGGTACCCACCCGGGAAGCCAGGCTGGTGCACAGGGCCTGGAACGGAGAAATCCCGTGTACGTCGCTTTCCCGGGAACCACGGATGGCGCGGACCATTTCGCCGAAATTGACGAACTGAAGGAAGCCCAGACGGATGGTAAAGAAGACACCTACGGCAAGCAGGCCATAGACGAGGACATAGCCCCAGAGGATCGAGTTGAGAAAATCAACAATTGCAGTCATGGCTAGACGCCTTGTGATTTGTGAATGAGAAGTAATCCGAGGCGAGGCAGTCTAGCACGGTGAAAAATCAAGCAGACTGCGGAAATCCGTGATTGCCGGACAGCAAGGAATATGCTGTCCGGCGGCACTGCGTGGAGGGGTTCGCCGGTTCAGACCACCAGCACCGGGCACTTGGCCTGGGAGGCAACCCGGTGCGAGACGCTGCCCAGAAAGGTGCCGTCCTTGTCGCTGTTGGTGCCCTTGGTGCCCACTACAATCAGGTCGGCTTCCTTGTCCTGGGCAAATTTCACAATCACCTTCGAGGGCCGGCCGGCCTTGACGAAACCGCGTACCTTGGTGGCGCCATGCTCCTTGGCCAGCTCCTTGGCGTGATTCACTACGCCTTTGGCATACTCAGACAGCACCTTGTCCGGGATGTCCATGTCGTCGGGCCGTCCGATAGACAACGACGCCTCAAACAGGCTGTGATGCTTGTAAACACAGAGGATGTAGATCTCGGCGTCCGGGATCAGTTTCTGCAGTTCAATGGCTTTATCCAGAGCCTTGAGTGAGGTTTTGGAACCATCCACAGCGGCCAGAATCCGTTTAAACATGTTGTTCTCCTTTCATCAGTGGCTGTGGATCTAGTCCCTGAACGCGATGTCACGCAGGAACAGGGCAATATCCGGGAAGGCGATGATCAGGCCGGCAGCCGCCACCAGCATGAAAATGAACGGAGGCGTACCCCGGATAACTTCCATGTAGGGCCGTTTGAAGATGGCAATGGCGGTGAAAATGTCGCAGCCAAAGGGTGGCGTGGCAGAACCGATGGCCACCTGCAGGGTAATCAGCACACCGACAAGCACCGGATCCAGCCCGGTGGCCTGAATGGCCGGCGCAAAGATCGGTGTCAGCACCAGGATAACCACGATGGGATCGACGAACATACAGGCGATGAAGAAAGCCACACAGATGGCAATCAGCACGCCCACAGGCCCGGCCTCGTTGACGCCCACCGCTTCCAGGATGGCCTGGGGAATCTGGGCAAAGGAAATGATCCAGGAGAAGCCATTACCCACGGCCACCAGAATGAACACCACAGCCGTGATCAGCCCGGTGGATTTGGCAATCTTGTAAATGTCGTTCAGTTTCAGTGACCGGAAGACCACAAACTCCAGCAGGAAGGCGTAGAGCACGCAGACTGCTGCTGCTTCTGTGGGGCTGAAAATGCCGCCGTAGATACCGCCGACAATGATCACCGGGAACATCAGGGGCCAGGAGGCATCCCTGACTGACATCGCCCGTTCTTTCCAGCTGGCCTTGGCTTCCGTCGGAACATCGTTCTTGTAGGCGTAGATCAGGCAGTAGATCGAGAACATGAACAAAATCAGGATGCCCGGGCCGATACCCGCAATGAACAGCTCGGCAATGGAGGTTTCCGAGATGACCCCGTAGATGATCATGCCGATGCTGGGAGGGATCAGGAAGGCGATATCACTGGCGTTGATAATCAGAGCCAGCGTGAACGGATCGGAGTAGCCAGCTTTGAGCATTTTCGGGCGCAGCGGTGAGCCTACGGCAACCACGGTGGCCTGGGTTGAGCCAGACACCGCCCCGAACAGGGTGCACGAGGTGGCGGTACTGATGGCGAGGCCACCTTTGATGTGGCCGATAAAGGCCATGACCATATTGATCAGGCGGTCCGCAGACTGGCCCCGGGTCATGATATCGGCCGCCAGAATGAACATGGGTACCGCAATCAACGACGCTGGCCGGATGCCACCCATCATCTGCTGGATGAATGTGCCCATCTGCCCGAAGCCATCGAACATCATAACGAAGCCGATGACGGCAGCAGTGGTTAGCGGAATCATCATCGGGAAGCCCAGAAGCAGCAGCCCGATCATGACGATCATCATAATAGTTGCCATGGTGTGTCTTTCCTTAACCTATGGGTTCACGCTGCTTCAGACTTCGGTTTCAGTATCGGCGTAGCCATCCACCACACCCGTCGACAGGTACACGTCTTTGGTGGTGAAGTTCTTGATGGCGGTCAGCAGGTACTGGATGCCGGTAATGGCGAAACCGACAGGGGCCCAGATGTAAATCCACCAGATCTCAAAACCAAGCGCTGGCAAAATCCGACCTCGGCTGTACAGGGTCTGGATATACTCGAAGGAGTGATAGCACAGGAAAAACATGACCACGGAGGTAAACAGGGCGATGATGATCATCAGTACCTTGCGGCCCTTGGTCGGGAAGGCATCGTACATGGCGGACATGCGGATGTGGCGGCCGTGCCGGGCGGCGTAGCCAATGCCCGCAAAGGTAATCAGAATGATCAGAATCCGGTTGATTTCACCGGAGAAAAACAGGCCCTCGCTGAACACGAAACGGGCAATAACATTGGCGCAGGTGTTTACCGCCATCAGAATCACGCCAGCGGCGAGCATGACGGCTTCAATTTTTGAAATCCAGACGTCAATCGTGCCCAGAAAGCCGGGCAAGCCGGACTCATAGTGACCGGTATCGTCTTCGATCTCCGGGGAATTCTCGGACATGGATTCTGCTCCAGAACATGTCGCTCCCGGCGGGAAGAATCCCCGGCGGGGCGGGGTTAAAGCTGGGTTGCCACCCGCCGGAGCGGGGGCAACCGTTTGGCGAGGTTCAGTCGCTCTGAACTTCTTTCAGATCTTCCTTGAACTGCTCCAGCAGCTCTTTACCACGCTCACCGGTCATTTCGATGAACTTCTCTTCCACCTGTGGTGCGCGGGCCTTGAAGGCTTCGATCTGTTCGTCAGTCAGACGGGTCACGGTAACTTCGTCGCTGTTGGACTGGATCTTTTCCAGGGCCTCGTCCGCCAGACCATCAATGTGCACGATGATTTCCTCGAAGGCGTAATCGGCGGCATCCTGAACCAGCTTCTTGTCCTCATCAGACAGGCCTTCGTAGAAGTTCTGGTTCGCCATCATGGCGGTGGTGAACCAGCCGTGGCCGGTGAATACCAGGTTCGGGGAAACCTCATACAGACCACCTGACTCAATCCAGAAAATCGGGTTCTCCTGACCCTGGATCATGTTGGTCTGCAACGCACCGTATACTTCACCCCATGGCAGCGGGGTTGGGGTAGCACCAAACGCAGAGTAGGTCTCGGACAGAAGCGGGTTGGTCATTACCCGGATCTTCTTGTTGTTGAAGTCTTCCGGAGAGGTCACCGGCTCATCAACGGTCACTACCATTTCCCCTTCCGGGTACATCTTCAGCAGCTCAAGACCTTTTTCAGAATACAGCTCCGGGAAGTCCTCATTGATGGCCTCACTCTCGCGGAAGAACTCGATCACGGTATCCATTTCGGTGGGCATGAGGTACGGGATAAAGAAGATCTGCGCTTCCGGGATCAGAGAGCCGGTAAAGCCAGGAGACTGGTTTACAAAGTTCAGGATACCGGCCTGGGTTTGTTCCATGATGTCGTCAGACTCACCCAGCTCACCGAAACGGTAAATCTGCAGGGTGTGGTCGGAATTCTCTTCAATGTATTCCTTGAACTTGTACGCGAATACGTCCTGAACGTCGCCTTCGTATTCTTCATGGGCGTAGCGCCAATTGGCGGCATTCACGGCATTTGCCGCGGTCAGGCCGGCAAATGCCAGCGCTGAAATACCAGCCAGTTTCCTGAATTTACTTGTGCTGCTCATCGGGTTGTCTCCGCTCGTTATTTTACGTTAATCCATTGTTACATTATTAAAGACTGGCAAATCAAAGCGGTTTTCGCAAGGAAACGGGGGAAATAAGCTGCACGCAAATAGCCGATTAAGCCAAATTGCAAGTGCATGAATTCAGGATGGATTCGGGTTTTCAACACACAGGAACAGGAACCTTCTGAACTCCTCTGCCACCCGCTGGACACTGTTTTCGAGCCGATGTCCGTCGGGTAGGACCAGGGCTTCAATCTGCTGCCTCCGGGCCAGCTCCAGAACCGGCATTACCGGTACCACATCGTCGTTCCAGCCGTGGATAATGCGAGCGTGGCGGGCGCCGATCACCGGGTTGGACTCCGGATAATCCGGTAGCGCCAGTGCCGGTGCCAGCATAAAACAGCCCCTGACCGGAGCCTGTTCGCTGGTCCGGGCGCAGACCCAGCCGCCCATGCTCGAGCCTGCCAGGATGGTCTGTTCGGGCCTTGCACCGGCAGCTGCCATGGCGTGGCGCATCTGCTCCAGGCGTTCGGCAGGGTCTTTAGTGCTGCGATGATCCACCGCCTCGGCATAAACGCCTGAAAACGTTTCAGCCACCGTTTTCAGGGCCTGGATCTTGGTACTGCCGGGGCCACTTTCCAGACCGTGGGAGAGAAAAACATGGAATGCCGGTTGAGCCATGATCAGGTTCTGCCTAGTTGATGGTTGCGTCGGAGTCGGTTTGCGGGGAACGGGTTTCGGCCAGGATATCCAGGGCCTGCCGGCGTTTGTCCGGGTCGTGGATATCAATGGTGAACATCAGTTCGTCCACCTGAATGTCGGTCAGCAGGTCGTCGAGTTGCCGGCGCAGGTCTTCACTGTTACCCATGATCTGCAGTTTCAGGAAGTCCCGCACGCCGGCCTCCTCGGCCGGATTCCAGAGTCCGTCCATGGATTCGACCGGCGGTCGCATCCACAGCGGCTGTCCGCGGAACAGGGCCAGAATGCGCTGGTAGCTGGTGGTGGCCAGATGCCGCGCTTCGTCCTTTGAGGTCGCGGGGATAGCGGGAATCGCCAGCATGGCGTAGGGCTGTCGCAGCTGCTCTGAGGGCTCGAAGTTCTCTCGATAGACCTTCAGGGCTTCCCGGTAGAGCCGCGGTGCGAAGTGGCCGGCGAAGGCATAAGGGAGGCCCCGCATCGCCGCCAGTTGTGCGCTGTACAGGCTTGAGCCCAGCAGCCAGATAGGAACATTGGTGCCAGCACCGGGAATGGCTTTCACCGGCTGACCCGGTTGCAGCGGCCCCAGCAGGTTCTGCAGACGGGCTACGTCTTCCGGGAATTGCTCGGCGCCCAGGCCATCCCGTCGCAGTGCCCGGGCAGTGACCGGATCGGTACCCGGCGCGCGGCCAAGGCCGAGATCGATTCGGCCCGGATAGAGACATTCCAGGGTACCGAATTGCTCGGCAATCACCAGCGGTGGATGGTTCGGCAACATGACACCGCCGGAGCCCACCCGGATCCTCCCGGTTTTACCAGCGATGTGCCCCACCAATACCGAGGTGGCGGAACTGGAAATCCCTTCCATGTTGTGGTGCTCGGCCAGCCAGAAACGTTTGAAGCCAAGAGACTCCGCATGCTGGGCGTAGCGCACGCTGTTAGCCAGTGTGGTCGCCACGGAGTCGCCCTCGCGCACGGAGGCCAGTTCGAGCAGGGAGTAATCGGGTGTTCTGGACATGGGGTTCCCGTACCTGTGAAGAAACAACGGTATTCAGCGTTTCACAATGACGCCAGCGGACGGTTTCTTCAAGGGTTATGACGGGAGGGGCAGGAGCATCCGCTGGTGCCGGATGCTCCTGCCACCGCTCATTACGGCGCGGGCGTGTACATCTGAGTGGAGTACTCGCCTTGGGCAGGTTTGCTGAGGGTGACCTCTTCCTTGACGTAATCGACGAAGGATTGAGCATAGTCCAGGAAGGTATCCCTGGCACGGCCATCCTCGCTGACGGTTCCGAAGGTGAGGTACCCGTCACGGCCAGCCGCGGTGAAGCTGTTGGTGACGACGTTGAGGGTTTCGGCGTCGGTCAGAGCGCGCCAGGTGGTTTCACCCCGCGGGCGAACTTCGATGTCGTAGAGGCGTTCGCCAGCAGGCCTGGCCATGTCGACGGTCCAGCGCAGACCGGCCGCATAAGGATAGGCACCCGTGGAACCGCCTTCAACATGGGCATAGTCTACGGCTTCGTTCAGCACCTGTCGGATTTCCTCACCAGTCATGGTCAGATCGGTGAGGGTATTGGCAAACGGCAGCAGGTTGTAGGCATCACCAATGGTGATATCGCCGGCCAGAATGTCAGTGCGAACGCCGCCGGCGTTCTGGATCGACACATCCGCATTCTTGCTCTGGAACAGGAAGGCCTGAGCCACCAGGTTCGGAATGTCACCACCCCGGTTCGGGTCTTCATTGGCGCAGGTGTTATCACCGTAAGGCCGGCCGGGGATACGCGCCAGGCACAGGTCTTCGGATGCGGTACCGATGACCTGATTGCGGAAGCTGTCCAGCTGGTTGGTGTACGTGGCCAGGGTTTGAGCGCCGGTTGGGTCGTCCACGACAAGGCTGAGCTGAGGGTCCTCCTCGATGGCTGCCTGAATGGCTGCCAGTTCCTCGCCTTCCGGTTGGTAGCCATCCTCGGTACCGTCATCACGAATGATGGGGGTACCCAGCAGCAGGTGCGGGGTGCCGGAGCAGGATGAAACCGTGCCATTTTCGTCCCAGGTCACGCTCAGTTCACCCAACACACGTGAGTACTGCCAGGCCTGGGCCACGCACACTTTGTCACCGTCGGCATTGGTCACTTCGGTGGGGTAGGGGCCGGAGGCACTCAGGCCGTAGGCGTCAAAGTCACCCAGCAGGGTGTGGGAATCTCCGCCGATAATGACATCCACTCCGGACAGGCGCTCGGCCAGTGCCAGATCGTTGGCATACTGGTAGTGGGTCAGCAGGATGATCTTGTCGATGCCTTGGTCGTTCAACTCATCAATCATGGCCTGGGCGGTTTCGGTTTCGTCCAGAAACTCAGTGCTTGCCAGCGGGCTTGAGCTGTTGCGGGTTTTGGTGGCGATGTCGATGCCGATGATGGCCACCTGCTGGCCATCAATGTTCTTGATGGTGTATGGCTGGATGTAATCGTCCTGGGCCACCGGGGCCAATGGGGTGCCGATGGCCGGTTTGACGTTGGCCGCGAGAACCGCCGTGTTACAGCTGCCTGCCGCCAGGTAGTCGAGGAACTTCACCAGCCCTTCGTCACCGCGATCAAACTCGTGATTGCCCAGGGCAAAGGCATCAAAACACACCAGGTTCATCAGCTCGGCATCGGCCTCACCCTCGAAGGAGGTGAAGTACAGGGTGCCGGTCATGGCATCTCCGGCATGCAGTTTCAGCACGTTGTCCAGTTCGGCGGTTCGTTCGTTGATCTTGGCGATCACCCGGGGGAAGCCGCCAGCGCTGAATTCGGTTTCTTCACCGGCAACGTCCAGCGATTGTGAGCCCGCCTCAAGGTGGGAGTGGTGGTCGTTGATATGCAGAATGTTAACGGTAAGGCGCTCGGTTTCCGGTGCGGGCGCGTCGTCGTTATCACTGTTACAGCCGGTCAGGGCAATCAGCGGGATTGCCAGCCAGAGTCCTTGTCGAATCATTACTCTATCTCCGTTGTGGGGGTTAGCGGCTGGTCAGCACGCGAATCAGGGCGATCAGGTCGCGATGGCTAATGCGCCCGTCACCGTCAATGTCGTAAGCCGGAGCCGTGGCTTTGCCGAACAGTATCGCCAGCACCAGGCGCGACAGGTCCCGGCCGTTAACGCGGCCATCGCCGTTCAGGTCGGCGCGGTTTACCGGGGTTCTGGTATCGAGATTCAGGGCAACGATCACAGGGTCATGGTCAGAGGCCCGGTAAGCGTCCGGTGCGTAGAAGCTGGCCTGCTGCTCCGGGGTCTTGAACTCGGTGTTGTAGTCCAGGGCTCTGGGCTCGTCGGCATTGATCGGCCAGACG
Source organism: Marinobacter sp. C1S70 (assembly GCF_000475355.1). NCBI lineage: Bacteria > Pseudomonadati > Pseudomonadota > Gammaproteobacteria > Pseudomonadales > Marinobacteraceae > Marinobacter > Marinobacter sp. C1S70. The sequence goes on along the minus strand of NZ_AXBW01000084.1, from coordinate 60,768 downwards.
GTGGTGTCGGCAATTTTGCCGGCCAGGGCGGTATTGGCCAGAGCGTGGTCCAGATAGCCGGCCTGGCCATAGAACACGTAGGAATACGCCTGCTCGCCAACGTAGGTCGCCAGCAGATCGGTATAGCCGGCACTGGCCAGGGCGCGAATGGGGTCTTCTTTCGCGTAGGCGTTGAGGTCGCCGATGATTAACACATCCGGTTCGCCGGTTCCGGTGGCATCGTCTGCCAGCCAGGATGCCAGCGCCTGGGCGGCCTGGGTCCGTACTGGATTCCAGCAGCCCTGACCATCGTTCTGGTCAGCGTTGCTGCCTTCGGCACTGCCGCAGCCTTTGGACTTGAAGTGGTTGACGGCAATGGTGACGCCATCGTCTGAATCCTTCAGCCGAAAGGTTTGTGCCAGGGGCTGGCGGTTCAACTGGTCAAAAGGAGCCGCGCTCAGAGTGGCGGCGGTGCCAACGATCTCGACACGGTCGGAGCGGTACAGCAGGCCAACGGCAATGTCATCATTGCCCAGTTGTGCCAGGCCGGGATCGACCCACTGCCATTCGGAACCCAGGGCCCTGGCAAGTTCGGCAATGGCACTGGTCTGGCCGTAGCCGTCATTCTCGATTTCCATCAGGCCGATGATGTCGGCATCAAGGGCGACCAGGGCACTGACCAGCTTCTCGGTCTGGCGGGCCAGTTCTTCCGGGTTGTCTGCGCCCCGCGCCGTCGGGAATCCGCCGCCCATGCCGTCACCGTTGAAGAAGTTCAGCACGTTGAAAGAAGCCACCACCAGGTTACCGCGATCCTCAAGGCCGGGCTCGGTTACACGTGCATTTGCCTGGCTGAAGGACGGGCTCGCGGTCGGCTGCAGACGCCATTCCGAAAAACGGTAGTCGAGAACGCCGGCAAGATCCTGAACGGTGTCGCCAGCGCGCACGGTCTGGCTGGCGCTCAGTTGCGGTGTCGGGTAGGGCACGATGGCCGGGTTCTGGCGGTTACTGGCGTCGTCCAGGATAATCCGGTCCAGCGCATTCAGATCAGCCACCAGTGCGGCATCCGCTCCGGGCTCAGCGATACTGGTGGGGATAAAGTGGCGACCGCTCCCGAGGGTCAGGCTGCCGTAACGGCCCAGGTCGTAGTTGTCGTTCACCACAAGAGGCGCGCTGAATTTTACTCGCATGGATTCAAAGGCTTCCGGAGCTGTTGCATCGGCCCAGGGCAGTGAAATATTCGTCGGTGGTGGAAGCTCCGAGGTGCCACAGTTTTCGGTACCGCCCAGATTGGTCAATTCGGTCAGGCCGTCGTATTCGGTCACTTCACCGGCAAGCCGCAGGCGCTGGCCGGGCTCGGCGTTCAGAGTTGACGCATAGACAAACAGGCCTTCGGAGGTGGCGAGGTTGTCGTCGCGGTCTGAGGCTTCTTCCTCCACAAAGATGCCGCCAAGGCCATCGTTGGTGTTGAAGGCGGCCGTAACCACGGCCTCGATCACCACGTGCTGGCCGGCAACCGGGCTGATATCGCCTTCGCCCTGAATGTCCGAAATGCGGGTGGCGGGAGCGCCACAGGTCAGATCCGGCGCAGTCGGTGGCTGGTCCGGGTTATCGTCATCGTTGCCGGCGACGCCGAGATCGTCGAAGCTGTTCTGGGGAAAGCCGTCAAAGACCGTGGCCGGGTCGAAATCGTCGTAGGCATCGGTATCGGCCAGGGTGCCTGCACGGCGGCGCAGAGTGCGATCCTGGGTGCGGGTATCCCCGGACCCCCAGTAGCTGCCGGGGTCTGTACCGACCTGGCCGATACTGTCGGCAACCGTGCCGCCGTTCAGGAGCAGGACAGCGTCATCACCGTTGAACAGCCCGGCTCCGGTGGTTTGATCCGCCACAGCGAGAATGGCCGGGTCAGCAGCGCTATGCGCGAAAACGAAGTTGCTGCCCGGAGCAATCGAACCTTCCAGGTTGAAGGTTTGCCCGGGGGTGGCGCTGCCGTTGAAGAAAACCTGCAGCTCCCAGGGGGCAAGATCCACCACGGCGTCGCCGGTGTTGAGCAGTTCAATGGCTTTGTTGTTGCTGGAGCCTTCGACATACTCGCTGATGACCAGCGATGCCTGTGTTGTCGATGCCAGAAGGCCGCCGATGGCGGCTGCCAGCAGCGTTGGTTTCATCGTCATGGTACTGTCCTTGTTTCGGTTATGTTGTGTGTTTTGACACCACAATCTGACCGTGCTGTGTGACGATGACATGAGAGTTTTGTGAAGGATGCTTTGCCGGTTTGTGTCAATGTGGACAACGCTCCTGAGCAGTTTGGTAATCCAGTGCGTATACAGGGGATGTATCGACAGGAGGGCCGATGATGCGTTGGACAGTCTTGAAGTGTGTGAGTGTGCTTTTACTGTTAGGGTTGACGGTGCCTGCCGTTGCCCGGGATTGCCCGGGATTGCCCGGATTTCCTGGACCACGAGCAGCGCAAGCTGCACTCCCGGGATTCGGTGAATCTGTGCGAGGTGGCTGCTGGCAAGCCGATGCTGGTGGTGAACACAGCCAGCCGTTGTGGTTATACCGGTCAGTTTGAAGGCCTGGAGGCCCTGCACCAGCGGTACAAGGATCGGGGGCTGATGGTCGTGGGATTTGCCAGTGATGACTTCCGGCAAGAGGCGGATTCCGAAGAAGAGGCCGCGAAGGTCTGTTTTGTGAACTTTGGCGTGAGTTTTACCATGATCGCGCCGAGCGCAGTGACCGGTGAGCAGGCCAATCCGGTGTTTCAGGAAATCAATCGCCAGAGCCAGCCGCCACGCTGGAACTTCACCAAGTATGTGATCGATGGTGACGGTAAGGTGACGGCCCGTTTCCCGAGCCAGGTGCGCCCCGAGGATGCCCGGTTGATTCAGGCCCTGGAATCGGTTCTGTAATCCCCGGCCGGTTTGCGGATAGCAGTCTATTCTGAAGGCAAAGGTTGTTCACCGCTCCGGGTGTAGTATGCAGTGTTTGGAAAAGGATGCCCTATGGCAGAAGCCCTGTTTGAACCCGTACGAAGCCAGATAGCACAGAATCTCTCGGCTACCCTGGACGCTCTCGCTGGCGGACAGACCGATTGGGTGGCCCTGGCCGGACATGTTCTCAGTCAACTGCTGATTTCGGTGATCTACCTCGGCATTCTGTTGCTGGTCTATGGCATTCTGATTAGCCTGATACGCCTTGTCGTTGGCAGTCGACGCAGCTCGAAGCCCTGGTTTGGTCAGTTGCGCACTGGCATCCGTTATCTGTTCGGGCTGGGCGGATTGCTGGTGATTATGGCGCAATTCGAGGCCTCGCCTGAGCTGTTGAAGGGCATGGCCAGGGCGGGCCTGATGGCGTTGGGCTTTTTTGTGGGCTGGCTGGCGATTGGTCGTCTGCTGCGGGAGACGATGAATCGCTACCGTCTGGAACCCTCCATCCGCCAATTGGTCGAGAATCTGTTCTCGGTGCTCACCGTTACCTTCGCGGCCGTTACGGTGCTGTCCCAGTTCGGTTTCGATGTGGTCTCCATCGTCGCGGGTCTGGGGATCGTGGGGATTGCCGTCGGGTTTGCGGCCCAGTCCACGCTGTCGAACTTTATTGCGGGTATTACGTTGCTGATTGAGCGCCCCTTCCGGATTGGCGATTGGGTCACCATCAACGGCCAGGATGGTAAGGTGGTGAAGATCGCCCTGCGGACCACCTGGCTGCGTACCCGGGACAATATCTTTACCATGATCCCGAACGATAACGTGGCGTCCTCGGAGATCATCAATTACAGCGCCGAAGGGGCGACGCGCCTGAACATTCCGGTTGGCATTGCCTATAAGGAGTCTGCCAAGGCCGCCCGGGACGTGATTATGCCGGTTCTGCTGGCGCACTCTGAAGTCTTGCAGGGGCCGGGTATGGAGCCGCGAGTGGTGGTCAAGACTCTGGGCAACTCTTCAGTCGATCTGGAGGTCAAGATCTGGATTACGCCGGACAATCTGGAGGTTCAGCCCAGAATTATGGCTGATGTGCTTGAGAAGATTAAGGAAGCCCTGGACGACGCGGGCATTGAAATACCTTTCCCGCACCTGCAACTGTTCATAGATGATGCCAAAGGGCTTGCCCCGTTGGTGCAACCGTTTTACCCAAGGCCGACGGAACAAGGGAAAGGCCTGTCGTCGCCAGGAGACAATCATGAATGAGCCGTCCGGCTACTACGAGAGCAACACCACCCTGGCCCAGTATCTGGAGTTTCACTTCGGTGAAAGCTGGCATGGTGAAGCCAATTTTCCGAAAGAACTGGCCGATGCCGCGCTTGGAGCGCTGGATGGCCGCGCCAGCTGCCGGGCGTTGGATATCGGTTGTGCGGTAGGACGTACCTCGCTGGAGCTGGCCCGCCAGTTTGATCATGTCGATGGGGTCGATTATTCGGAAACCTTTATCGGCAAATGCCGTGAGGTGGTGCGGGAGGGGGTTGCGCGGTATGCGCGGCCCGAAGAGGGCGAGCTGGTCAGCTACCAGGAGCGGTCACTGGCAGCCCTGGGTCTGACCGAGGCTGCCCGCCGCGTGGCGTTCCATCAGGGCGATGCCTGCAAGCTCGGCGCTGATTACCGGGACTACGATCTGGTGCTGGCCGGCAACCTGATTGACCGTCTCTACAACCCATCCCTGTTTCTGGAACAGATCCATGAGCGTATCAATGCGCTGGGGCTGCTGGTGATTGCTTCACCCTATACCTGGCTGGAGGAGTACACACCCAGGCAGGACTGGCTCGGTGGTTTCCTGAAAGACGGTGAGCCATTCACCACCCTGGATGGTCTCAAGGCGGCGTTGTCCCCCCGTTTCCGCTTGCTGGCAGAGCCCCGGAGCCTGCCCTTCGTGATCCGGGAGACCCGCAACAAGTTTCAGCACAGTTTTTCGGAGCTCACAATCTGGGAGAAGTTGCCGGATTAGCGTGCCCTGTCACACAAGCGTCATCTCTTCCGGTTAGTGTGAAGGCTCATCAGGACGACATGCATTGTGTTGATGCATCGTGTGATTGCTTATGCCGGGGCTTGCCCCGGCTTTTTTATGGAGCCCGGTGTTCGCCGCTCCCTTCCCTTCTCAACGCCCGTTCACGCCGTCGCGCGGTTTCGCTGCGTTCCGATATGGTTTGCTGCACAAACTGTATGTGCTCCCCTGCGATGGCCCTGGCGTCTTCTTCCCGGCCTTCAACGATGGCGTTATACAGCTTCTGGTGCTGGTCCATCAGGCCCTGGCGGGTCTGAACTTCGCGGGAGTACATGCCACCGATGTTGGTGACAATGTTGTTCTTGAGCATGCTGAACAGGTTGCGCATGGTGTGCAGCAGCACCACGTTGTGGCTGGCTTCAGCAATAGCCATGTGGAAGCGGGCATCGGCAGCCCCTTCTTCTTCCAGATTGTGGGCAGTGGAATTCTGGTAGCAGGCGTGGAGCTCTTCCCAGGCTTTGCCCAGCCGTGTCAGATCCACTTCCGTGGCGCGCAGGGCCGCGTAATAGGCACAGTCGCCCTCCAGTGTGCGACGGAACTCGAGCAAATCCCGGTGTGCTTCCGGGTGCTTTTCCAGCAGCGGGATGAGTGGGTCGCTGAAGCTGCTTCCCAGATTCTCCGCCACATAATTGCCGCCGCCCTGGCGGCTTTTCAGCAGGCCTTTGGCCGCCAGGCGTTGCACCGCCTCTCTGAGGGACGGGCGGGATACGCCGAATTGCTCCGCCAGCACCCGTTCCGGCGGCAGGCGCTGCCCCGGTTCCAGGGTTCCTTCCAGAATCATGGTCTCCAGTTGCTCGACAATGGTGTCGGCCAGCCGCCTGGGAGCAATCTGATTGATGGGCATGGTGTCTCGCTTGTATGTCTAAAAATTGGTCTTACCAATAAATCTTACCCCTGTCCATGCTTGTTTTTACAACAAAACTTCAACGCAATACGACCAATGTATGAGTGGGCGGTTTTGACACCATAAGGCCAGCTCAAATAACGTACTCGGCACAGGTTTGTAAATTGGTAATACCAATTATCCAAGAATAGAATCCAACAACAAGACCCTGGAGAACATGATGTCGTCCGGATTGCTCGCCCTGTTGGCGTTTACGCCCATTCTTCTTGCCGGAGTGCTGCTGATTGGCATGCGTTGGCCCGCCCGCCGTGCCATGCCCGTGGTATTTCTGGTTACCGCGCTGATTGGCTATAGCGCCTGGGATATGACCCTGAACCGTATCCTCGCCTCAACCTTGCAAGGGCTGGTAATCACCATCGGCCTGCTGTGGATTATCTTTGGCGCGATATTGCTGCTGAACACGCTGAAGCACTCCGGAGCCATCACCACGATTCGGGCCGGCTTTACCAACATCACCCCGGATCGCCGCATTCAGGCCATCATCATTGTCTGGCTGTTCGGCAGCTTTATCGAAGGTGCCTCTGGCTTTGGTACACCGGCCGCCATCGCCGCGCCCCTGCTGGTTGCGGTCGGTTTTCCGGCCATGGCTGCCGTCATGCTGGGCATGATGGTACAGAGCACGCCGGTATCCTTTGGTGCTGTAGGTACACCGATTGTGGTGGGAGTGACAACGGGTCTGGATCGGGCCAGCATTACCGAGCGACTGGAAGCCCTGGGCTCCAACTGGGATACCTACCTGCAGCTGATCACCTCGGAAGTGGCCATCACCCACGGCATTGTCGGTGTCGTTATGCCGGTACTGATGGTGACGATGATGACCCGCTTCTTCGGCAAGAACAAAAGCTGGAAAGAGGGGCTGGAGGTCCTGCCGTTTGCGTTGTTTGCCGGCATCGCGTTTGTCGTGCCCTACGCCCTGACCGGGGTGATTCTGGGGCCCGAGTTCCCGTCTCTGCTGGGTGGCCTGATTGGTCTGGCGATTGTGACCACTGCCGCCAAAAAAGGCTTCCTGATTCCGAAGCGGACCTGGGATTTTGCCGACAGCAAAGACTGGCCCAGTGAGTGGCTGGGCAGCATTGAGATGAAACTGGAAGACATCGCCGCCAAACCGATGAGCGGTTTCCGGGCGTGGGTACCTTACGTGCTGGTCGGCGTGGTACTGGTGCTCAGCCGCACCGTTGAACCGATCAAGCAAGCTTTCACCAGCGTTGGCGTGTCGTTCTCCAACATCCTGGGAGAAGCAGGTATTAATGCCGGGATCCAGCCACTTTACCTGCCGGGCGGTATTCTGGTGATGGTAGTGCTGGCAACTTTCTTCATCCACCGGATGAACCTGAAAGCGCTGAATTCGGCGGTGAAAGAATCCGGTGGCGTGCTGCTGAGTGCCGGTTTCGTGCTGCTGTTCACCGTGCCTATGGTGCGGATACTGATCAACTCCGGCGTTAACCTGTCGGACCTGCCGAGCATGCCGCTGGCCATGGCCAGCTGGGCTGCCGATGCGGTTGGCGGCATTTACCCGTTGCTGGCCCCCACGGTGGGTGCGCTCGGTGCGTTCCTGGCCGGTTCCAACACGGTCTCCAACATGATGTTCAGCCAGTTCCAGTTTGGCGTTGCCGAGAGCCTTGGTTTGTCCACCGCACTGATGGTGGCGGTGCAGGCCGTGGGTGCTGCGGCAGGCAATATGGTGGCCATCCATAACGTGGTGGCAGCATCTGCTACGGTCGGGTTGCTGGGCCGTGAAGGTCAGACACTGCGCAAGACGGTGTGGCCGACCCTATACTACCTGGTGATGACCGGTTCGATTGCGCTGCTGGCCGCCTACGGCCTGGGGCTGACGGACCCGTTACTGAACTGAAAACACTGGGATAACCACAACGGGTGGCCGGCTGCCGGCCGGACCGCCCGGAGGCAATGACTGATGAGTGAGCTGTTTTACGACGCCGCCCCCAATGCCACCCGCGTGGCTCCTGAGCGCCCCAGGCCACGAACGTATCCGGCCAAGCCGGCCGAGGTCACTTTGTTCGGCACCTGCGTGGTGGATTTGTTCTTTCCCGAGGCCGGGCTGGATGCTATCCGCCTGCTGGAACGGGAAGGCATTCGCGTGCATTTTCCAGACGAACAATCCTGCTGCGGTCAGCCGGCCTGGACCTCCGGCTACGTGAACGAGGCCCGGGAGGTGGCGCGGGCACAGCTCAATTTACTCGACAACGGCTTGCCGGTGGTGGTGCCGTCCGGATCCTGTGCCGGTATGTTCCGACAGCATTACCGGGAAGTCTTTGCAGAAGAACCAGATACCCTTAAACGTGTGGAAGATCTGGCTGAACGAACGTTCGAGCTGACCGAGTTTCTGCTGCATGTATGCAAGGTGGACTGGCAGGATCTCGGCCAGCCCACACAGATTGCCTTGCACACCTCCTGTTCCGCCCGCAGGGAAATGAACACCCACCTGCACTCGCGGGAGTTGCTGGGCAAGCTGGCGAATGTCGAGCGGCTGGACCACGATCATGAAAGCGAATGCTGCGGCTTTGGTGGCACCTTCTCTGTGCGCATGCCCGAAGTGTCCGGGGCCATGGTGCTCGACAAAACCCGTTCGTTGCGGGAATCCGGTGCAGCGGAAATGGTAACCGCTGATGGCGGCTGCCTGCTCAACATCAACGGCTCCCTGGAAAAACAGAAACAGACGTTCCGGGGCCGGCATCTGGCCAGCTTTCTTTGGGAGCGGGTGAGTGGAGAGGTGAAATCATGAGCCAGCGTATACCGGTAAAAGAACTCACCGACAGCTTCCGTGGCCGCGCGGTGGGCGCCCTGGCCGACGACCAGCTGCGCACCAACTTCCGCGTCGCCATGGATTCGCTGATGAAGAAGCGGGCCGATGCCTTTCCGGACGAGGAAGAGCGTGAGGGCCTGCGGGAACTCGGCAACCACATCAAGGCCCGGGCGCTGTCCCGGTTGCCGGATTTGCTTGAACAACTGGAAACCAGGCTGACCGCAAACGGTGTCAAGGTCCACTGGGCGGAGACTACCGAAGAGGCCAACCGGATTGTGCACTCCATCATTGAGGCGAAGCAGGGTTCTCAGGTGGTGAAGGGTAAATCCATGGTCAGCGAAGAAATGGAAATGAACGACTACCTGGCCGAACGCCACATCGAGTGCCTGGAGTCGGACATGGGCGAGTATATCGTCCAACTGGATGGTGAAAAGCCCTCCCACATTATCATGCCCGCGATTCACAAGAACCGCTTTCAGGTCTCCAGACTGTTCCACGACAAACTGGGCGTGGATGAGACCGAGGATGTGAACGAACTGATCCAGATTGGTCGCCGCACCCTGCGCCAGAAATTCCTTGAAGCGGATGTCGGGGTCTCCGGCGTGAACTTCGCCATTGCCGAAACCGGTACCTTGCTGCTGGTGGAAAACGAAGGCAATGGCCGCATGAGTACCACGGCGCCACCGGTGCACATTGCTGTTACCGGTATTGAAAAAGTGGTGGAGAACCTGAGGGACGTGGTGCCTCTGTTGTCGCTGCTCACCCGCTCCGCATTGGGCCAGCCGATCACCACTTACGTGAACATGATTTCCGGCCCGCGCAAGGCGGATGAGCTGGATGGTCCGGAAGAAGTGCATCTGGTGCTGCTGGACAATGGCCGCAGCGGTGCTTTCGCCGATGCCCAACTGCGCCAGACGTTGAACTGTATCCGCTGCGGTGCGTGCATGAACCACTGCCCGGTCTATACCCGTGTGGGTGGCCACACCTATGGTGAAGTGTATCCGGGGCCGATCGGCAAGATTATTACGCCGCATATGGTTGGCCTGCACAAGGTACCGGATCATCCCAGCGCGTCCTCATTGTGTGGCGCCTGTGGAGAAGTGTGTCCGGTGAAGATTCCGATCCCGGAAATGCTGCAGCGCTTGCGTCAGGAAAACGTGAAAAGCCCCGCCGAACAGCCGAAAGTTAAAGATGGCGGCGCCAAGTATTCCCGCAAGGAGCGGGCAATCTGGCGCTTCTGGGCCAGCCTGAATACGTCGCCGTTGTTTTACCGCCTGTTCCTGTGGGGCGCGACCCGTTTTGGCAAACTGGCACCGAAAAACGTCGGTCCCTGGACCGAGAACCACTCGGCGCCGGTACCGGCCCGGCGGTCTTTGCATGATCTGGCCAAAGCCCATTTGAATCAGGGAGACCGGTGATGAGTGCCCGCAGCAATATTCTCAACAAGCTCCGTGCCGGTCTGGCCGGCACTACGCCCCGGCCGGACGATTTCGATGAGGCTCTGGTGACCCGCCCCTGGCAGTATGCGCCGGAGGACCGGATTACCCGACTGCGCTCCCTGATGGAAGCGGTGCACACCGAAATCCACCAGTTGACGACCGAGCAATGGCCCTCAAAGGTTCAGGAATTGCTGGAGAGCCGCGGCCTGAAGAATGTGCTTTATGCCCCGGGTACCGAGCACGGCAAGCAGCTGGCGGAGCACTGGCAGCGTGCGGAGCCCAGACCGGAGCTGTTGGTCTATGACCGCCCCATTGAGGAATGGAAAGAGGAACTGTTCTGGCAGGTGGATGCCAGCGTGACGGGCACAGTGGGCGGGATTGCTGCCACCGGTTCACTGGTACTGTGGCCGGATCGTCACGAACCGCGGCTAATGAGTCTTCTGCCGCCGTTGCATATCGCGTTGCTCAAGGCGAGTGAGGTGGAAGACAACCTGTATGGGATGATGCAGAAGCACAACTGGTCCGCGGGTCTGCCCACGAACCTGTTGCTGGTCTCTGGTCCGTCCAAGACGGCGGACATCGAGCAGGTGCTTGCCTATGGGGCCCATGGCCCCAAGGAGCTGGTGGTCCTCATCCTTGAGGACGGCTGATCAGAGTTCCTTGATCGCGCTGGTGGTGGCTTGCAGGACTTCCTTGGCGTCGCCCTTCACCATCAGGCTGTTGTCGCGAATGAACAGACCGTTGGGAATGCCGGCGAAGCCAGCGGACAGGCTGCGCTTGACCACCACCACCGTTTTCGCCTTGTGCACGTCCAGTATGGGCATGCCGAAGATGGGCGAGTTCGGGTCTTCGGCGGCGGCCGGGTTCACCACGTCATTGGCGCCGAGCACGATGGCCACATCCGCCTGCGGCAGTTCCGGGTTGATGGCGTCCATGTCTTTCAACTGGTCATAAGGGATTTCAGCTTCGGCCAGCAGCACGTTCATGTGCCCTGGCATCCGGCCTGCCACCGGGTGAATCGCGTAACTGACCTTGGCACCACGGCCCTCAAGCTGGTTGGCGAGTTCTTTCACCGCATGCTGTGCCTGAGCCACCGCCAGGCCGTATCCGGGCACCATGACCACTTTACGGGCACCATCGAGCAGCAGAGCCAGGTCGTCAGGGGTGGCGTATTTCACCTTGCCATCGTAAAACTCCCCTTCATCCTGCTGGCTCGCCTGACTATCCGAGCCGCCCAGTACGCCGCCAAACAGAACGTTAGGCAGTGACCGGTTCATGGCCTTGCACATGATGGCGGTCAGAATCAGCCCGGAAGCACCCACCAGGGAACCGGTAATGATCAACCCCTGGTTGCCCAGCACGAATCCGGTGGCCGCGCCCGCCAGGCCGGAATAGGCGTTAAGCAGGGCGACGACGACCGGCATGTCGGCACCACCGATAGGCTGGACCAGACCAATGCCAAGCAGCAGGCAGAGCCCTACGAGGGCCGCGAGGGCCAGCGGGCTGGTGCTGCCGCTGGTGGCAAACAGAACGGCCCCGGCCACGGCGGCAATCAGAGTAACCAGCGTGACACTGTGCCACAGGCGATTGTTCCGGCTGTCGCCAATATTCCCCTTGAGTTTCAGAACGGCTACCACCGACCCGGTCAGGGTGACCGAGCCGATGACGATGGAGGCCAGAATCGCGGCGGCCCAGCCGGCACTGCCGGCACCGGTGGCATTTACCGCGTGCATCCAGGTGCTGGCGGCCACCGCAACGGAGGCGCCCCCGCCGATGCCGTTCAGGCTCGCCACCAGTTCCGGCATTTCCGTCGTTGCGGTCCGTTTTGCGAGCCAGACGCCGATCGCGCCGCCCAGCAGCATGCCGGCGATGATGGCCGCGTAGCTGATGATTTCCTGGTGCAACAGGGCGGCGACGACCGCAATCAGCATCCCGATGGCGGCCAGCTGGTTGCCACGTACGGCCGTTTTCGGGCGGGTCATGCCCTTGATGCCGAGAATGAAGCAGACGGCAGCTGCAAGGTAAGACAGATTGATCAATGCAAACATGGTTATCCCTTCCGCTTGAACATATTCAGCATGCGATCCGTCACCAGAAAACCGGCCACGATATTGATGCTGGCCAGGGTGACAGCGATAAAGCCCAGCACGCCGGCGACATTAGGCGACAGCTCTGTGCTACCCGCGCTGATGATGGCGCCGACAATCACGATGCCGGAGATGGCATTGGTGCCGCTCATCAACGGGGTATGAAGCGTGGGCGGAACCTTGTTGATCAGTTCCACCCCGACGAACAGCGCCAGAATGAAAATGGTGAAGCTGAGTGCAAACAGTTCCATCAGTCCGTGTCCTTCTGGGTTGAGGTTTCCGGGTTTTCTCGTGTCTCGGTGTTGTGCCGGACACTGCCGTGCTGGACCACCAGGGTTGCCGCAACAATCTCGTCGTCCAGCTTGGGTACCACACGACCGTCTTCGGTCATGTTGAGCAAAAAGGCGGTAATGTTGCGGGTGAGCAGCTGGGAGGCGTGCACCGGTACGCGGGAGGGGTGGTTGGCATGGCCCACCAGGGTAACGCCATCCACATCCACCTTCTGGTTCAGAACGGTGCCGTCCACGTTGCCGCCTTTGTCCGCCGCCAGATCCACGATCACCGAGCCGCTCTTCATGCGGTGGATCATTTCCTGGTCAATCAGTTTGGGAGCCGGTTTTCCGGGTACCGCCGCCGTGGTGATTACCAGGTCGGCGCGGGCGACGCAGTCTGCCAGTTGCTGTCTTTGGGCGGTGTAGAACGCTTCGCTCTGCGCTTTGGCATAACCGCTGTCGCCGGTGGTATCGGATGCAGGCACTTCGATTTCAATGAAATCGGCGCCCAGGCTCTCCACCTGCTCTTTCACCTCAGGGCGAAGGTCGTAGGCCTCGACCACTGCGCCCAGACGGCGGGCGGTGGCAATGGCCATCAGACCTGCAACACCGGCGCCAATAACCAGTACCCGGGCCGGATGAATGGTGCCGGCGGCGGTCATCAGCATGGGGAAGTAACGGGGCAGGGCCATGGCGCCGCTGAGGACGGCGCGGTACCCGCTGATGCCCGCCATGGCACTCAACACGTCCATGGACTGGGCCCGGGTGGTTCTGGGCACCAGGTCCAGGGCAAATGCCTGCACGTTTTGCCCGGCCAGCTGTTCCAGCAGCGGCTGGTTGAACCAGGGATCGAGCAGGCAGATCAGGGTGGCGTCTTGCTGAATCAGTCGCGCTTCCTCTGATGAGGGCGCCCGAACCTTGAGGATGACTGTGGCCTGACGATACAGAGCGTCGGCATTGTCGGCGATGATGGCCCCGGCGTGGCGATAGTCGTCATCGGTGAAATGGGCGGCACTGCCAGCGCCACTCTCGACCACCACCTCGTAGCCGGCCTCCAGCAGGGTGGAAACTCCGGATGGGATAATGGCCACACGGTTTTCACCGTCTTGTCGTTCTCTGGGAATCCCTATCATCATGCGTACAGGCTCCGTTCAGTTTGAGTTTGTTCTGCCCCGGTGTTCAGTCCCAGGGTGTTAAGGGTGTAGCGGCGGACATCGGCCAGCAGTTGGCGGTTGGCCTGAAGCGATTGACCGTAGCTCGGAATCAGCGATTGCAGGGTTTGCAGCGGTTGGCCCTGAATCAGTTCCGGGAAACAACGTTCTATAACCTCCAGCATTGCGGAGACGCAGGTGGAGGCGCCCGGTGAAGCGCCCAGCAGGGCTGCCAGGGATCGGTCCTCAGTGCTCAAAACCTCGGTGCCGAATTCCAGACTGCCCCGGCCCGAGGCCGTTGGCTTGATAACCTGAACACGCTGCCCGGCCCGCACCAGTTGCCACTGAGCTGGGTCCGGATCCGCAATAAAGCGCGCCAGTTCGCCGACGCGGGCCGATTTGGGGCTGAGGGCTTCTTTGATCAGGTATCGGGTCAGCGGCCAGTTGTGCACGCCAACGTCGATCAGCGGCCGCAGATTGTGGCTACGAACCGAGCGGATCAGATCCAGGCGATCGCCGCTTTTAAGGAAGCGGGTGGTAAAGCCGGCGAAGGGACCAAAGAGCAGGGCCGCCTTGCCATTGATAAAGCGGGTGTCCAGGTGCGGTACCGACATGGGTGGCGCGCCCACCGGTGCCTGGCTATAGACCTTGGCGTTGTGTGACAGGGCCATGTCTTCGTTATTGCAGGCCAGCCACAGGCCGGACACCGGGAATCCCCCGTAGCCGCGAATTTCCGGAATACCGGTCTTCTGCAACAGAGACAGGGCGGCTCCGCCCGCGCCAATGAACAGAAAACGGCTGGTAATGCTGCGTTTCTCGCCGCTGTTCAGATGATGCAGGTGCACGCGCCAGCCGCCGGCTTCGCGCTTGATATCGGTTACCTGGCACTGGAGCTGAATATCACAGGCGTTGTGCTGGGCCAGGGAGCGCCCCAGCAGGCGCGTAAGTGCGCCAAAATTGACGTCACTGCCGTGGGCGACGCGGGTAGCTGCGACCGGTTCAAAGGCTTGCCGGGTACCGTGGATAAGCGGGAGCCAGCGAGCGAGGGTGTCTGGCTGATCGCTGAACTTCATCTCCTGAAACAGCGGTTGGCCCTCGAGGGCTCTGTGGCGGGTTTTCAGAAAATCACAGGCCTTGGCGCCCTGAACCCAGCTCAGATGTGGCACCCGGCGAATGAAGTTGGCCGGTGCGGGCAAGAGCCCCTTCTCAACCAGGCTGCTCCAGTACTGAAGTGAGAGCTCGAAGCGCTCGTTGATGGCGAGCGCCCGCTCTACGGAAACGCTGCCGTCGGGGTTGGCGGGGGTGTAGTTGAGTTCGCAATAACCGGCGTGACCGGTGCCGGCATTGTTCCAGGCGTCCGAGCTTTCGCCGGCCAGCTGTTGCCCCTGTTCGACCAGGGTGATCGACCGGGAGCTGTCCAGTTGCTGAATCAGAGAGGCCAGCGTGACGCTCATAACGCCGCCGCCAATCAGAAGAATATCGGTATTAAAGCCCGCCATGAGTATGCCCCTTTCAGTAGCAAACGAACAAAGGGGGCATACTTTAGTCTAAGGCGGTTGCCGCAAGAATCGTATTTACTGAGGCAAATGCATCGAAAAAATCGATCTATTTGGTGCCGAAGCCGCGACCGTTGAGGAAAGCTTTTATGTGCGGGCGCAGTTTTGAGGTAAACAGCGGCTTCAGCTGTTCGGACCAGGTGGTGTCCTTGTTGCTGCTGCTTCTGGCCTGGTAATACTGATTCATGGTCTGGTCGAAACGGGTCACCAGTGCGGTGTCATCGGCATCGGTGTAGGCGTCTTCTTTCAGAATCGCGGAAAGTGGCAGCCGGGGCTTAACTTCCGGGTTCTGATCGGGGTAGCCGAGGCACATGCCAAATACCGGGTAGACATGTTCCGGCAGTTTCAGAATCTCGCTCACGTCCTGCGGGTTGTTACGAATACCGCCGATGTAACACAGTCCCAGACCCTCGGATTCCGAGGCAATGGCGACATTCTGTGCCATCAGGGCGGTGTCGATGGTGGCAACCAGCAGTTGCTCGGTCATACCTCGTGTCACCTCGGCACCGGCCCGCTCTGCGGCTTCCATCGCCCGTTTCATATCGGCACAGAACACCAGGAAGTCGGAACTGTTGGCGACATAGGGTTGGCCGCCGGCCAGTTCGGCGATCTTACGGCGGTTCTCCGGGTTGACCACATGGATGATGGAGTAGGCCTGAACGTGATTGGAGGTGGCGGCACTCTGGCCGGCACGAATCAGCTCTTCGAACAACTCCCGTGGGATCTGCTGGTCCTTGAACTTGCGGATAGAGCGGTGGGATTTCAGAAGTTCAATGGTCGGATTCATAGCCTCTAGCCTGTCTTTAAGAAAGAAAACAGACGATAGCTTGCTCATCAGCAACCGCACAAGCGGACAAAGGTGGGTAGTTGTCCGGATAGTATGACCAACCTCAACAAAAAAGGCGCGCCGGGAAAGCGCGCCTTCGAGGGTGAATGCAGAGCCCGTGACTTACGGGATCATGTCCACCGGCTTGGGCGTATTGGCGGTGCTTGGTGGCAGTACCGGATAAGTTACTTCCGGAACATTGCCGGTAAGCGTCTTGAGGAACGCGACGATGGATTTCACTTCATCGTCGTTCAACTCGGTACCCAGCTGGGCCGTACCCATCACCGCAACGGCTTCTTCCAGGCTCCAGACGGCGCCAGAGTGGAAATAGGGCGCGGTCAGCTCGATGTTACGCAGCGGAGAGGCGCGGAACACATACTCGTCAGACGCGGTTTCGGTGACAGAGAAGCGGCCTTTATCGCCCTCTGGCAGGATCTCGGCACCCGGCTTGGCAACCAGCCCGAATGGATGGTAGCTCTGACCGCCGAGGTTCACACCACTGTGGCAGGCGGTACAGCCGCGGTCCATGAACAGCGCCAGACCTTCTTTCTCACTCTCGTTCAGCGCTGAGGTGTCTCCGCGCAGATATTTGTCGAAAGGTGCTTCCGGGGTGATCAGTGTTGCTTCATAGGCTTCAATGGCAACAGCCATATTGTCGAAGGTGACCGGATTTTCCTGGCCCGGGAATGCGTCCTCAAAGCGCTCGATATACTCCGGCATACTCTTCAGGGTAGCCACCACCCGGTCCGGCGTACTGCTCATCTCGACACCCGCCTGTACCGGCCCTTTGGCCTGTTCGGCCAGGTCGGCGGCACGGCCATCCCAGAACTGGGCTGCGTTAAACACGGCGTTGAACACCGTCGGCGAGTTCCGGGGACCCTTCTGCCAGCCATGGCCGATAGAGGTAGGCAGCTCGTCATCGCCACCCAGTCCCACGTTGTGGCAGGTGTTGCAGCTGATCAGGTGGCTGGAAGACAGGCGCGGTTCAAAGAACAGCATCTTGCCCAGTTCAACCTTGGCCTGGGTGAGTTCATTGCCATCAATCACCGGTGGGTATTTTGGAATGGGCTCGAACATGCTGTTGGCCCGTTCCATCAGGTTGTCCGCCATGGCGGAACCTGCTGCCACGCCCAGGCTCAGGGTGAGTGCTTTTGCCAGTGGATGCTTGATCATGTCGCTTTCTCCTTTGAGAACAACTCGGTATCCATCTGGTTCCAACGTAACAGAGTGGCAGCGTGGTTCATCGCAAAAACGCGAGAGTTGGTTCTGAACTTGATGTTCATCAAGTTTGGTTCCGGTCTGCAATTTGTGGATCTTTCTGCGGCATTTCGTCGCGCAGAAAAGCCGTGCTCTCCCGCTTTTATTTAGGTTATAAAGTTATGCTCAGAAGAAATTTAAAAGTAGGCAGGAGTACGCGTTATGAAACCGATTGTTGTGTCTGTGCTTTTCTTTTTGACGGTTGCGATGTCAGCCCAAGCGGAAGAGGCACTGTCTGTGACTCCGGAGCAGACCTGGGACACGGTTCAGGAGCAAGGTGACAATCTGCTGTTCATTGATGTCCGGGATCCGGTGGAAATCATGTTCATCGGCTTTACCGATGCTGTGGACCGAAACATTCCGTTCCAGCTGGTGGATCGTACGCGCTGGAACGATGAGAAAGGTGTCTTCGCCATGGACATCAACGAGGATTTTGTTGCCCAGGTTGATGCCGCGCTGAAGGAAAAGGGACTGACGCGGGATTCCCTGATCATCACCATGTGCCGCTCCGGTTCCGCCCGCGGCAAGCCCAGTGCTGATTATCTGCTGGAGCGGGGCTTTACCAACGTGAAGTACATCGACAACGGCTTCCAGGGCAGTACCGTGAAGGAAGGCGAAAAGAAGGGATTCCGTGTGCAGAACGGCTGGCAGAATTCCGGCCTGCCCTGGTCGACCAAGGCCAACCCCGAGAAAATCTATCGTCCGTGATAGCGACGACGCCCGCCTGCATTGGGCGGGCGTCACTGCCCGGTTTCACTCCTCCACGCAGATTTCCCGCCGCCGCACCGCAACTGCGGTTCTGATCACCAGCCCGGTAATCAGCAGGCAAAGCACTATCAGCAAGATCAGCCCCAACCATTTCAGGAAGACCAGCCCCAGGCTTTGATGCATCAACAGTGTGGCAATGGTGATTGCTGCCATGGGGAATGAATAGGCCCACCAAGACAGGGCGAACGGGACTTTGATGAATCGGGATGTCTGGGTAAACAGCATCAGGGTAAGGAACAGTGCGCTGTAGTAGAGAATCCGGGCGAAGGCGTCCACTTCTTCTCCGTTCAGCTGTAACCAGGACACCATTCCGACGCCGGGTGGTGCTATCAGGATAAACAGTGTAGGCAGCAGCTTTCCCGGTAGCGGTTGATGGAAGAACATTCGATTAAAAATAATGGTCAGCAGCACCAGCCAGAACAGCAGCCCGATGCTGAAAAAGAACCAGGAAATTTCCACCGACGCGTGATGCACTCCGGCGACGGGTACCAGGATGTTGCCCACAATCGGGATGAACCAGGCCGGGTTCATATGGTTAATCTCGAAATGGGTGTGATGGATCCAGATCGACAGCACATACAGCGTGAAGCCGAAATGCAGCACAGTGCCGGCGGTCCAGACAATCTGTGACAAGCCCGGATAATGAGGCAGAAGGGCAATGCTGATCAGTATCAGGCCAATCGAAATGGTCGGAAAAAAGTTGAGTTTGACCGGATGGCTCAGTTCAGCTTTGACACTGGCGGGGTGTCTGGCCAGTTTTAACAGGTAGAGGCCGGCCAGCGTGGCGAACACGGCCACGGTCAATGCCAGAAGAACAGGGCTTGGGTGAATGCTCCATCCAAGTATCGCCTCTGCCCGGTGCAGGGCAATGGTCAAACCGGCAAGCCCCATCACGGTGGAAAACCAGGAAACCGGAAAGGTCTGTAGCCGTGAAGCGTCGCTGTGCGCCATCGGGTACCTCGTTGTTTGCTTGTAACCAAAAGCGCCAGCCTGATAGAGGCTGGCGCATGAAAAACACCGGAACTATGTCAGGCCTCAGAAAGTGAAGGTGCGCATCTTGCGATCCAGCATCTGGGCGGCCATGGCCGGCGGGGTTGCAACGCCGACACCGTCCAGCAGGTCGTCTTTGCTGTACTCGCTGTTGGGCAGGTACAGCGCACACACATTCACTGTGCCACCGGCTTTCATCAGGCCACGCAACATCTGGCCCGGGGTGACGTTTTTCGGTGCCAGGGGTTCGGCCTCATAAGCTTTCAGGGCCAGGTCGCCGGCTTCGTCGCAAAGCAGTACATTAACGCTGGCACCTTTCTTGGCCATGGTGTTGGACAGCACCATCGCCATACCCTGGGTTTGCAGAGAGTCGCTGGAGAGAATCACCAGAACCTCGCCCACGGTGTTTCCTTTATTGCCGTTGTTTGCCTTGTGGTTATCGGCCATGGCTGTCAGCGGGGCCGAGAATAGCAGTGCCAGTACAAAAGTCTTGATTGTATTCATCATGGGGTAACTCCTGAGTGTTGTTGGTTCACATGCCAATCCTAGGGGCATAACTATCGAAGCTTCAGTGACAATGTCACTGATCTGTCCGCCGCCGGGCGATAGATTGATCCTGCTCAATCTTTGTACACGCTGCCGGGAAAACCAGCACGGCGCGACTAGACTAAAGGTAGATGCTCATCTGAGTGGACGGTGTGGATATGAACAATAAAAGAGCTCTGCGAATCATTTTTTCGCTCAGGTGGTTGGTGGTCGTTGCCAGCCTGGTGTTTGCCGCGAATGGCGCCGCCGCGATAGCGGCTGTAAACGGGAAATCGACCACGACGGCAGATCATAGCAAGTTCAAGGCATTACAGGGCCCCTTTGAACGGGCGGAAGAGGTGACGGCGGCCTGCCTGACCTGCCATACCGAGGCCGGTGAACAGATTCGCCAGACCACTCACTGGACCTGGCTCTACGAGCATGAGGAAACCGGGCAGACCCTGGGCAAAAGCAAGGTCATCAACAGCTTTTGCGGGATGACCATTACCAACGAGCCCCGGTGTACGTCGTGCCATGTGGGTTACGGTTGGAACGATATGCGTGAACCACCGCCGCAGGCCGAGAATGCGGTGGATTGCCTGGTGTGCCACGACACCACAGGCGAGTATTGGAAGTTTCCGACGCTGGCGGGCCACCCCACCTATATACCCCGCGAATGGCCCAAGGGCAGTGGCAAACTGGTACAGCCGCCGGATCTGGAGCGCATTGCCAAGAACGTGGGCGCCAGTGGCCGGGCCAATTGCGGTAGCTGCCATTTCCATGGAGGCGGCGCCGACGGTGTGAAGCACGGCGATCTGGATACCTCCCTGGTCAATCCACCGAAATCGCTGGATGTGCACATGTCGCCGGACGGCCTGAATTTCGGCTGTTCAGATTGCCACACCACCATGGGCCATGCGGTATCGGGAAGCCGGTACCAGGCCAATGCCCGCGACACTCTGGGTATTGATGTGCCGGGCCATACGGATTTCTCCCGGGCCAGTTGCGAGTCCTGCCATGGCCTTGCGCCCCACGACAAACCAAAACTGAACGACCATGTAGACAAACTTGCCTGCCAGACCTGCCACATCCCGGCCTTTGCCCGGGGCGGGGTGCCCACCAAGACCTGGTGGGACTGGTCCACCGCCGGCCGACTGGATGAAAACGGACAGCCAATAAAACAGCTGGACGACCACGGCCACCCGAGCTATCTCAGTGAAAAAGGGAATTTCCGCCATGGTGAGAATGTGGTGCCGGAGTACGCCTGGTTTGATGGCACGGTGAAATATACCCTGGCCGGGGATCCGCTGGATATCGAGAATCCGCCGGTGGCCATTAACCGGGTGGAAGGCAGCCCTGATGATGGTGAATCGCGCATCTGGCCGTTCAAGGTGATGCGTGGAAAGCAGCCGTTTGATACCGAGAGACAGACCTTGCTGGCCACCCATGTGTTCGGTGCCGATGACACTTCTCTGTGGAGCAATTTCAGCTGGGAGAAAGCGCTGCAAGCCGCCAGTGATCTGTCTGGCATGCCCTACAGTGGTGAGTTCAGCTTTATCGAAACCACCATGCACTGGCCGATCACCCACATGGTGGCACCCGCTGAACAGGCGGTGAAGTGCGGCAGTTGCCACAAGGCTGAAAGCCGGCTGGCTGGGCTGGGTGGCATCTATATGCCAGGCCACAACGGTAATGTCTGGCTTGACCGGATTGGCTGGTTGCTGGTGGCAGCCACCCTGTTTGGTGTTCTGGTGCATGCCATGGCAAGGATCGTGTTCAGTGGGAGGAAAGACCAATGAGCCGGGTACTGATGTTCAAACGTTTTGAGCGCTTCTGGCACTGGACTCAGGCGCTGCTGATTTTTATCTTGCTGTTCACCGGTTTCGCCATTCACGGCAGCTACGACGTCATGCGCTTCAGTACCGCCGTGCAGGTACACACCCTGGCGGCCTGGGCACTGATTGTGCTGTGGATATTTGCCATTTTCTGGCATTTCACCACCGGCGAGTGGCGCCAGTATATTCCCACCCGGGATGGCCTGTTTGCGGTTATTCATTATTATCTGGTGGGTACGTTTACCGGCGCCGCCCATCCCTACAAAAAAACCACACGAGCAAAACACAACCCGCTGCAGCGGCTGGCCTACCTGTTCTTCAAACTGATAATTTCACCGATTATCTGGGCCTCTGGCCTGTTGTACCTGTTCTATAACAATTGGCCCGCGACGCTGGCCGGCGCGCTGCAGCTGGAGACCGTCGCTCTGGTTCATACCGGTGCCGCTTTTGCCATGTTGGTATTTGTGATCGCCCACGTTTATATGACCACCATGGGTAAAACCCTGACCAGTCATATCAAACCGATGATTACCGGTTATGAGGATCTGGACAGTCACTGAGGCGCGGTCAGGTAAACGCCTTTCGTTTGCCTGACCGCTCCCTGCCCGAGCAGCTATCCCGGCCGTGTAAGGGCCACTCCCACCGCTCTATATCCCACCTTGTGCGCTATGAGCCGCGAAGGACCTTGTGCACCGATATATTCCATATCGATATAACGTTATTCTTTCAATGGTGCTAGGATTTGATATACATCAAGAAGAAATGCCGTGCGAACAAACACAAGAGGGTAGAGGCATGAACAGCAGAACAGAACCGGCGGGGGCAGACCGGCACCACACCATTGTTATCGTCGGTGGCGGCGCTGCCGGTATCTCGGTGGCGTCCAGCCTGCACAAACGGGACCGCCGTCTGGATATCGCGATCCTGGAACCATCCGCGACCCATCACTATCAACCAGGCTGGACCATGGTCGGTGGCGGCGTTTTTCAGCCGGAGGTTACCTCCCGGCCCATGTCACAGGTGATGCCGGGTTTTGTCTCCTGGCATCAGCAGGCGGTTTCGGGCGTAATGCCGGAGCAGAATCAGGTAAGACTGGCGGACGGTTCGAGTATTTCCTATCAGGCACTGGTGCTGGCGCCGGGGCTGGAGCTGAACTGGTCTGCCATTGATGGCCTGGAATCGGCGCTTGGGTCCAATGGTGTGACGTCCAACTACCGTCAAGGCATGGCGCAATACACCTGGCAAACGGTACAGGCCCTGAAAAAGGGAAGGGCCCTGTTCAGCCAGCCACCCATGCCTATCAAATGTGCCGGGGCGCCGCAGAAAGCGATGTATCTGTCTTCCGACCATTGGCGCAGAAACGGAGTTCTGGGCCAACTCGATATTCAGTTTCATAATGCCGGAGCGGTTCTGTTCGGTGTGCCGGCTTATGTCCCGGCACTTCAGGAATACATCGATAAATACGGTATTCAAGTCAACTTTCAGAGCAATCTGGTAGCGGTTAACGGCCCCGCCCGGAAAGCCACGTTCCGGCTTACGGACGCTGAAGGTAACAGCCAGGATCGGGAACTGGATTTCGATATGTTGCACGCGGTGCCGCCCCAGCGGGCGCCCGGTTTCATCCGCGAGTCCGTTCTGGCCAATGACGGTGGCTGGTTGAATCTGGCGGACGATACGCTCCAACACAAAACCTTTGCCAATATATTCGGACTTGGCGACGTGAGCGGCACCGGTAATGCCAAAACTGCCGCTGCCGTTCGAAAGCAGGCGCCGGTCGTGGCGGAAAACCTCATTGCAAGTTTACGGAATCAGCCCCTGCCTGCGGCTTACCTCGGATACGGCTCCTGCCCGTTGACGGTAGAGAACGGCCGCATCGTGCTGGCCGAGTTTGGCTATAACGGTGTGCTTCAGCCCAGTTTCCCGCAGTGGGTGAACGATGGCACCAAAGCCACCCGCGCTGCCTGGTGGCTCAAGGCCAAGCAGCTGCCTACCTTGTACTGGCACGGTATGCTCAAAGGTCGGGAGTGGCTGGCCAGCCCTGCCGTCCGCGAGCATCACTGAAACAATGTTCAGAAAAACGGCGCCCGGACAGGGCGCCCCCTCCTGCGATTCAGTCCTCCGCCCTTCATCCATAGCGAATTAATTAAAGCTTTTGATATGTGATTTACAGGAGCTATCGCCTATATCAAATTTAATATGCGTTATGGGTATATGGTTATATCTAAAAGTATGGTCTACTGACGGTGTGAGTTAACGATACCCATGCCCGAGGAGGACACGACGATGCAAACGCCATCAGTCACTCACTTCTTCGACGAAGCGACCAACACCTTCAGCTACGTCGTTCAGGATCCCGACAGCCAGGCCTGTGCCATCATCGACTCGGTACTGGATTTTGATTACGCCGCCGGCAGGATCGACGTGCGTTCAGCCGATCAGATCATCTCGTTTATTCGGGACAACAATCTTCAGGTGGAGTGGATTCTTGAAACCCACGTACATGCCGACCACCTCTCCGCTGCGCCCTACCTGCACGACCACCTGGGTGGCAAGACCGGCATAGGCGCGAAGATTGTGGATGTTCAGGAAATCTTCGGAAAAGCCTTCAACGCCGGCACCGAATTTGCCCGGGACGGTAGCCAGTTTGACCAGTTGTTTGCGGAGGGCGATACCTTCCGGGTTGGCAACCTGGAGGGACAGGTCCTTCACACGCCTGGTCACACGCCGGCATGCCTGACCTACATTATCGGCGATGCGGCCTTTGTTGGCGACACCCTGTTCGCGCCGGATTCCGGTACCGCCCGCTGCGATTTCCCCGGCGGTGACGCCCAGACCCTGTACCAGTCTGTGCAGAAGGTACTGGCTCTGCCCGGCGAGACGCGGATCTTCCTGTGCCATGACTACAAGGCGCCGGGGCGGGATGAATACCAGCATGAAACCACGGTAGCCGAACAGCGCGAACGTAACATCCATGTTCGCGAGGGCATGAACGAATCCGAGTTTGTGCGGATGCGAACCGAGCGCGATGCCACGCTCGCCATGCCGAGGCTGATTGTACCGTCGGTGCAGGTGAACATGCGTGCCGGGGCCATGCCGCCGGCGGAAGACAACGGACAGGTTTACCTGAAAGTCCCGGTAAACGGCTTCTGAGCTGGAGATTAACGATGAAGATTCATTTTCTGGAACCAGGATTCGCCGTGGCAGATGCGGTCGCGCCTGAGGACTTTGAGGACATTCGCCGCCAGGGCTTCCGAACCGTGATCTGTAATCGCCGCGCGGGCGAGGACGGCTACGAGGGCGAAGAAGCCTTCCGGGAAGCAGCCGCCAGCCAGGGCCTGCAGTGGTTCTGCGTGCCGGTCGCCTCCGGTGAATACACCGAACAGGATGTGGATGCCTTTGCACAGGCACTTGATGCGGCCCCTGCGCCCATTCTCGGATTCTGCCGCACAGGCCGGCGGGCGGTGCACATGTGGGCCCAGTCCCGGGCCCGGAACCCGCAATGCAATATCCCGATGTTACTCAAAGCGGCCCATGACGCAGGCCATGAAACCCAACCCATTGAAGCTTTGTTAACCAATGCCACAAACGTGGAAACCCCGACAGGAGAAATGAAATGACGATTCGTCTTGGACAAATTGCCCCTGATTTCAACGTAGACACCACCAAAGGCCCCATGAGCTTTCACGAGTGGGCCGGCGATTCCTGGGTGTTCTTCTTCAGCCATCCGGCTGACTTCACCCCGGTATGCACCACAGAAATGGGCCGCACGGCACAGCTGGCGCAGGAGTTTGCTGCCCGCAATGTGAAGCCTCTCGGTTTGTCGACTGACTCAGTCGAAGAACATCTGAAGTGGATTGATGATGTAAACGACACTCAGAGCTGTGATCTGCAGTTCCCGATCGTTGCCGATGAGGACCACAAGATCGCTGAGCTGTATGAAATGATCCATCCGGGTGAGAGCGAAACCGCCGCTGTGCGCAGTGTGTTCATTATCGATCCGGACAAGAAAGTACGTCTGACCATGACCTACCCGATGGCGGTGGGCCGTAACTTCGACGAGATCCTGCGTGCCATCGATGCGCTGCAGACGGCCGATGCCAATAGCTGTGCATTGCCGGCGGACTGGAAAAAAGGTGGCGAGGTGATCATTCCGCCGTCCATCTCCAACGAGAAGGCCAAGGACATGTTCCCGCAGGGCTGGAACGAATTGCGTCCTTACCTGCGCCTGACCAGAATCTGATTTCTGGTACTGACAAAAGCGCCCCGACAGGGGCGCTTCCTCATAACACCCAGCTAAAAGACAGCGTGCCAAAGCTGAAGTTATCCTGGTTACGCTGTTCTTCCCCCGTCGTGGCCCGCAAAATCAGCGCCGCTTGCAGGTTGTCCCACTGCCAGGTGCCGCCCAGGCCTAGCTGGCCGAGCAGGGGGCCTTCACTGAACCGGTAGGGCCCGGAATTGTCCTCCAGATAGGAATAGGCAATGTATTCCGCCCCCAGGCCTATGAATACTGACCAGGCGCTTTTCGCGCCACTGAAAGATCCGGGTAGCGCGATGGCCGAGGAGCTGCCGGCGTAATCCGGTATAAAATTGGCCGGAAGGTTTCTGCCCATCCGCCAGATCACGCCAACGGTCGCGGAGGTTCGAAAACTGGACAGCAGGCCGGAGCCCACCGCTGAAAACTGTTGTTCAAGGTCGCCGCGTTGCCCCGCTTGCAACAGTTTGCGCCCGTGGGCCGCCTGAAATCCGCCAACCACGTCGGTCCCTAGCTGGTTGTCCCATCCTTTGGGGCGTTCGCTCCCGGTGATTTTGTGTACCCATTTCTGGCTGGCTTCGGCGCCGCTTTCAGGACCAACCACGCCAATGTGAGCGCCGTACCCCGTAATACTGTCGGCGCTCCAGCTCCAGAGGGTGCTGCTCAGGGAGAGATGGCCGGCGTAGGGGATATCATTGAATTGAGGCTCTTCCTGGCTAATGTCTGCCGGTGTCACCATGAGTTGACGCAGACTGACACTCATTGCATGGTTGTTGTCGGCGTCGCCGACGCCGGGCAGAAATGACAGACCATCTCTGCCCGCCCTTGCAAGTCGGGCTGAGCCTCCGCCGGAGTCTTCGGCTGTATTGGTAAGGTAAGACAGGCGCACGCCATTGGTGTAGCCCCGGTCGCTGCCAGTGAATAGATCGTTGTCCCAGGCAAGGTTGAACTGTTCCGCATTGGCGGAAGCGGGTGCTAGCACGAGTAAGAGGCTAATGCGGGCAAAAAGAGCTCGGATGGGCACTGGGAATGGACTCCGTAAGGGTAGGATGCAAAGTATCTTAGCAGAACCCTGCTACGGTTTTATAGCGCAAACAGATCCATACCCGCGCTAATCAGGAGTCAATATGCACGTTAAAACCAATACCACGGGCTATGCCGATGCGCTGATCTGCGAAGCTGAGGGTCTGGAATCTCTTCGGGACGGGTTGCAGCAGGCAGGAGTTGAAGCACTCCGTATTCCGGAGGTTGTGGAGGTGAGTCAGCACCGGCTTACCCTCAGGCGGATTGACTCAGCACCGCCCGACGACAAGTGCCTGACTGCGTTGGGGGAGGGGCTGGCTCGATTGCATTTGCTGACTCGGGATCAATACGGCTGGAGCCGCGACAACTACATCGGCCTGGCTCCTCAACCCAATGTGCTGATGGATTCCTGGGGCCAGTTTTTCCTCGAACACCGGCTGAAGTATCAGGTCAGCCGGATCTCTGATGCCGGGGTGCGAGCCAGGTTCGAGAGCGCCCTGGAAACCTGTGGTGCCCGATTGGCCTGCTGGCTGGATCAGCATTGCGAACATCCGAGCCTGCTGCACGGCGACCTGTGGAACGGAAATGTGATGTTTGACCGCCAGGGCCCCTGGCTGATTGATCCGGCGGTGTACCAGGGCGACCGGGAGGCGGACCTTGCCATGACCGAGATGTTTGGCGGTTTCGGCGCGGCGTTCTATCGTGCCTACGATCGCGTATACCCGCGCACTGAGGTCTACGCCACCAAGCGAGAAATCTATAACCTGTACCACTACCTTAACCACTACAACCTGTTCGGTGGTGGGTATCTGGATGGTTGCGAGCGTGGCCTGTCGGCCTTGGCGGCGCTACCAGCCTCGTGATCAGAAGCTGGTAACGCCGGCATCGCACTCAACTCCTGACGGGTTTGCGTTCCCACACGGTCACTTCAGACAGTGTGTGCTGGAACTTGTGCTCGGTCTCGCGGATCACAAAGGGCACCTTGCGGGGTTCTACCACCATCCGGAAGTGCTCGCCAAGGCACTCTTTCAGGCCGTCCAGGGTTCGGTGATTTTCGCCATCCTTCTTGAAACCGCCGAGCCATTCCTCTTTCGGGGTGTGTTCTTCAAGCCAGGTATACGGGGAGGCAATAATCAGCAGCCCGCCTTCGTTAATGCGATCGTGGATGCACTCCAGGAAACGACGTGGCCGGTACAGGCGGTCGATCAGATTGGCGGCCAATACCAGGTCATAACCGGAATACTGGGGCTTCAGGTTGCAGGCATCGCCCTGATAGAACGCCACCTTGGCGGCGGTATCTTCGAGATCCAGTTCTTTCAGGGTGCGGGTGTGGTAGCTGACCAGTTCGCCTTCTTCGGTCAGTGAATAACGGATGGCGCCCTGCTCGGCCATCTCCACCCCCAGACGTATGAAGTTGGCAGAGAAATCGACACCTTCAACCTCGTCAAACTGGCGCGCCAGCTCAAAACTTGCCCGGCCACAGGCACAGCCCAGATCCAGCGCTTTCCCGGTCTTTTTGCCGGCCATAGCCTCCAGGGCCAGTTCGGCCATGGTTTTCGGGAAATTGGCGACACCAAACCAGCTGTCGCCGTAATGGAACTCGGCATATTCAGTGAGTAGCCGGTCGCTCTCGTAATAGGCGTTGGGTTGAACCGCCTCGGCCTCGGAGGTGATGTAGCGGAAGCCTGCATGCTGGAAGAAATGCCGACGGAAGGCATAACGTGAGGCCAGCCTTGCCTCGTTGCCGCAGGAAATCCAGGAGCCGCCTTTGATCAGATTGTGCTGGCCGTCGAACGTGGGTGTGGTGAAGTCGTCGTACAGTGGATGCACCTTGAAGTTGTCGAACGGATAGGTGGGGGTTTCGGTCCACTGCCAGACGTTGCCAACCACATCGAACCACTGGCCGTGGCGAAAGCGCGTTACCGGACACGACGAGGCACCATGGTCCAGGTGGAGGTTGGCGTTGGCCGGGGATTCTCCCACTTCTCGGACGCCGGATTCGTCACAGAGGCGATACCACTCGTCTTCCGTGGGCAGGCGGATGGGTTTGCCGGTTTGCTCACGTTTCCACTCACAGAACGCCTTGGCCTCGTGATAGTTGACCTCGACCGGCCAGTCCCAGGGCATCTCCACCTCTTCAGTCATCAGGCGCAGCTGCCAGCCATTTTGCCAGCGCCAGAACGTGGGGTGTTTGGCTTCGGCAAAGGTTCGCCAGGCCAGGCCCTCCTCGCTCCAGTATTCGTCCTGCTGATAGCCGCCGGCCTCGACAAATTCCAGGAACTCCTGATTGCTTACCAGGTACTGGCTGGCCTTGAACTCGGCGACGTCGGCCTGGTGCTCGCCGTACTCATTGTCCCAGCCGTAAAAGGCATCGTCGTAGGGCTTACCGATGTGTACTTTGCCAGCGGGAACGGTGAGCAACTCGTTTTCCGGTGCCTCGCCGGTTTCCCGGATGGGCGCCCATTCCGGTTGCGGTTGAACGCGTTCCAACGCGTGCTGGCGGATGAGCACCGAGGACGTCTCAAGGTGAATTCGCTCATGTTCGATGCCCATCACGATGGGCCACCAGTCACTGTCCCAGTCAATCGGCAGCGACAGCGGCATGGTTTCGATCAACTCCAGCACGGTCTGGCGCACCTGTGCCCGGTAGTCCAGTACTTCCTGGACAGCGGGCCAGTCGTAGTGATCGTCGTTCAGGTCGTCCCAGCTCATTTCATCCACACCCACCGCGAAGATGGATTCCATGTTGGGGTTGATGCGTTCTTTCAGGATCTTGGCCAGTACCAGTTTGTTCACAAAGAAGGTGGCGGTGTGGCCAAGGTAGAAAATGAGCGGATGCCGGAGCGGGATAGATTTCTGGTAATAGCCGGAGTCATCAGCCAGGCAATCGAACAGGCGCGTGTAGGTGTCGAAGGTGTCTGTGAAATAGCGCGCGATTTCCTGGCGCTTGGTGTCCGGGGTTCCCTCGGCCAGATTGGGCGTGCGGGTTAAACCGATGGCATGTTGGCGTTCGAGAATTGCAGTCGGGTTGGAGAACTCCATGGCTGAACCGATCCTTCCAGTGAATGATGTCCTACAGGATTACGTTCAACCATAGGTAACCGGTTCAGCGACTGGCAAGTAAAGGCCGGAATTAATCCGGGGGACTCAGGCGCGGTTCAGCTCATAAACCGCCATATTGACCGCGGAGGCCAGGTTCAGCGACTCGATAGCGGCCGCACCGGGGATGGTGTAGGCGTGGGCACTAAGTTCAGTCAGGGCTTGCTTTGGCACGCCGCGGGCCTCATTGCCAAACAGGTAGCAGTCCTGGGCCTGGAATTCGGGCTTGGTGATAGAATCGCCGCCGATGTCCAGGCAGGCGATGCGGGCGTATCGCTGCCCCAGCGTGTCCAGGGCAACCTCGGTCTCCAGCGGTACATGGAATATGGCGCCCATGCTGGCGCGCACCACTTTCGGATTGAACGGATCCACGCTGCCGGGGCTAAGGAGGCACCGGAAGCCACCGAACCAGGCCAGCGTGCGCAGGATGGTGCCCAGATTGCCGGGATCCTGCACCTCGTGAAGGTAAAGCGCTTTTTCCCGGGAGGCGTTTTCTCCGCGGGCAGCCGGTGGCAGTGGCACCAACGCCAGGATGCCCTGAGGCGTTCTGGTATCGGAAAGCTGGGCCATCTGCCGGTCACTGATGACGTGCTTGGGCCAGAGGCTGGGCCAGTGCTCGTAGGCGCCGGTCACATACAGTTGGGCGTTGCGCCAGTGGGGCACCTGCTTCGCCGCTTTTTCCAGCTCCAGTACCAGATGCTCGCCTTCCACCAGAAACTGTCCGAACGACTGGCGGTATTTCTTTTGATGCAGCTTTTTGATGTCGTCCAGTTTCACGGTCTGCTTTCCATGGTGCCTGGCACGGCCGGGGCCGGGCGATGATGGTTTTAATGAGGCATGTGATCAGGCGCTATTGTACGGGGGCTTGGCTGGCTTGTCAGGAAGTGGCTGGTTTTTGCGGCGTCACTGACGCCGGCGTACAATGCCGGTTTTCCCGCAGTGAACAGAAGGCAGGCGATGGCACGCTCGAAAAGCAGTAACCGGTGGCTCGAAGAGCACGTAAACGACCCCTTTGTAAAACAGGCGCAACAGGATGGCTATCGTTCCCGTGCCAGTTACAAACTGCTGGAAATCAATAACAAGGATCGGCTGATCAAGCCCACGGACCTGGTCGTCGACCTGGGCTCGGCCCCGGGCGGCTGGTCCCAGGTGGCGGCGAAACTGGTGGGCCACAAGGGCCGTGTGGTGGCGTCTGACATTTTGCCGATGGATCCGATTGCCGGCGTTGAATTCATCCAGGGCGACTTCACCGAACAGGAGGTCTTCGACCAGATCATGGCGATACTGGACGGGGCCCGTGCCGACGTCGTGATCTCGGATATGGCCCCCAACATCAGTGGCGTAAACGCCGCAGACCAGGCAGCCTCCATGTATCTGGTGGAACTGGCCCTGGATATGGCCTGCCAGGTGCTCAAACCCAAAGGCAGTTTTGTTGCCAAGGTGTTCCATGGTGAAGGCTATGATGAGTATGTGAAAACCGTGCGCGAGTCCTTCGATAAGGTGGTGATTCGCAAGCCGGATTCGTCCCGGGCCAGATCCCGGGAGGTGTATCTGGTGGCCAAGGGTTTCCGCGTAGCCTGATTTTAAGGTCGAACTGCGACGCTCTGCGGCCAAACTGCTTTTTTGGTGCGAGTGGCTACATATTTTTTGCTGCTGTCGCGCAGAAATTCCGAAATCGTCTATTCTTTAACCTGTGAGGAAAGGGATTGTTCTCGCAGGCTGCCTGATATTGCCACCTCCCTGAATATCCTTTTCATTGAAACCACACCCCGATCAAAAGGTATGGAGCGCCTGAGAGAGAGGCCTATGGAACTTGTGGCTGTTCGTTACAAAACAAACTGGAACTGGGCAACGGGACAGCGATAATCGCCGCCCCACCGACAACAACCGGCCAGGCTGAAAAGGACGAACCTCGTGCGACAGAATCTACCCATAACCGGGATCGAAAGAACGTTTCCGGAATCGCAAAAACTGATTTCCTCAACGGATCTGCGGGGAAAGATCTTGCACTGTAACGACGCTTTCGTGGCGGTCAGCGGTTTTTCCCGGGATGAGTTGATCGGGCAACCGCACAATATCGTTCGTCATCCGGATATGCCTCCGAAAGCCTATGAGAACATGTGGTCTCACCTTAAGGCCGGCCGACCGTGGATGGGCCTGGTGAAAAACCGCTGCAAGAACGGCGACTTCTATTGGGTCAGCGCTTACGTCACACCGGTGACCGCAAATGGCGAGGTTGTCGGTTATGAATCCGTTCGCTCTTGTCCGGGCCGGGAGGATGTGGCCAGGGCTGAGAGGCTCTACAAGTCGATTCGGGAAGGGAAAACCGGGATCCCGTTCTGGCATCGGGTGGCGCCAAGCACCTGGTGCCTTTTGGGATTGTTGATGGCAGCCGGGGGATTATTCCTCTCGGGCCAACAAGTGTTGTCAGAGCTTTTGCTGTCGGTGGGTGTGCTCGTCTATGCGATCTGGATGAATATAGCGAGGCACCGGTTGATTCAGTCGGTTACCGATATGATGGGTAATACCTTTACAGACAACCTGGCAGCGCGAAGCTACACCGATGATGACCTGCAGTTAGGGCGCATCAAGGTGGCGGTCAGAGCGCAACAAGCCCACCTTGACGCCGTATTGACCCGGATTGAAGATTCTGCCGCCGGTGTAAAGACTGCCGCAGTCAGAGGTCTGGAATACTCCTCTCAGGCCCAGGACACCATGCGGAAACAGCAGGCCGAGACCGAGCAGGTGGCTGCGGCAGTTCATGAAATGTCGCAGACCATCGGCGAAGTCTCCGAAAACGTGCAGCGAACCGCCGACAAAGCCGATGGGGCCAGGGTATTGGCGGAACAGGGCAGCCAGGTTATCGCCTCGACCAGGCAGTCTATTGAAGAACTGAAAACCACCGTTCATGGCATCAGTCGCTCCGTCGGTGAGTTGGCGACGGAGAGTGAAAAGATTGCAGACGTGGCGAAGATCATTGAAGACATCGCCGAGCAGACCAATCTGCTGGCTCTGAACGCGGCGATTGAAGCTGCCAGAGCCGGGGAACACGGGCGTGGCTTCGCGGTGGTGGCTGATGAGGTCCGGAACTTGGCCCAACGGACCCAGAATTCCACCCGGGAGATTCACGGGATCATCGACAAGCTGCTCTCAAGGTCGTCCGAATCGGTGAGGGTCGCCGAACAGGGTAATCTGGCTTCAGACAGTGGGCTGGACCGTATGCTGGATGCGGAAAAGACCCTGAACCAGATTGCAGACTCAGTGAATACCATTGCAGAAATGGCGATTCAGATGGCCACCGCTGTGGAGGAACAGGCGCAGGTCTCCGACCAGATTAACGAGCAGGTCGAGAGCATTTCCTCGCTCGCGTCGGTGAATTTTGAGAAAGGGGCGCAGTCGGCCGCCAGTGTCGAGAAGATGGAGAAAATTGCGGCTGAGTTGCATGAGCTGGTGGTGCGGTTCAAATAAGCCAGACTCGCCGCTTTTGAAAACGCTCGAAACACTTTGGGCAAAGACAAACAAAAAAGGCCTGCGTTCTCACGCAAGCCTTCGAAAATAATGGCGCGCCCGATAGGATTCGAACCTATGACCTTTGCCTCCGGAGTGCACCCTCGAAGGTAGGCAACAACCGGTCTAAATCGGTGAAAAGTCTCAAAGATCAAATACCTAAAACAAAAAACGTCAGTCTCCAAAACCCCGATATATCAGCATTTTAAGCCATTTAACACCGAAGTGTGGCACACCTTTGTCAGGTAACCGATGTCCGGAAACAGGACATTTGATCGGTGCCCTCCAGGCACTCTAAATGGATATTTGGATTCGATTTTGTCGGGTCGGGGAGTGCAGAATTGTCAGGATTTCAGTGTCCGGAAATCGGACACGCTTTAGGGGCCGGAGAAAGCTAGATCGTTGAATTAAATAAACAATAGCATTCCTGCCATCATGCTACGATCAAATCTATCAAGCACGATTCGCTTGGAGAAATGCCATCTCTGCGTGGTTTCTTGATCAGGAGAGGTCGTTTTTATTGCGACATACAGTGGTGACGACTCACTGTAAGCCATCTTCAAAAGCTTGCAGGTCTTCTTCCCTCCAACGAGTTGTCCCTGGGCCGATCTTGACCGTTCGGGGAAATCTCCCCTCTCTGACCCAGCGCCATATAGTTTTAGTTGAGACTTTGTAACGGCTACTGACTTCATCGACGGTGTAAAACATGGGCTTTCTCTCAACAGTTACGGAGGTTTCGATTTGTTCCGCATCAAACGAACCTGTGATACTCCAGGTGACGTTGTCTGAATTGATCGATGACAGCATTGATGAATGTCTGATTGGTGGCTATGGCCTGCTTTGCCTCTAACCGTCAGACTCAATGACCAGTTCGACTGGGTGAGTGACGTCGTTGGATCTGGCGACAGATCTGATCGCCGTGGGGAGGCTTAGAGATTGATAACGACTGATATGAAGCAGTATCCAATAAAAATCATTAGCGGTGGTCAGACTGGTGCCGACCGTGCGGCACTTGATGCGGCGATAGACCGGAATTACCCGATCGCGGGCTCGTGCCCGAAAGGTCGCCTAGCAGAGGATGGGGCGATACCGGAGCGCTATGCACTTACGGAAATCACTGGTGGCTATCGAGCTCGAACTCGAAAAAATGTTCAGACAGGCGACGGTACGCTTGTTTTCTATCGTGACGAACTCAAGGGCGGCACAGCGTTGACTGTTTCTATCGCTCTGAAAGAACAGAAGCCACTGAAGTTGATTGATATTTCCGTAGTAGAGCCGGCCCTGGCCGTTGAGAAGGTCCGGGAATTTTGCATCGAGAACGAGGTAGGGACGTTAAATGTTGCAGGTCCGAGGTCTTCGCAATGCGCTGGCATCTACCCCTACGTCTTTGAGGTCATTTCCCGGTTGCTAGTTGATGCGTCGGAAAGTTGATTGGGTTTAGGCTCAAGAGGCTTTTTCTATCGGTATAGAATTGATGCCCGCAGTCTTTAGGCCAAGACTGCTACGCGTAACCTATCTTAACTAACTGGTGTTCGCTCTGTTGCTTCTTGAGAAAAGACTCCATTGAGGGTGAAAGCGGTGCTTCAACTGCAAAATCACCAAATGTTTCTAGAAAATAGTACTTCCAGTATTTTTGTAGCAACCCTTGATTTCGAGCAAATGGATGGATCCAAACCCAGCATAGTACCCAGGTATCTTTAATTTTTCGGAAACAGCAACCTCCCATACATCTGGTTGGCATACTTTTTTGTCCATCCGTACACATGTCTAAGGCGCTGGATGTAAACAGGAAGCCGGCACAATTGCTGTCATGCTCATTTGCATAATATTGAACGTTGTCATAGTGCATTTCGCTTTTGAAGTAGCGAGCGAATCGCTCCAATGCTTGTCTTTCTGAAAGACGGCTCTCAGGCGAAACCGCTCTCAGCTCAAGATCTCTCAAGGCGGGCCCTGAAGGGGCGACTACAGAATTTAACCGCTCATCAAAAACTGGCAACGCGATCGTGTATTTATCGTTCATCTAACCACCTGAGTAATATGGCAACCTGTGTAAACGTCTCTTTTCATTTGTCCTTTGGGTCAGAGTCATTCCTGCCCATTAGTATGAGGTCCCACTAAGAACCGCTAAGAAACTGCCCCCTCGCCCCACTTGCGCAAGAGGTTCCGGATCTTTTGCACACCGGCTTTAGTTTCCAGGAGGGATGCCGGGCTGCGATCGCCGAGAATTTTAAGCGGTGACGATAGCCACTTCTCAGCAGCAGTCCTATCTCCCTCGAATAGCTCCAGGATTTCCCGATAAACGAGATCCCGGAGTTCAGCAACTGTGTACTCTTCAGTCAAATCAAATGCCCCCTCTGATTTCCAAACCAGTTTTGCATGATCTGCCCTTGCTGCAAGCATAAAGTCAGGTCACAAGCTGGATAGCCAGTCATAGCTGAGGATACGTTGCTCTGGAGAGCATCATGAAAACAAAGTCGAGGTTTTCTTCAGTTGGTTCTTTATCCCGCAACCAACGGATTGATATCCCCAGGTACCTGGCCCATTCCACTCCTTTCTTAAATCGTCGCTTTTGATTGTTCTTTGCGCAAGCTTCGAGGTATTGATTCACCAGTTTGTACTGCGCTCGACCTGCACGATACTTTGCCTGCTCGAAAGCCTGTTCGAATAGATCCATTGCGGCTGAGTAATCCTCGGATCTGTAAGCTATCGCTGCATCAATCCAAGAGGCTAACCAGGAGAGTTGGTCTTCGAGATCGTGGCTGTGCAGGTCTTGTTTGAGTTCCTCCGAATCAGATGTGTTTGTAGCCGGATTGTTCTTGATATCTAGCCCTCTGAGTAGCAACTGTTTGAAATCCTCGGTTACATGCCATCGCTTTGCCTGAGCGATCGGATACAGTTCGGATATGACAGGGTAACGTCCCAGCTTTTCCGTCAGGGCATGAATGACCGGGGGCTTAAAAGGGTTGGCGGGTGATGCGGCACGCAGCCTTTTGAGAGTTTCACTTGCTTCGTGTTTTTTGAAGTAGAAAAACCTCATGTACTGGGCGTAGGCGTTATCCCAAGTGTGGGCATCGATCTCGGAAAGATCTTCCGTCCCCTTCGCATTCATTATTTCCGATTTGAACTCCGTTATCTCTGGTTTCAGGCTTCGGGCAAGGTCACTACAGTCGTTCGTTAGCTGGGTGAGTATCTCAAGGCCATAGGTTTCGTGGATCTCCCGGCAGATAGCAGTCGAGACTCGGGCCACCAACAGAAGCAGAGGGGTTGATTTCACCAGGTCAGGATCGTCTCTTATTCCGACTTCTCGTCCGCGAATTGATTGCGAGAAATTTGAAAGCAGTCCCGGGAGGGAGGGCATGCTCTCACCGCGCACCCAATTCCTCGCATTCTCCAAATTTCGTTCATAGATGAAGTTGTCAGATTGGGGTGTTTTACCTGGGTAATGAAATTGCGTTTGGCTTGAGTCTGCTTGCTGGTAGATCCACCTCATTACCCGGGCCAATGGCCAGGTGATTTCGGAGCTATCCTGAATTTGCATATTCCGGCCCATCATGAACACCTATTCCGGACGAACGTGAACACCGATTCTGGTTCAACGTGAACAGCCATTCCGATTGAAGGTGAACGCTTTTCCGGATTTTCCGGAATCGGTGTTCACGATGCCGGAATCAGCGTTCACATTCCCGGAAACGGTGTTCACGTTCAACCGGAATCCTTCTTAACGCATTGTTTATTCAACCGTTTGCTACTCTGACCCCTTTTTTTGGGGAGCGGAGTTGTGCCAGCAAAGAGAATTCCAATGCGTAAAATCAGAGAGGTGCTTCGCCTAAGGCTGGAAGCCGGGCTCTCGATCCGGCAGATCAGTGCCAGCACCAAGACCAGTGTCGGGGCCATCCAGAAGCTGTTAGCCCGGGCCGATGCCCTGAACCTCAACTGGCCGTTGCCCGAGGATTTGGACGATGGCCGCCTTGCGGCCCTGTTCTATCCCGGTGCCGATCCCACCACATCGACTCGCTACCAGGTGCCTGACTGGGCCACCGTTCATCAGGAACTCAAGCGTAAAGGGATGACCAAGCAGCTGTTGTGGGAGGAATACACAGCTCAGTATCCCAATCGCTGCTACAGCTACTCCCAGTACTGTGACCGTTACCGGCACTGGCTGAAGCAGCAGAAGCGCTCCATGCGCCAGACCCATAAGGCCGGTGAGAAGTGCTTCGTGGATTACTGCGGCCCGACCGTGCCGATCATCAACCCGCAGACCGGTGAAGTGCGCACCGCTCAGGTGTTCGTGGCGGTGTTGGGTGCCTCCAACTACACCTACGCGGAAGCCACCTGGAGCCAGGGGTTACGAGACTGGTTGTCCAGTCATGTGCGCACCTTCGAGTACTTCGGTGGCCTTCCGGAGATGGTCGTGCCGGACAATCTGCGCAGCGGTGTCAGCAAGGCCTGTCGGTACGATCCGGAGCTGAACCCCAGTTACCAGCAACTGGCCGAGCACTATCAGGTGGCCATCCTCCCAGCCAGACCCTACAAGCCCAAGGACAAATCCAAGGCGGAAGTCGGCGTGCAAATTGTGGAGCGCTGGATCCTGGCCCGGTTGCGTCACCACACCTTCTTCACTCTCGCAGAAGCTAACCAGTGCATCCGATCGCTGCTTGGAGAGCTGAACAGCCGACCGTTCCGGCGGCTGCCGGGCAACCGGCTGACAGCCTTCGAGACACTGGATCAACCAGCTCTGCGCCCCTTGCCGAAACAGCCCTATGAGTACGTCGAGATCCGGCGTTGCCGGGTCAATATCGATTACCACATCGAGTTCGAGCAGCACCATTACTCAGTCCCTCACCAGTACGTGGGCGAGCAGGTGGAAGTCCAGGCCAGCGATCACCTGGTGCAGATCTACTTCCGGCAACGCCAGGTGGCGAGTCATCCTCGGCGTCACAGGCCGGGTACCACCACCGAAGCGGGTCACATGCCGACCCGGCACCGCAAACATCAGCAATGGACCCCTGGCCGTCTCAAGAACTGGGCCCGGGACATCGGGCCAGACACGCTGACCTGGGTCAGTGATCGACTGGCTGAGCGGGAACATCCGGAGCAGGCCTACCGGGTCTGTCTCGGGCTACTCAACCTGACTCGGGAGTACCCCAGCCAACGCCTGAATGCCGGCTGCCGCATCGCCAATCGGGAAGCTCTGAACCGGCTCAAACACATCAAAGCCATCCTCCGGAGCAACCGGGACAAGCTGCCGGAACAACTGCCCCTGAACGCCGAACTCCCTCAACACCACGAGAACATCCGTGGCCCGAAGAGCTTCCACTAGGACATCACCCATGAGCACGACACAAACCCTGGCAAGACTGAAAGACCTGAAACTGGGTGGCATGGCTGCCGCCCTGGAACACCAGCAAAACCAGCCGGGCACCTACGACGAACTGCCGTTCGCCGAGCGCCTGGAACTGCTGCTGGATCGGGAGTTCCAGACCCGAGAGCACCGGAAACAGGACCGCCTGGTACGCCAGGCCCGCTTCAAGCTCCGTGCTTCGATCCAGGACATCGACTACCAGCACCCACGCAATCTGAAGAAAGCTCAAGTGGCCCAACTGGCTCAGATCGACTGGCTGGAGCGTGGTCAGAACCTGCTGATCACCGGCCCCTGCGGCAGCGGTAAAACCTACTTGGGCTGTGCACTGGGGCATCAGGCCTGCCTGAACGGCCTCAGTACCCGGTATTACCGGATCTCCCGGTTACTGCTGGAACTAACTCAGGCCAAGGCTGACGGCACCTACCAGAAGACGCTGAACCAACTGGCCAAAGTGAAGTTGCTGATCTTGGATGACTGGGGACTCGAAGCCCTGAAACCGGCACACCGGAACGATCTGATGGAGATCATGGATGACCGTCACGGCATGCACTCAACCATGATCATCAGCCAACTGCCTACCGATCAGTGGTATGCCACCATCGGCGATAACACCCTGGCTGACGCCATCCTGGACCGGCTCATGCACAACGCCCATCGCTGGGCTCTGAAAGGAGAATCGATGAGAAAACGACTTCAGGAAATTGACTGAACGTGAACACCCGGAGTACAAACTCCGGTGGGTGATGCGTTAAGAAATCAGGTGTTCACGTTCAACCGGTATGGGTGTTCACGTTCGCCGGAATACGCACTGAATTTCTGGTAGGAACCAATCCGGCTCTATCGGCACCAGTCCATAGCGACAGAAAAGCCGGTGTTGTAATGAATGAAAATATGCTGACTCAATTAGCGTCACCATCGCTCGACTGAAACCGAAGTACAGAACGCTCAGATGCTTTGCTAAAAACGTCCCTTCCTCAGTAATCATGTCGTTATAGGAACGATAGAGATCACGGAGCGTGCCCGTGACCACGTCGCAAACCTCTTGGTCGGCTATTTGTGATGCCAGTAAGTGGTGAAATGTGTCTAGAGCTTTCTCGAAATTACCAAGCAGTAAGCCCTCTTCATCGCCAAGGCGCTGCAGTAACCGTTGAAAGCTTTTCTTTGACGTCTCATCGAACTCGTCGCCGGAGTCAGATTTTCGTGGCAGCAGCCCGAAGGCATCGAACGTGAACTGAACGAGCTCGCCCTGGGTCGGAAAGCATGGATTCTCTGACATAGGATCTCTTTGAAAGATTGCCCCCACAGGGAGTGGGGGCTGTTGCGAATCACTTTTTACGTTGGCTTATTTGCTTGCTCCGGTTGCCATGCACATGGCCATTCGCAGAATTTGTTCCATTGGTGCCATAGTTTGGGTTCAGCTGGTTTGCATGATGATTGACGTCTTGGGTGGAGCGTTGAGCGGATTTTGACTTTGACATACGGGTCTCCTTCTGTTGATTGCGATTTCGCGGAATCACTGTATCGAGACCCAAGGCTTCTGGATGCAGGAATTTTGGCGACGATGTTTACCCACCGTCCTCTTATAACGCTCTCCAGGAGAAATGCTGCCGCAACATGAGGGCTTCGCCTGACGGAAAAGCTATTGGGGGACTCTTGTTGCGTGGTAGTCGCTCAGGTGTGATCGCAGGGATGCCTGCGATCACACCTATGTAATTACTCCATGCTCCAACCGGCCGATTAACGTTCGGACCTTTTCAATACCTTTCGGTGTACTCATGAGTCCCTGTGGAGGTCGGTTGCCAAGCCCTCGTTGGGCGGTTCTCATCCATTTCATAGCTGCCATCTCATCACCTTCAAATAACGCTATAGCCTCTTGTATAGCCCACTCCCGCAGCTCTTCTGTGGCTCTTGTTTCGGTCATTGGTCCGGTACTCCGTCAGCTCACTTGTTAGAAACGCCATCCCAGCATTCCACACTTTTCGATCGAAGCAAGGCATTTTCAGGCTTAAATTACATATTTGTAATTGTGATCTGAGCCAAATTACATTTTTACGGAAATTAGCCAAGAAAATGATCGCCTACAGGTCGTCACAATGACTCTCATCACTTTGAGGAGAGCAGCATGGCTGACCACACCTATACACTGAAAACGATCTCGCCCAAGGATGTTGAGGAATCCCCTGTATTGAGGGCTACCCACTTTCTTGAACAATTCGCAGCGCTACCCTTCCGGGCAAGCGCTCTGGATGAGTTGCCTGAGCCAGCAATCTTGGATTACCTGCACCGCCATCCGATAGTGGTCGAAGAGAGGAAGAAAAAGAAGAAAAAGAACGAAAGGGAGAAGGAGAACAAAACCGAGAGCGACCTTATTTACATTGTAACGGGAAATCTGCGA
This sequence comes from Marinobacter sp. C1S70, assembly GCF_000475355.1. Taxonomy (NCBI): domain Bacteria; kingdom Pseudomonadati; phylum Pseudomonadota; class Gammaproteobacteria; order Pseudomonadales; family Marinobacteraceae; genus Marinobacter; species Marinobacter sp. C1S70. Next base: position 19,785 of record NZ_AXBW01000084.1, on the reverse strand, counting down.
TCTGCGGTCTTGGTCTCTTGTTTGAACCCTGAGACCCCAATTCCTGTTTTGGTTGAAAGCCCTCCAATCCCCACCGACATTTTGCTCACCGAAGTGATCGAGCGAGAGCTTTTGAATTTGTCCCTGATGGCAATGCAAACAGGGGGCTATGCCAAAGCTATCTCTTGTTTATTTGTCTTCATGAAGAGGTATGGCTCTGCTAGTTCGATCTTCCCTACAAAGAGTCGCTTATCCCAGATCTCTGGCGTGAATCGCAGAGAGATTTGAGCCAGGAACCTCCGATTATTTATCAAAAGTTAGGGAGTAAATGATGTCCCCGAGTGTTGCACTTGAACGGCTGATTCAACCACCCAAAACCCGTGCTCGAATCAAAGAAGTCGCTGAGACATTCTTGCCAATCGCAAGTCGGATGTCCTCAATTCTTGAAAAGGTGAATAGCGACACTCTTGATGACCTTCGCCAGCTATTGCCGGGCATAGTTTTGTTGTGTGAAAACATTATCGATGGTGCCGAAACCGACCATCACTGGCATCCGACCTCCGAGGAACGGCCGAATCTTACACCGTATCCGGTCTATGCTGGGTTGCTAAAGATAGGGGAGCAGGGGGCTTTACACAGGGAACAAATGTCTATTCTGGCCCATGTGTTTTTCTCAATTTGGGTTGGAGTTCCAGAGGCGCCCGAAGGCAAAGTGCCGATCTCGAACCTGCAAAAAGTATTTCTTGAATTTCGCCGTGCTCATCTCTGGAGGGAGGGGCTTGAGAGCGTTGATACCTCGGAGCCTGATAAATGCTACAAGTCTTTGGTACGTTTAGAGCGTCGTTTAAAATATCTTAGGGATCTACGAGCCGATCATTTATCACATACCAGACGACTGCTGGGACTGTCATTGCAAGAAGAGTCACTCCTTGATCGGGGAGCGGGAGATGCGACTGAGGACTCAGACGAAACAGATGAGCATGAGACTTCGCCCGACAGCGACTTTGAGATGGAGCGAATTCAGCTCGATACTGAAGAGAATGATGAGATCGATTCCGCTGCGTTGATTGAGGCGCTCTCTTTCCCTGCTAAGACCAGTGTTGACCAGGACAAACTATTCCAAACAGCAGAGCGCAATGCTCTCCCATCAGATGACCTTGTTCACCGGCCCATAGTAGCGACGAGCCAAGGCTCCTCAAAGCATCGCAAGCCTTGGGGTGGGAAAAATGGGGTTGCTAGAGACCGAGCAAAATCCGATCAGCTTCGACGTTCTAATCAAACGCTGACAAACCGCTGGGAGCGGCCGACGGAGTACGAACTCTACGTATACTGGTACGCGGTCACTGAGCCCGTTAATGCCGATCTTTCAGCTGCTTTGGCCCTCCTTTTGGTCCTTTTGACATCGCGAGAGCTAGATCTGATTCTGGAGACGCAACTGAAATCCCGGTTGGGTGATTTGCCGGAACGTAGGGAAAACGGGCGAATATACATTTGCTATGAGTCTGCAGTTTGGCAAAGCGCCGCCCCGCAACCAGTAAGGAAGACGCAGCTTGAAGCCGAACTGCGGCACCAATTGGTCCAGACCGTGCCGTCGGTGCGGATGCCGATTGTAGGTCCTCTTTGGGGTCTGCTGGAACGTCATGTTGGCTCTGATCCTCGTGACTGGCGTGGCGCGCTTTTCAAGAACCACGAAAAAGAGAGTGTTGCAGAACGAGCGGCTGACTTGTTTGATCGAATTAAAAAGAAGAGCGACGTCAGGCTGACGCTCAGGCGAGTTCAACGCGCGCTTTTCCACCGTTTGTCTGACGGTGGCGGTGACATGGTTACGTCAATTCTCATTGCCGGTGACCACGATGACATCAGCAGACATGCTGGAATCCATTACTACTGTGCTTATGAATCAGATCTGCAAGAACGTTACTTGCAGGCTATCTCACAGCTAGTGCCCGAATCTCGTAACACGTTGCATCCGGTAGCATTGGTGCAGTCTGATCGGCGTATCGGTTCCCCTTATTGCCCTAAGCCCCCCGTGCTGAGGCAGCTGGCGACGGATTTGAAAACGCATTTCCAGGAAACTTTGCGCCAGCCAATCGGGAAATCGACGCTTCCCGATATTCATAATGCATATACGTTATACACGGTCCTTCTGCTTTTCTTGTGCACTGGGTACCGAAGCGTTCAGGCGCCCCTATCCCGGTTGACCGATGTAGATCTCAATCGCAGGTATGCGGTGATCGCGGACAAGGAGAGCGACCATTGGAGCCATTCGCGTATTGTGCCATTGACCGAAAATTTCTTGAGTCACTGGGACTACTATTTGAGCCATCGGCGCCATGTGATGCGGCTGGTCGAGACGTATCTGGGCGAGCCGGTTCCGGACCATAGCTTCTTCTTTCTTTCAACGCCGAATAGGCGAATGGCGAAGCCGATCGCTGTGACCCCTGATCAGATCGATGAGCACCTGTCGTCATTTTCGAGCTTGCCACTAAACATTGGGCGGCATCTTCTGCGTAGCGAGCTGATACATCGCAGAGTCCCTGTGGCATTAGTGGATGCCTTTATGGGGCACTGGGTGGCGGGTCGAGAGCCCATGGGGAGATTCTCTACGCTGTCGCCGATTGAGTACAAGAGAGTTCTGGTGCCAGTGCTAGAGGAGATCCAAACGGAACTCGGTTGGACACCGCTGAGAGGGATGGGCTGATGGGTGATACAAGAGCCAAAAATAAAACGCTGCACGGTGATGAGCGGCGCGAGCACGAGCGGGCAAAGCTCGTGCAGGCCGAACGTGATGCTGTGGACCGAATTCTTGCCGAGTCCTTTTCAGGTTTGGTTGCCGGTGTTTGGCCTAACCCAATCGATGAGGGAATGATCGCGCGTATTTTCGATACTGTCTGCGCTGATGTGACAGGACATGCACTGCGCATCCGTCACAATCACTTGGTGAGGCGTCTCGATGAGATCGCCAAGAAGCATAGCCTCGAAATCCCAAACCGAGATTTTATGACAGTCGTTCGAATGGATACGCCACCGATGACGCCGCGGTCCTTTGAGCATAAATCGGCTTATCAGGAGATTGAGGTAGATTTCTGGAACAGCTTGGACAGTGGGGATTTGGCTGGGAACGAACGCCTGATGCATGATGCTGGCCGATTGATATATTCCATGATTTGGTTTGGCGGGCTATGCGCCCAGAAGCGGCTCAATGCCATCTGCGAAGTCATTTGCCACGGTGTACAAACTGCAAAAAAACAACTTGGGGCAAGGAAGTTCTATTGGGTGGAATGTGATGAAGGGGCGGCATGCACCCGTTGGTTTCCTGACCCAGTCACGCTGTGTCTCCTGCATCGCTTTAATCGTGAGCATGGTTTGAAAGCGTTTCCGAGCGCTCCAACTGATTTTCTATTGGCAACGTTTGTTAAACGGATCACATCCACAAAGAATGTTGTCTCCGAGGACAAACACGATAGGTTTCTCCGTAATTTGATGGATGCGGCTTCGACAGTAGCATCGCTCGACATCATGGGAATTGCCGGTTTCGTACAAAACGCTACCGGCGTCTCCGCCTCTATGCATCCCGACGCCTGGATTAGATTGATTACCGGTCGTGTTCCAAAAATCCGGCACAGCAAATCGTCAAAACCCACCTCGGAGTTGATTAAGAGGGAATCACCTTGTCCGCTTTATGGATTAAAAGGTGAAAATTCCAACGAGGCAATGGAAGCGATCGCTCAGGCGTTGGCGCTCGATAAGACTGTGAACCGGCTTTCCAAAAAAAGCCGGAGCTACAAAGCGCTCATGGAAATTGCCAGTGCGAATTCCTTTTCCCCCATCGTCAGGGTTCTAGCTTCGTGGTGCGCATGTTTAAGATTCTCTGTGACAGATAGTTCTCTTCAACGGTATCTATCAGAGTTTGCTGAACCACTTGTCGCAGAGTTGATTGATGAAGAGGACCTCAATGATCTGGACGAAGATGATTGGGAAGGGCTGTACGCGCAGCTGCTACAGGCCAGCTCATCAATCCAACAGCGAGCCTACCGCTCTGGCGTTCTCAGACGATTTCATCGTGACCTGGTCACACAGTACGGTTTGCCAGACACATACATTGAGGGAGTGAGCAGTAACGGTCAGGTGGATGCTGAGATATTAACGCCCGCAGAATATGTGAGGGCTATGTCTATACTCGATGATGAGCCAGACCGACGGCTAGCTGAAGCAAGACAGATTGCACTCATATTCGGCTATCGGTGCGGTTTGCGGCGAGGGGAAATCCGGCGATTGCTGCTTCGGGATTTGCAGGGATTGTATGAACCCGCCTTGGCATATCCGACTTTAATTGTTCGGGGGAATAGGTTTGGCTCCACCAAGACGGCCAACGCCAACCGGGTGTTGCCACTATGGGCTCTTCTAACTGACGCTGAATTGGATTTGGTCCGGCGTTGGTGTCGCCGGCGGGTCTTGGAGCAAACATCGAAGAAACGTAACCAATTGCTCCTGTGTGAGTTGCATCAGCCAAATTTTTTGATGCCGCCTAAGGCATTGATCGAACCAGTTCAGGATGCGATGCGAATCGCCTCGGGAACGCCGGGTCTGAGTTTCCATAATCTGCGACATTCCTGTGCCACGTTTAACGCTGTGCGATTGATGGAATCCTATCCAGGAGAGCTTTTCCCCGTTGAATGGGCCTGCAGTGATGACGGTGAGATCGTCATGCCTCACTGGGGAGAGAACTGGTATGCGGTTTTGTGTGGGGAAGAGCAGTATGTGCCTGCTATCGATAAGATTCAGTACCTAAGTTTTTTGATGGGCCACGCGACTCCGGGGCAAACCACCCGAGTATACACACATCTTCTGGACGTCACGGTTGGCCTGATGCGTTGGGCAGTACCGATGAGTCCTTTTTCAAACGATCGTCAGGCGGAGCTCCTGGGTTTTACCCGGGATAATTTTGATCAGCTGCGTAAACGTCGAGGTCTTAAAAAGGGTTCTACCCTTCCTCAACTGGCCCTGGTGTTGGGCCATTTTAAAAATCGGGGGGAGGTAGCCGTAGACAAGTCATTCGCTGAATATCAGCCGTTGGTCTCATCAGCATTAGGGCTCAAGCCTGAGACACAGGATATGCCGGAATCGGCGTTGTTGGTTTATCGTGCGCTTGATCACATGGCTCAGCTCGTAAAGAACGGTGCAAAATTGGAAAATGCGATTGCTGGGACCGCAGACGTGTTTGATTTGTCCGAGTCTTGTTTGGCTCGGTGCCATAGGCGTGGCGAGTGGTTGATGGACCAATATGCACGGCATTTCAAAGAGGACCACCCGGGTCAACGCAACGCATTTACGTTGGGCAAGAGACCGAATGTCCACAGCATTGCTCACCGAGTTGGAGTGGGTGGAGTGGTCAATCCTGTCCAGCGCACGTGTCCGGCGCCCCCCAAACCAACTGCATCGTATCCGGCCGTCGAGAACATGTATAAACGCCTGGTTAACCTTGCTAACTCAGACGCTGAACGCTTCGTAGTGCTTGTAGAGAACGTTCTCGATGCGGTGCAGAGGAGCCACACGCAGCTGAAATTTCCGTCGACCGAAAAGAAAGTTTTATACCTCAAGTTTCTGGATGTTATAGGTTTTTTGAGCTTTGCTTGGGTGGATGTGCGTGCACCTGAAAATGGTCCTGATAGAAAGCAAATGACGGAGTTTTGGAGCCAGGAGCTGTCTTTGCCCAAATCTCGTATTCGGGTGCGTTGGGATGACCCTGCAGGCCCTAGAAATGCAATGGGTGTCGCTCAAATAGTGGTCGATCAGCCCACTAAAGGTTTTGGTAGGCGCTCTCTGCAGCATGGTATGACAGCGGTTCGATTTGTGGCATTCGTAGCTCTGATTGGATTCACCGGGCGAGTGTATGTTGATGATGAAATTCAAAAGGAGAGGGCCATCCATGGCCGCTGAATATAGCCCTTTTTTAAGGTGAAATGAGGCGGGTAGAAGCGCTCACCAGATGCGTTGATGCTGTGTGCATCAGTTCTGACTGGAGTTGCGCGGCAAGCAGGTGGGATGACTGCACAACCATAGCCTGTGGATCTGGCTGTGTAGGGCTTCCGATGCGGTACATCGAGGCGATAATAAATTGAATGGTTCGCGCCGACTCAGGAAGTTTTTGCTCTAGTCGTTTTAGGTCTTCCGCCAGCAAGCCCAAGCTCTTCAAAACAACCTTTAGGTAATCGACTGGTTTAGCGTCAGATAACTCAATCCGGCCTACCCCATGTAGAAGTCCCGCAATAGCCGCCAGCCAGCGTTCCGCTTCGTTATAACCGCGGCATGCATCGAATGATCGTATGGCTACATCAAGGCCGTGTCTTGCCAGGCTGCCTGGCTGTTGTAGGCCGGCTTCTTGCATCGCGCCATTCAAGAAGCGCAGCCCAACTGATGGTCGACCCAGTACTCGTCGAACAAAATCAGCTAACGGTTGCACCGGGCACGCGTCGATGAACAGTTCAATGTCGACCACCAGATCTGGGTCGACCAGTTTCGACTCAGGCAGATGCAGTAGTGTGTCAGGTGTGTCCAGCAGAATGACAGTGTCTGAGCGCGACACGGCGTTCCCCCGCTCACCCTCCCAGAGCACCATCTGAGCAGCACAGTCTGGGATTTGTGTGAGCTGGAGATCCCGGTGAGGTTGGAACATCACGACCTGATACTGCTCGAAAGAGTTTTCGATGGTCAGTTCCAACACCGGCAGGTCCTCCCCGTTCGGGATTTCCGTCAGGTGGGTAATGGTCCCGATGAAGATTTCTGGCTCGGCCTTCCAGGTGGTGTTGACGACAATGCTCATGCGAAGTCCTCCTGTGCAGAATGCAGAAGACGTTCCAGGTTGTTGAGCAGTTGGGGCAGAGGGTCCTGAAGGGCCTCGTCGTCCATCAGCCACATCTCATTTTCCACCCAGTGAGTGAGCGCAGCGAGATTCGAGCTTTCGTCCCCTTCGCCAAGCACGGCGACGAGGTGAGTTCCGTCAGGAATTTGCATCGAAAATGCGAGCGCACTGGCCAAACGACTTGCGAAAGACTTTCGGCTGATAGAAAACAGTTGAGAATGGTTCATGAGTCACCTTCCTTCTTGAGATCAGTTTTGGCGTTGAATTCGTTAATGAGCAGGCGCTCGAACGCACTGCCATCGCGGCGGGTCAGATTTGGCACGTAGCGGCTATAGACGCGAAAAAGCATTTCCGTTGTGGTATGGCCCATTTGCCTTGCGATCCATTCCGGGTTCTCACCGGCGGCTAGCCATAGGGTCGCTGCGGTGTGGCGGGTCTGATAAGGCCGGCGTTTACGCAACTCAAGATGGCGGAGCAGCGGGTACCAAACCCTTTTCGTGATGTTGTTATGGTTAAGCGGTCCACCTGTTCTCGTACAAAAGACGAATTCATTTCCGCCAGTTGCCTTTTTCTGGTCCTCAAGCGCTTCGACTACCAGTTGAGACATTTCAACGTGACGGTAGCTACCATCGGTTTTTGTCTGTTCGATTTCGCCTTTCACCAGGGCCTGGCGAACCAGAATCTGCCGGCGCTTGAAATCGACACAATCCCAGGGCAAACCATCGATCTCGCCGGTCCGAAGACCGGTAAAGAACCGAACGGTGTAGTAATTCCTGAAATCTTCTCGAACCGTGTCCAGAATCAGCCGAACTTCTTCCAGAGAGAACGGTTCCACATCCGAGCGGGGCACCTTCAGTGATTTGATCCCCTGATAGGGTGAGGTAAACTCATATCGGTTGGCTGCCTCTCCCAGAATCATGCGCAATGGCGTCATGATGCGGTTGATACGGCTGGCGGAAAGTGGCTTTTTGCTCCGGGTTTCTACTTTGGCGAGTGACGCCCGGAACGAAAGAATTTCCTGCCTGGTGATGTGGCCAACCTCCGACTCTCCAAATTCCGGAATCAGATAGTTCTCCAGCGTTCCCTCAATCGTTGCGATGTAGGAACGGCGCCACTGAATCCTCATTTCATCCAGCCATGTTTGTGAAAATTCACTGAACAGCGGCGTGTCATGAGCTGCCCGAGCGCGCTGCAACTCAGCTTGCCGGGTAAATTCCTGCGCCCTGGGGCTGTCGGGGAAATACTTGTGGTACTCGAAAGTTCCCAAAGTGATTTCCGCTTCGATGCGTTTCAGAATCGCTTGAAGCTTCTTCCGGTTAGCAGGTGTGTTGTCGAGGGCGGTCTGCTCTCGGCAACGCTTTCCGCGGTACTTGAAATCGAAAAACAACTTTTGCGTGGATTCACGCACTCGAACGCTACCCATTCATGCGCCCTCCGTTAGCCATAGGAATTGCAAGGGAGTGGTGGCCAGAGTGTTCGAACATGTCCCTCTCAATCGGCTCCCACAGATACAAAATCTTCCGGCCGCCGAACGGCCTGATGTAGTGCACACCCTCAAGCAAGACCGCATCTTTCAGACGCTCCCGGATGGTCCGAGCGTCGTAACGAATGCGTTCCGCAAGCTCTTCGGTTGTAAGGTATTCTGTACTTTTCATATGTAGCTCCTTTGCGCTTTATGATGCGTACAAGCTACATAATATGCGAATGATCGACGCTGTCAAGCATCTTTTGTAGATCGTGCTCAACGTTGGATGAAAGTGGGCTGCTGATTCGGTAGAATTGAGGTCTTAGCTGAGGATGCCCCAATGATTAGATTCCGCCTAAAAGAGCTGATCGCCGAGAAAGGATTCCAAGAAAATCGTAGGGTTACACTGGATGAGGTTTCGAAAGAGACTGGGATTCATAGGACGACCCTGTCCAAAATAGCGAACCAGCGTGGCTACAACACGACGACAGAAATCCTGGACAAGCTTTGCATCTACTTTGGAGTGGAGCTGCAGGAAGTGGCACAGCACGTTGAAGAGCCAGAAGATGGTGATTGAGAACCATCGGAAGGAAATCTCGTAAATTTCACCATTGGTGCAAGAGTCACCAAGAGCTGGATGTTCGACGCCAGCCAACGCTGCGGGTACATCGGAACGAACGTTTAATTGTTGAGTTTATTAACTTTTCCCACCTTTCTATACCTCCCCTCCAGGGGGTGAGGTTCTAGCTTCCCTCGTGAAATCTCGCTATGGTAGCCTCAATGACCTTTGGTCGTTTTTCTAAAAATTATAATCACTCGCGGTACCACCGGACGGTTAAGGACATAGCGTGCAGTTCAAACGGTTGCTTGACACCCTGGCTCGGTCGTCAGCTCAAGCGGTTACAACGCTGGGGGCGGGACAAAAAGAGCAAGACGAGCTAAAAGACTACCTCTACGTCGAAACGAGGATTGAGAAAGACTTCAGAGATCTTCTGAATTCGAACCTTTCGTCAGAAAGTGTCATCTTCTTGTGTGGCTCTTCCGGTGACGGAAAGTCTGAAATTCTAAAACGCTATTACGAGACCTACTCGGACAGAATCAGGTTTCACCTAGATGCTACTCATGCGTTTAAACCCGACCAAGATGCAATTGAAGCGTTAGACCAGCTCTTTGACGAGCACCGTGAGTCGGACAAGCCGCTGGTCATTGGAATAAATGTCGGGATGCTATTTAACTTTGCATCTCAAGGACATCCCCGCCACGAAAACATCAGGAGTGCCATTGAATCCTACCTCCAAAGTGGGGACGAAATTTCAGTCTCATACAAGTTCCTTAACTTTGAACAGTATCCGAAATTCAGTATTGAGGACGGAAAGACCGGATCGAGCTTTATCAGTGAACTGTTTTCGCGCGTAGTTGCCTCCACTGAAAGTAATCCGCTACATCTGGCGTATCTGGATGCGGTGCGAACGAATCCCAGCACACTGACTCTGAACTATGAGTTACTCAAACACGAGCAGGTGCGTGATCGGATAGTCCACTTGCTTCTCTCTGCTAGATTGAAATTTGATCAATTTCTTTCTGCGCGGGCTCTGCTCGATTTCGTTCACCATTTGATTTGCGGCCCCAGCTTGCTTTTCAACAATCTATTTGTGGCTGGTCACAATGACTTGAGTGATGTTATCAGCCATTTTGACCCATGCACGATTAGGTCTCGGAGTATTGATCAGTTCCTCATTCAGCATCCTCTAGGTATCAGAGAAGAGGCTTTCGATGAGTTCCAGAATTCAGTGCAGGAAGCCCTTGGCATAGTCGACATTGAGTCGGCTGGTTGGTTGCGATTTTTCTATCTGTTTCAGGATATCGCCATTGGGAATAACTTTCATCAACGTTTCAAAAAGGATTTTGAACAGCCGCTTTACGACAGATACATTGAGATTTGGCGTTTACATAAAAGCTATGATGGAAGTGCTGAGGAGCGTCAAAAGCTGAGAAGTTTCTACAAGGATGAGCTTGTATATGCATTGGTTCGATTTGGAAACAGGTTGGATCCGTCATTAACTGCAAAACAGCATTTATTTTTGTGCTCCAGAAACGGCGTCTTTATTTCGGCAGTTGCCGATATTAAGCCTGACCTCAAAAGAATTGAAAATGAAGAGATGGCAAATATCCACGAGTTTCCGGTTTGCCTTAAGGTTGGTGATGAACCACTTCAAACGTTTAATGTAAACCTTAGTTTTCTTGAGCTGGTTTCTAAAATAAACGATGGGTACAGGCCGAATAAGCACGATAAGAATACGATTGTGATTTTGGAGGAGATCGTCGACGACGTAATAAAACTCGTCATTCGTTCAAACAAGCTGATGCTTTCGGATGGTAGACAACACGTTTATCTTACGAATGAAATTGAAGATAGTGAGATCGTTGTCGGAGGTGTCGAGTGAGTATTCCCGATAACTTGTTTGCGCTGGATGAACAAGAAATTCAGAACAAAAACTTCGTTAACCATTTTCTGCCATTTCGGTCTCAGTCGTCTGGTCTTGATTTCGAAGCAATAGCTGGAAGCATTTTGACGGTGGCTTTTCAAAAGCGGCTTGAGAAGGGCGCAACGTTAGAGAGTTTTAAGTCCTCAGTTTATGGTCGCTTACAGTATAAGCTAACGGACCAAGAAATTTTCCCTCTTATTGAAAAGATGTATTTCGATAATGAAGCGGCAGGCTTGTTTAAAGTTTCTCCGGAATTTCTAATTGCCAAAGCCGCTCAGGCTGAGGCATCTACTAATAAACATGTTGCGCAAGTTTTTATTGGCTTCATTCGTGACTCGAATCGAAGATTTCCGAAACTCAGCAGTGAAGTGAATTTCCTAGAGCAAGAGCTTGTTGAAGCGTTCCAACAGCAATTGACTGATTGTAATGAGGATCCCGTTGAGAGTCCTTATTTGCCATTTATGTCAGAGCTCTTTTCCCAGGATCTTGGCTTTCTTTTGGAGCACCCCGGATATTTCTTAGACAACCTTAGAGCATTTTTTAGCATTTATACCTTCTTATATAGCTCCCAGTTGGCATTGAATATCAATGGTTGGACGGACCAGCCTGCTAGTAAACCACTTTTTTTCATTCTTGATACCGAGAAGGCTAGCTTAGAGCGGAATCAGGTTAGAGAAGCTTTTCGTCACCTGAGGACGAAAACTTTCGATCTATTCCCGGTTCTTTCTATGCTTGAATATCTGAATCAACCGAAGAATAAGAAAGCGATAAAATTTCCTCTTTGGAAGATTTTTTTAGATATAAACGATATGGATACGTTACAGCGTAACAGCATTAATAGCTCGCTGATAAGGTTCTGCGAAAAGTATCGAGAAAAAAGAAAATTTCCATCTCTTGAAGAATATCCTCAATCAACGAAAGAACTGATTGAGATCCTCAGTAGAACTGCCAAGGAAATTTTTGGGACAAAAGGTACGAACCAACACGCTGTAAACAATAAGTTTGTGAACGCATTTGAGAATGAAATTGCACCACACTTTGTCCAGGTGAGGGGGCGCTCAGGAAGAGTGCTGACAATTTCTCAAGATTATCTACTCCTTCTCACAAACCTGGCTATCGGCAGCAGAAAGCAGATTCAGTTCCAAGAGCTGCTTCAGGAGTTTAGAAAACGTGGGGTCTGGTTCGACAGACAGTCAGAGCAAGCGATCATCAGGTTTTTGGAGCGAATTGGTAACGTCGAGCGAATGAGCGATAGCGGAGATGCGGTTTATGTCCGAAAAACACTTTGAAGCCTTCTTGGTAAGTAATCTACGTGGTTGGCTTCAGTCCCGGATAGAGGCGGGCGCCCGGTATCAGTTCAAATCACCAGACCCGGAAAATACGGTACGTCTTGTTTCGGAGTTGTTAGAACAGTGTGATGGTCGACTACGTTATGGCGAGCACGAACTATCATATCTCCGGATTAATGATGTGCGTTTGTTGGTGACCGGGCATTTGGAGCAGCCTGATATTCAGAATGGTTGCTACACAGAAAACTACATATCAAACCTTCGGGATACTGTGGCAGCTGAAATGCCCCCTTTCGAGGGGTGCGCTTTGCTAATCGTACATAACAGCCTTCTTGATACTTTGATTAATAGTGCGTTCGACCTGGCCCAGGGCGACGCTGTTTGGTCGCCTAATCAAACAAAAAATGAGCTGGATCTCATGATATCTGGTGGGCTTCAGAATCAAGTCGCTTCCCGATGCCTCTTAGAGCACCAAGCCCGGATAATCACAGAAGAAGGCTCCAGTGTATTCGGATTTCGACACCTCCATGATGCATTGCTAGACGGAGACTTGCGTTTCCAGGAGCTAGGGCTGTTCAACGACCCTCAGGTGTTAAGCAATTCGAACGAAAAGCAGGTAGCGCGCCGACTGGAGTCGAATCGACAGCTAAGGGAAGAGATAGAGTTTGCTGTTGAGCATTTCCCGAATGACTTGGAAGACAAGCTGACCAAGTTCGGATCAAAATTCATACAAGAACATTTTGGAGAAGGAGCCGAGGTTCCCTGGACCGAGCTCAACTACCAAGAGTTTCGAGACGAAGAGGAACTCCAGAAAAAGCTGACTCTCGACTATGAAGGAATCGAGGTCAATGGCTGCGAAATCGACGTAAGAGATAAGAAAGACACCTCGGCGGGTAGGCGAGATAAGCATCTGATTATTGAGGTTCCGAGTGGTCAGGACGTGTTCAGCTTCAAGATCAAGTTCGTTGGTCAGCGATTAGAAAAAAAGGAGCTTTTGGTTACGCCAAGAGCTATGTCTGACGTCATTGACATTGATTTCTCTTTTAGAGGCGACAAGTCGACCTTCACTATCTCCGGACCATGTAGTGGTGAACCAGAGTTTTTTAGTCTGAGACTCAATCGAGATTCTTCGAACGAAAAATACAGCTTTCATTGCCTAGTAGTGCAACAGGGGGTCTTTTATCTTTCGGACTTTGAGAATCGCTTTCTCATCGATAGAAAGAGAAGAGCACTCGTACTCCAGGCAGACCAACATTGCCTTGACGTTAATCCTGACGTCACCCCTGAGGCCGTGTTATCCGACAGCGGTGAAACAATTGACGTAAATTCAGTGGGAAAGATCGATTTCGAGCAGCTCTACGATGAGTCTGACGAAGTTAATTTCACCCTGAGGAATGGGGACAGGTCTCTCTTTGTACTCGTTGAAGGAGAACCGAGCAAAGAAGCACTGCGGCTACCAGTGATTTTTGATCCAAGTCGGTTTGCCAGGCTTTTTAAAGACGATAACTTCAATGGTGTGTATCGGCCAGGGAAAGAGACCGTCGTCTTCGATAGCCAAGAATCGGAGCCAGTATTCTTCCGAAAATCCTTGCTCCAGGCAGAGTCTGCCTTCGTTAACGAAGAGTGCATCGAATGGGACAATGATCGACGCAAAGGAATTCCACTTTCAAACCTTTCGCTCGCCGACGACAGAATATATCAAGCCTATGCCGCCCTTGTTTCTTACTTTCAAGAGCGTAAGACGTTGCCCTCGCTGGCTAGCTGGGGGCCTGAACTTGTTGCCCTAGGTAAAGAGTATGTTCTGGCTTCCGTTGAGTACTTGGACAAAATTAAGAAGGGGAAGCCGCTCGATAGCTCTGAAAGGCTGGTGATTCGCATTGGGCTGGCAACAGTGGAGGAGCGTCGATTTTTTACTCCGTTCCATCCGCTGGTCATGGCCTACTATCTGAGTTTGGTCGAAGAAATCGTTGAAGATGGTGAAGCGCGTAGCTTTCGCGAATTACCAGAGGTTACGAAAGGACGATTAAACGCACGGGGATTACTCCCTCACCTTTTCGACAGAGACAATCGTTACAGCTATACACAGGCTGTGCCAGAGAACCCCCTCTGGTTGGAGATAGTGCCACATCAGGATACAAGCTTTGATTTTGTGATAAATCTTGTAAAGCACAAAATCGAGGAGTTCACGTCTACATTTGAGCAGCTATTCCGCCAGGTCGATGACGCCCCTCTGTTAATAAACTCTGTCAACAACGCAGAAAACTCAGAGTTATTCAGAGGGCTGGTGTCCTACTATCAGGCGAACTTGCTCGGCGGTCGTCACATACACGTCAATCTCTACGACGAGAAGTTGGTCGAGACGGAGTTTGATATTTTCGCTGAGATGGGGATGTATGACGAAATCAAAGAACGGTACGGGCTCGATAAGGGAGCTGCACGTCGTAATGCCGACGCGGTAATCGATCTACTGCGAACCAGGCTAACGTTCAGCAAGTTTCAGCACAACCAGGTGGAACAGCAAGCTTATGCTCACCTGACATTCTTCAAGAATGATCAGAAAGTGGAGGCTGTGGACAACAACATTGATGAGCACGTTTCGGGTGTTGCCTGCGCTGGACTGTTGTCAGGTGAGTCTTCGAGGAGCGAGGGCGACCGATACTTCACGGCGTTTGGCCTGAAAGGTGTCGATTACGGCTCTTCACCGCACTTGAAGCTGGCTAAGTTAATAGGAACGCTTTGGCGCCCCTCTCAGTCCAAGAACGATGTCTATCATGATCATTCGGCCACGAGCCTCGCAGTGAGTCAGGAGTTTATGTCCTTGCTGGAGCGCTCATACGATAGTTCAGTCTGGACGACCATCATAGATCCAAAGGTCACGCTGAAGTTCTTTGAAGCCACCGAAGGCGTGATTCTGATTCACTACTCCGATCAATACACAAGCTCGTCGGGTTATGACGCGATCACCGTCACCAAGCAAGTTGACCTTTATAAGAACGTCTTGGGCAATGCTGGCAATGAATTGATTCGAGAGTTCAATGCGTTCAATGGTGAATGGCTGCTCAGACTGATTACCGACCACTCGAAAGAAAAGATTGCGAAAGAAGGCATTATCGGTGCCTATAAAATCGTTAGTACCCTTTTGGCCCAGTCAGATATCACCTGGATTCCTATCTCTGTCGCCGAAATGATCAGAGTGGCCGGCAATATTGGACTTGCGATGACCGATAGTGATTTCTCGCGCCACAATCGCAAGATCAAAAAAGGTGCAATCTCTGACGATATCCTGTTCGCAGGTTTTAAGGAAGGACAACTCTACCTCCTACCTGTGGAGGTAAAAGCTGGGGGCCGCCCTGATTTCTCCAAGGCGAGAGAGCAGGCGGTTGAGTTGAAGCGATACATGGAAGAAGATCTCTTGGGACCGGACACGCTTGCGTCGCGTCTCTATCGCGGGCTATTCATTCGCCAAGTGCTTCTGCAAATCGAGAAGTATCAGCTGTATCGAGTTTTCGAGGATAACCATTTCGAGGATTTCTTAAACCATCGCGAAGAGTGGTTAGAAGGCCTGTATGGGATCGGTCAGCTCCCGAATTATCCCGGTGCAATGGTAGTAGCTCACATCAACAATGAGTCCTGTTTTGAAGAGAAGTATGAAATAGCTGAAGAAGTTCTTCAGGCTGAAATACCGATGGGGTTACTGGATGAGCTAGTAAGGACCCCTTACCAAGACCTTAGAGCGAAAATCGACAACTCGTCACTCCTTCATGTGCCCAAAGAGTATTTTCTGCAGCCTTTCACTGAGCAACAACTTGCAGGCACAAAAGAGGATGAAGCGACGAAGCCTGCCCCCACTAAGGCGGAAACGGTCGTGTACCCATTTTCAAAACATGATAGCGGTGTCTTCCCCGCTGCGGCTGATGATACTTCTGAAGAAAAGGTGGGCGATTCCGAACCTGTGGCACCTGCCGAGCCGCTCAGGGTAGAGTTTGGCAAGGATGTTCAAAGCGGTGAGGTAGTCTATTGGGAGCCTACGAATACCGAAAAGCTCTTCAATACGAATACCGGAATTATTGGCACGATGGGCACAGGGAAGACCCAATTCACTAAGTCACTGATTACTCAGCTTGTTCGAAATCAAAATCATAACGTTGACGGAGCCCCAATAGGGATGCTGATCTTCGACTACAAGGCTGACTACGTTAAAGACGATTTTGTACAGGCGACTAATGCCAAGGTTTTCGAACTTGACTGCTTGCCTTTCAACCCATTTGCCTTGTTTGGAGACAAGAAGAAGCTACCGGTGCATGTTGCTGGTCAGTTCATTTCGTCGATGACAAAGTCTTATAACCTTGGCGTAAAGCAGCAAAGCAAATTGCGCACGGTGATCCGGGACGCCTATGAAGCTGCCGGCATTTACTCAAATGATGAAAGCACTTGGAGTAGGCCCGCTCCAACTCTGGAGGATGTCTGGGCAACGTTTCAGGAGCAGGAGAAGATCGACCACGACTCTTTATACGCGGCGCTCGAAGTGCTATCTGCCTATGAAATTTTTGAACCGGATACGAGTAAAACTCAATCACTTTATGACCTAATTGATGGTGTTACAGTCATTAATCTCTCAGGATACGACCGTACCATCCAGAACCTTGTCGTCGCGTTGACGCTAGACCTTTTCTACACACAGATGCATCAGCAGGGTAGCTCGAAGCTTGATGGTAATTTTCGTCAGATCTCCAAAATGATTCTGGTCGACGAAGCTGACAATTTTATGTCCCAGGACTTCGAGAGCTTGAAGAAAATTTTGAAAGAAGGACGGGAATTTGGAGTTGGTACCATCCTCTCGACCCAGGAACTGACGCACTTTAAAACCGGAGACAATGACTATTCGACGCTCATCCTCTCCTGGGTGATCCACCAGGTCGCCAATATTAAGTCGCAGGAAATTAAGGCCATCTTGAACACGCAGGGCAAGCAAGACGAAGAATATTTTATGGGGCAAATCAGAAAGCTCGATAAACACTATAGCCTATGTGTCGATGGAAAGAAGAAAGTTCGTAAAATCAAAGATCTGGCGTTCTGGGAGCTTTGTGCCCGGAACGAGTTTGTGAGACTCGCTGATGACCATTAAGACTAAAGAGATAACCGTTGGGTTGGGTCAGCTGATGCTGGATCCTAATAACTATCGTCTTAATGATGGCGCTGATCATATTGATTTAACGACTAAGGAAATTGTTCATAGACAAGTCGAAACTCAGCAAAGGCTAATCAAAGAGAATATTTCTGATCTCGAAACTTCCATTCTTAGAAATGGATTTTTGGAAGTGGATAAGATCGTTGTAAAAGAATTGGATGATGACTTAGGTGAAAAGAAAGAGAAGAGGTTTTTGGTAATCGAAGGAAATAGAAGGGTGGCTGCCTTCAAGTCTCTTATATCGGAATATTATGATCATAGAGAGGAGAAGTTCTTCGATGACTTTCCTGAACAGTTGAAGGAAAAATATAAAAGAATAAATGTTATTTTAGTTGAAGGGTCCGAAGAAGAGATTAAAGATTACTCTTACAGACTGATGGGGATTCGGCATGTTTCTGGCCCTCGTCAGTGGGGCGGCTATCAGAGTGCCAAGTTAATAACCGACATGGTGAGATCAGGCCAGGACTATAAAAAGATAAGCACCTTGCTAGGAATGAGGCCGGCCGAGGTGCAAAGGCGTCACCAGGGTTTTCAAGCATTTATGCAGATGAAGAACGATCCTGAATACGCGGAACGTGCCGATTCTAAGTTGTTCTCGCTTTTCGCTGAAATGGTAGGTGGTAACAAATATTTCAAAAATGAATGGCTCGGATGGAATTCTGAGAAAGGTTTGTTCGAGAATAAAGAAAATCTATATAGAATTTATGATGCGATAACACCTAGAGCTGATAACGAACTTGAAGTAAAAAACCCTTCCGACCTAAGAAAATTTTCTAAAAATGTCCTGATAAAGGAAGTAAGAGTTCAGTTGGAGTCGGGGACTCTTTTGCGTGATATTGATTATGATTACGATGCTGAAAAGCGAATTAATAAAATAAAGTCATTTATTACTCATGTGAAAAAGACTTCTGATATTTCGCGTGCTGAGCTGGAATTGTTTGAGGAGCTAAAGGCTAGGCTAGAAGAGCTGCTAGAGAAAGAGGGCGGTCAGCAATGAAGGAATGGTATTCACCTGCCCTTGAAAGTTTACTTGGAGAATTAAAAAGAGATAAAAAGGTCAAGGGGTTAGACTTTCTTCAGGATTTTGTGCTCGAAAATCGAGAAATGTACTTTCAAGAACTTGAGTTTGAGGATGTAGATCAGTTTGTAACTGATCAATTTGACCAGTTTCAAAATTGGCTAACAGCTCAATCCGGAGTAAAGGTTCTTGCCAACGGCAAATGGGTCGAGCCTGGCTCATCTGCAGAGTCCGTTGGAGAAGGGTTTGATCACAGCCTCACTACGTCAGAGGCTGGTATTTTGAGTTCAGACGATGTTGCGCTGCTAGCCCGGATTTCTCATGAGAAGGTAGCGTAAGGAGGAAGGGAGCGGCTGAAAGTGCTATGGTTTCAGGACCTTACACCATCACCACTGAACCAACAGCCGCTATCCAAAATGGTACCTGAAAAACTGACCTTCTCGCCACTCTCTCGCCGCCAAATTGAAGCCGATTTTTCCGGTGGTCATATCACCTCCGATGCCGGATTGCTCCTGCTTCGCGAAGTCGACAAACAACACCAGCTCACTCAGCGCCTGGCTACGGTTCTGGACGATGCCCGTAATCCGGTACTGGTTCGCCACAAGCTTCAGGCCATGATCCGGCAGCGGGTCTTTGGCGTGGCCGCCGGGTACGAAGACCTGAACGATCATGAGGCGCTACGCGCTGATCAGGCACTTCAGACCGCGACCGGTGAAGATGCCATTCTGGCGGGCAAATCGACCTTGTGCCGGATGGAACAGCGCGTGGACCGGCAGGCGGTGGTCAAAGCCCACGAACTGCTGTGGCATCACTTCATTGAACAGCACGAGACTCCACCCAAGGAAATTGTGCTGGATTTTGATGGCACCGACGTTCCGGTGCATGGCGACCAGCCCGGCAAGTTCTTTAACGCCTACTACGATCACCATTGTTACTTCCCGCTGTACGTGTTCTGCGGTCGCCATCTGCTGGTGAGCTACCTGCGCACCAGCAACCGAAGCGACAGCCGCCACAGCTGGGCCATTCTGGCCCTGCTGGTGAAGTTCATTGTAAGCGCCAATAAACCCGCACCTACATTCGGTTACCAAGATTGCCCACACTGATTTCCTCGTAAACACCAGGAGGAATCATCATGACACACGCCGAACGCAAACGTCTCTGGCAGCAACATATCGACGACTGGCAGGCATCCGGTTTGTCCGGCATGGCCTACTGCCAACAGCAATCGCTGACTTATTGCCGCTTTGTTTACTGGCGTAAAAAGCTGGCTGAGTCAGAGGTAGTGGTTCCGGAGCGCCCGGCGGCGTCACCTGGCTTTGCCAAAGTGGCGGCGGTACCTGGCCCGAACTCGTCGGAAGGATTAACGGTGTCGTTGCCCGGTGGCGTCTCGATCACCGGCCTGCACGCCGGCAATGTGGAGTTGCTCGGTGCCGTGCTGAGGCAACTGTAATGCGCCACCGGTATCTTCGCCCCTCCTGCCCCCTCTGTCAGGATAATT